>NYZC01000406.1 GCA_002686995.1 Phycisphaeraceae bacterium | reverse complement strand
GCGCTCCGGCGCTTACCGTGGCGGGACTTGCACCCGCTAGCTCGATACAGCAGGAGCCATCTCGCTTACGCTTGACGACTCCGTCAGGACGTACCATGGTGCCCATCATAATGTCGCTCGCGTGCAGCGGTATCGGGGCATCGGCGTCGATCCACAACAACAGGCTCACAAGCCAGTACGCCGCCGCGATCGGTGCCGTGATGACGATCGCCATGCTCTATGACTGAGAATTCGGTATGCACCGCCGCTGATCGGACCGGATCGCATCACGACTCGACGCGCAGCGCCTGGTCCTGAGCCTGGATGCACAGTTCGGCCGCCTTGAACGCGTGGACCTGGGTCATCGCATGCTCGGTGCGGTTCATGCAGTCGAGAACGAGGCGCCCGAAGAACGGGAAACCGACCTTGCCGGCCAGCGCGAAGTGGCGCTCCCCCTCGTCGTTGACGAGGAAGAGCTGGTCCTGGCCGCCGTCGCGCGCGACGTCGATGTACTTGCGCATCTCGATATAGCCGTGCGTGCCCAACAGGAAAGTCCGTCCGTCGCCCCAGGTGCGCAATCCGTCTGGCGTCAGCCAGTCGACGCGGAAGTAACCGGTCGCGCCGTTGTCGGCGAGGAGGGTCGCGTCCCCGAAGTCGTCAAGCTCCGGGTATTGCTTGTAACGGTAGTTGCCGACCTTGCTGTGCAGAACCCGCGCGTCGCTTGCGCCGGTGTAGAAGAGGATCTGCTCGATCTGGTGGCTGCCGATATCGCAGAGGATGCCGCCGTAGTTCTCGTGGCGGAAGAACCACTCGGGCCGGCTGTCGGGCGTCAGGCGGTGCGGCCCGGTGCCGATGACCTGGACCACCCGACCGATCGCGCCCTGCTCGACGAGATCACCGGCGTACATCGCCGCGTCGCCGTGGAGGCGCTCGCTGTAGTAGACCGCGTACTTGCGGCTGGTCTCGGCGACCTTCGCACGCGCGGCCTCCACCTGGTCGAGCGTCGTCATCGGCGCCTTGTCGGTGAAGTAGTCCTTGCCCGCGTCCATCACCCGCAATCCGAGATCGCATCGCTGCGACGGGATCGCCGCCGCCGCGACGAGCCGCACCTGCGGATCGTCCAGCACCTCGTCCAGGCTTCGCGCCGCCTGCGCCTCGGAGTGCTGCGCGCGGAGCCTCGCCACTTTCGCCGGATCGGGGTCCCATACCCACTTCAGCGTCGCCCCCGCCTCCGTCAGCCCATTGCACATTCCGTGGATGTGGCCGTGCTCGAGCGCGACGGCGGCGAAAGGGAACTCCCCTGGTGCACAGACCGGGTCGGGCCTGCCCCTGGGGGCGTAGGTCATTCCATCGGACTGCGACATTCGATCAATATAATGCCACCCGAACGACGGGTGACAACCGGTGAGACGCCATGGGCAATCTGTTCAGCAACGTTCCGGACCAGGCGCGCGAAGAGCTCGCGGAAATCCTGATCGACGCACCGGATGCGCGGATCGAGCGCATCGTGTCGACCGGCCAGTCCTCGCCCGAGGGTCTCTGGTACGACCAGGCCGAGCACGAATGGGTCGTCGTGCTGCGGGGCCGTGCCATGTTGCGCTTCCAGGACGACGAACGCGTCGAGATGGGGCCTGGCGATTTCATCAACATCCCGGCCCACCGGCGTCACCGGGTCGAGTGGACTTCCGCCGACGAGCCGACCGTATGGCTTGCCGTGTTCTACCGAGATCCGTAGTTCCGTGATCTGTAGTTCCGTGATCTGTAGTTCCGTGGCACCGCGGGAACTCCGCCCTCCACGACTCTGATACGATCGAGGCGCATGAGCGAAGGCCGTGATGGTTTCCGGGCGTTCGAAAGCACACCGCGGGACGCCGAGGCGCAACGCCTCGAGGAGGACGCGTCGCGGTCGCGCAACTGGAAGCGCTGGGGGCCGTATCTCGCCGAGCGTCAATGGGGCACCGTGCGGGAGGATTACTCCGCCGAAGGCGCGTGCTGGGATCACGTGCCGCACGATCACGCGCGCAGCATCGCCTACCGGTGGGGCGAGGACGGCCTGCTCGGCATCTGTGATCGCCAGTGCCGGCTCTGCTTCGCGCTGTCGCTGTGGAACGGCCGCGACACGATCCTCAAGGAGCGACTGTTCGGCCTGACCAACGCCGAAGGCAATCACGGCGAGGACGTCAAGGAGCTCTACTACTACCTCGACGCCACGCCGACGCACTCCTATCTGAAGGGGCTGTACAAGTATCCCCAGGCGCCCTTTCCCTATTCGCGCCTCGTCGAGGAGAACCGCAGGCGGGGTCGCGACCGGCCCGAGTTCGAGATACTCGAAACGGGCGTGTTCGACGAGGATCGGTATTTCGACGTCTTCGCGGAGTATGCGAAGGCCGGTCCGAACGACGTGCTCATCCGCATCAAGGTGGTTAACCGAGGTCCGGAGGCCGCGACGTTTCACCTGCTTCCGACCCTGTGGTTTCGCAACACGTGGACATGGGGATGCCGGCACGAAGGCGTCATGCGGAAGCCGTCCATGCGGCAGACCGGGTCAGGCACGATCGACGCAGAGCACGAGACGCTGGGACGATTCGTGCTCCATGCAGGACCTGATGCCGGCGGCGCTTCGCCCGCGATGCTGTTCACCGAGAACGAAACGAACGCCCGCCGACTGTACGGCATTGACGAGGCGAATCCTTACACGAAGGACGCGATCGGGCGGCGCGTCACCAGGGGTGAGACGGACGCGGTGAACGTCAATGCCATCGGCACGAAGGTCGCCGCGTGGTACCGGTGCGACGTCGAATCGGGCGGCGAGGTGACCGTCAAGCTGCGCCTGACAGAAACGGATGGCGCATCCGGCGCCGACCGAGGCCTGGGCGCTGAATTCGACCGGACGTTCGAGCAGCGCATCAGCGAGGCGGACGCCTTTTACGCCAACCGGTTCTCCGCCCGTCTGGATGCCGAGGAACGCCGCGTGGCCAGGCAGGCGAGCGCGGGTCTGCTCTGGACGAAGCAGTTCTATCACTACATCGTGACCGACTGGCTGCAGGGCGATCCCGGGTCGCCCGCCCCGCCGGCGTCGCGACGGCGCGGGCGAAACCACGAGTGGACGCACCTGTACGTGCGTGACGTGCTGTCGATGCCAGACAAGTGGGAGTACCCCTGGTTCGCGGCGTGGGACCTCGCCTTTCACATGATTCCGTTCGCGCGCATCGACCCGGTGTTCGCGCGGCAGCAGCTATTGCTGTTCCTGCGCGAATGGTACATGCACCCGAACGGGCAGATCCCGGCATACGAGTTCAATCTCTCCGACGTCAACCCGCCCGTGCACGCGTGGGCCTGCTGGCGCGTCTACAAGATGACCGGCCCGCCCGGCCGGCGCGACCGCCGGTTTCTCGCCAGCGCGTTCCAGAAGCTGCTGCTGAACTTCACCTGGTGGGTGAACCGCAAGGATCCGGAAAGCAACAACCTGTTCTCCGGCGGCTTCCTCGGTCTGGACAACATCGGCGTCTTCGACCGCAACCGCCCCCTGCCGGGCGGCGAGATCCTCGAGCAGGCCGACGGCACCGCGTGGATGGCGTTCTTCTGCGGCACGATGCTGTCAATCGCGCTCGAACTCGCCCGTGACGATCCGACTTACGAGGACATGGCCAGCAAGTTCTTCGAGCACTTCGTCCAGATCGCCGACGCGATGAACCACCTGGGCGGCACCGGTCTCTGGGACGGACAGGACGGCTTCTACCACGACCAGCTTCATCTCGGTCAGAACGCGGTGCCGCTGCGCGCGCGATCGATCGTGGGACTGATCCCGCTGTGCGCCGTCGAGTTCATCGCACAGGACCTGATCGAGCGACTGCCGGGCTTTCGCAAGCGGATGGACTGGTTTCTTCGGTACCGGGAGGACCTGATCGGACAGACGAGCTTCATGCAGCAGCGAAACGACGGCTACCTGCTCGCCATCCCGTCGCAGCCGCGCCTGCGCCGGGTGCTGCGTTACCTGCTGGACGAGCGCGAGTTCCTCTCGCCGTACGGCATCCGCTCGCTCTCCCGCGTGCACGCCGATGAGCCGTTCGCGCTGCGACTGCATGATGAAGATCACCTGGTGCGATACGAGCCGGGAGAGTCGAGTTCGGCGATGTTCGGCGGCAACAGCAACTGGCGCGGCCCCATCTGGTTCCCGATCAACTACCTGCTCATCGAGGCGCTCGAGCGCTATCACCGATTCTACGGCGATGCGTTCAAGGTGCCCTGCCCCACCCGGTCAGACCACGAGATGACGCTGCACGAGGTGGCCGCGGAGCTGAACCGACGGCTCGTGAAGCTGTTCATGCCGGATGAGCGTGGTCGGAGACCGGCTGCCGGAGACGAGGCGCGGTATGCCGAAGATCCACATTTCCGTGACCTGCTGCTGTTTCACGAGTACTTCCACGGCGATACGGGTCGCGGGTGCGGCGCGAGCCACCAGACCGGATGGACGGCGCTGATCTGCCAGTGCCTGGAGAACGTCGCGCGCGATCGGGGATGAGGGGAGCGTGGATGGATGCGGATGGACCTCTCGCAACGGCACGGAGAGATCACAGTGGATGCGTGGTTAGTGGCGCCGCCTGCGGCCGACGAGCGTCAACGCTGCGAGGATCGGCAATGTCGCAGGCTCCGGTATCTCGGCCGTCGCGTAGAAGGCGTTGTTCCCGCCGCCGTCGCGCAGGAACCAGATCTTGAACAGGTCTCCATCCGCGATCACGGAAGGGGTGGATATATCTGAGACCGCGTCGAGTCCGTTGACCAGGCCGAGTTTCTGCCACGATCTGCCGTCCCGCGACCGCGCGTAGGCGAGGCGGTTGGGCCCCGATCCGGAATGTGCGGAATACCACATGTGATAGAACCCGTCGGCCTTGACCACGTCGAGGTATGCCGAAGCCTGCTCGTATGGAAACTCACCCAATGGCATCGCGAGGCCTTCGTCCTGCCAGTTGAGTCCGTCCGACGAGGTCGCATAGCGATAGCCGATCCCGGTGCCGCCGTACCAGGCCTCGAAACCGCTGGGGTCCGCAAGCACCGTGTAAGCGCTTCCCAGCAGCGGTACGTTCCCTACCGATTGCCATGAAAGCCCATCCGCAGACGTCGCATAATTCACACCGCTCCCGGAAACCGAACCCACCCACATATGAAACATGCCGTTCCGCATGCGCACCTTGGGCGTGGCATCGTTCGTTCCTGAGGGCTGGTACACCTCGGCCGACGCGCCCCATGTGACCCCGTCTCCTGAAGTGTTGTGCATGATGCGTTCCTGGCCAGGGCCGCCATGGTCGTGCCAGGTCCTGAACGTGCTCCCGTCCTTCAGCACGCTGAGCCCGCCAATGACGGCGTCGGGAGGCCCCATGACGGGATCAGGATGGAGCGCCCAATTCAGCCCGTCGGCGCTGGAGCCGCTACAGAACCAGCAAAGCGCAAGAACCGCGCCGCTCAATCCGACTAATCGCCCGGAAGATGCCATCATGGCTGCCCCTTGTGCTTCGTCACCGTCGATCGGATCTCGTGCGCCCAACACGAAACCGGCGGCACCCGGATTTTCCGGATCCCGTTCTCGCCGTCAGCAATCTACGAAAAGCTCGTGTGCTGTCAACGGCGGAATCGTCCCGCCCTCGTAGCTGATTTCGCCAGAATACAGATGCCCCCCCTCGATACCGCAGCCGATCCGAAGTCTGGCGACTTCGGCTACGGGGCGAGGCCACGGCTACGCCCCCTCCACCCTTCTCTCCATCCGTACCTCCGGATCCTGCCGGTAAAACTGCCGCAGCACGTCGTACAGGTCCGGATGTCGCTCCCGCAACCGGCGCGGCTTCTCGAAGAAGCACTCCGTCGCGCACGCGAAGAATTCCGCTTCGTTGCTCGCGCCGTACTTGTCGAGCAGCGTCGCCCGACCCCGGTCGGTCCGGTCGCGAAGCTCGTTGAACGCGAGGGACATCACCTTCACCCAGTCGCGGTACGCGGCGCGGCTGTGCAGCACCGGCGTGCCGTCCGACAGGTCGTCGGCCATGTCGAGCTTGTGCGCGAACTCGTGAAGAACGACGTTGCGCCCGTCGTCCTCGTCGCGCCCGCTCGCCCGCGCGGCCGTCCACGACAGGACCACCGGCCCTCGGTAATAAGCCTGTCCCAGGTGGTGCGGCGACGACTCGACGATCACCGCGCCCTGACGATACCGCAGGGCGGCCTTGTAGCTCCTCGGGTGAAGGATGATCTCGCTCGTCCGCGAGAAGTAGTCGTGCTCGAAACCGAGCAGCAGCAGGCTCGCCTGCGCCGCAACGTTGACCTTCATCTCGTCGGTGACCACCAGGTCATCGATGCCGGTCCAGGTCTTTTCGGCGACCAGCACGCGCAGATCGTCGCGCAGCTTCGACTGCTCCTCCACGCCGAGCCGCCGGTAGTGCTCGACGTCGCGATCGAGCACCTCCTGCCACGGTTCCGGAAACGGCTGGGCGCAGATTCTGCGTCGACGGCGGTTGCGAAACCATGACAGCACCATGCCCGGTCATGGTAGCGGGGCGTCACCCGCCGCGACGTCCGGCGCGTCGGCGCCCTCGGTTACGAGGGCCTGCGATCATCATCTTCCGGATCGTCCGAGCCCCCCATCGACCGCCGCTCGTCCGGCGTGAAGTCGCTCCGCACATCTCTTCCCCTGCGGGAAGCGTGCCTCATGCGCGCCAGGGTGCCGCTGGCGCTGGAGAAGGCCTGGCCGGACTGCGCCGCAAGGAAGCGCGCCGTGCTGCCACGGGCGATGCCCATCCGCATCGCGTCGTCGAAAGTATTCGGATCGGCGCCCAGGTAGTTGAACTGCCAGCTGTAGTCACGGCGCTGTCGCTCGATCATGTCACGATCACGGGCGAGAACGTCAACACTTCGTTCGAGATCATCGCCGTGTACGACTCCGACCGGACCGGGTCGCCCGACGTCGATCTCCAGGGCCCGCCCTGGGCCGGCGGCAACCTGCCCACGAACACCGAGATGGGCAGGATGATCATCATCCACGAGCACGAGGATCTGAATCCGCCGAGCGACAACACCGTGAACTCCGACGACGAAGGCGAACGCCCCGCCGGATCGATCTTCTTCGACTTCGACGATCCGATCACCGAGTTCGGCTTCGACCTCGTGGACATCGAGGGCGCCGACGAGAACGGGCACTTCGCTTCGTTCATGCTCGGCAACAACCCGGTCGGCCAGGTTTCGTTCATGGACTTTCAGAACACCGAAGGTGCGATCTTCGGCAACAACACGATCAATCGCATCTCGCCGATCAGCTTCCACCAGGGCAACGTCCCGCAGCAGTTCGATCGCGTCGAGATCTACATGGGCGGATCGGGCGCCGTCGACAACGTCAACTGGGGTCGCTTCGAGATCCAGACCTCACCGTCGGCCCCCGAGCCGGTCACGGCGACGCTGACCGGCATCTGCCTGAGCCTGCTCGGGCTGAGCATCCAGCGTCGCGCCCGCTGACCCGACGCCGGATCCTTTACCTCACTGCTCCATCGCGCTCAGCGCTTCCTGCGCCCTGTCGAGGAGCGCCTCATCTTCGCACCCGAGGATGACGTGCTCGAGATGCGCCCGAGCCATCGACGGCTCGTCCGTCGCCGCGTACACCACCCCAAGGTGATAGTGAGTCTCCAGATCGTCCGGCCGCGCGGCCACTGCGTGCTGCAGGTGCGCGCGGGCCTCCTCGTCGTTGCCCGCGAGGTGCTCGATCCATCCGAGCGTGTCCCGCAGTGAAGCGTTGTTCGGGGCCGCGCTGACCGCGTCGCGCAGGGTTCGCCGCGCCGCCGGCACGTGACGGTCGTCGAGCTGAGCCATGAAGTATCCGCTGTTGTTCGCCGCAACGATGCTGTAAGGGCCGTTCGACTCGATCAGCCGCCTCCAGTACGGCACGGCGTGCTCGACTTGCCCCGCCACCTGCAGGATCTGGGTCAGCAGGAAGTGCACGTGCGCGTTCTCCGGCTCACGCGAGAGCAGGGCCTGCAAGTCGGCAATCGCTCCCTCGTGATCATTGCCGGTCGAGCGCGCGACCGCGCGCAGATGCAGCGCGATCGCGCCGCCAGTCACCGGATCCGGAATGCGTCCCAGGACTTCCGAGAACGCCGAATAGATCGAACGATCCTGCCGGTGCACGGCCAGCGCAAAGACGCCGTGCCCGAGTGCCAGATCCGGCGCCTCGCGCATCACCCCGATCCCGATCAGCTCGGCCAGTTGCGGCAGCCCCACCTCGAGACAGACGACGGCGAGACCGAGTCGGCGCAGCAGGGCGCGACGGTGCGCCGTCCGCGCCGCCGCGCCCTCGGCCGCGGCAATCATGTCCGCTCCGTACATGTACTGGCCCGAACGGATTCGACCGCCGGCTTCCTGCGCGGCATCGACCTGCCCGTCAGCCATCGCCGCGAAGTAGGCGCTGACCGCGTTCCCGACGGAATCGGCCGGCGCCTCCAGCTCCAGCGTCGTCGCGAGCAGGTGTCCAACCGGCGACGACTGCAGCTTCGGCTGCGCATGCCACAGCTCGATCGCCATCTCCCTGCGCCCGAGATGCGCGAGCACCGCGACGCGCGCGGCCATCACGCTGAGCGTGCCGGGGCGCTCCCGGTCCATCCGCAGCAGCGCCGTCAGCACCGCCGGCCAGTCGTGGCGGTTCGCGGCCGCGCGCACGGCCGTGCGCATCCATTCGTGTCGTCGCTTCGGCGCGATCATTTCGATTTCGAGCGCCCCGGCCACGGCGCCGAACTGTGCCGAGAGGCCGGGCGCGTCCGACAGCGCAGCCAGGAAATGGCGCACGATCGCGTCGTGATCGTCGGTGGCCCTCACCAGCGCCGAGAGCCGGCCGGCGGCGTCCTTCGTCAGCCCGTCGCGCTGTTCGAGCCAGGCGAGACGGATCTGCGCCGGCACGTAGTCCGCCGCGCCGGAGGGAATCGACGCCAGTCGCTCCCGCGCCAGGTCATGCCGGCCGAGACGCTCGTGATTCGACGCGACGGCGTACAGAATCGCGTGATCGCGCAGGTCGCCGAGCCGCTCCATCGCTTCGAACGTCGCGCGGGCCGTCCGGTGCAGTCCGAGCCGATCGTACATGCGCGCGAGCTCCGCCAGGAGGAGCATGCGCGCTCCGTTGTCGATGACGTCGCCGCCGCGGTACACGTCGCGCGCCGCCGGGTGGTCGCCGGCCCGCTCGTAGGCCTGGGCCAGCCGGCGACGCAGGTGGAGGTTGGACGGCGCCGTCTCGAGTGCCTGCCGATACGTTGCGATCGCCGGCGCGATCCGTCCGTCGGCCAGCTCGAGCGCGCCCTTCGCCCGCAGCAGCGCGGTGGTCTCGCCCGAGATGCCGATCCAGTGGTCGATCAGCCCGATCGACTCGTCCCGCGCGTCGAGCCGGATGAGCTGCTCTATGACCGCCTGCCGCAGCCGGCGCTTCTCGTCGGTCAGCGCGCGGCCGAGGGCGCCGAGCCGCGCGACGAGCTCGGATCGTTTCAGATCGTCGGCGATCATCATGATCTTGCGGAACTGCGCGGCAGCGGCGAACACGTCCGCTTCGATGAGCCGGTCGTACGCCTTTCGCGCCGCATCCGGGGCGTCCATCTCGGGACTCAGATGAATCGCCGCGATCGCATCGGCGATCTTCAGCGCCTGCGCCGAGCCCTTGCGGACCTGCTCTTCGAACACGGCTTCGAGCCGTCGCAACCCGGAGTGCTCCATGCCCGCATGGGCGAGAAGCCGCGCCAGAGCGAGCGCGGCGGGCACTGCCGCGCGGTTCTTCTGGTCCTCGATCAGCGTGATGCCGCGCTCGGGATCATTCTGCTCGATGTAGAAGCGCGCGATCAGCGCGTACACGAGCGGGGTGCGCGGCCGCAGGTAGAGCAGCGAGCGCAGGTGCAGCTCCTCGCGCGACGTGTCCTGGCGATGCCTGTAGATGCGCGCCAGGAACAGGTGGATCGCCGGATCGGGATGGCCCGCCGCCAGCGCCAGGTTGCAGATCGAAAGCGCGCGTTCCAGGTCACCTTCCCGAAGCCCTAGCTGGGCGGCCAGCACCGGGCTGACGTGCTCGTCGATCTCTTCCGGGTCGATCTGCGCGAGATGGTGCGCGGCGCGGGGGGCGTCGCCCAGGAACTGGTAAAAGCGGTTGAGCAGCGCGTGCGCCGCAGCGTCGGCGGGATGCGCCTCGAGCACGGCTTCGAGCTGGTCGATCGCCTCCTCGGCCTGACCCGTCGCGGCCAGCGCCTGCGCCAGAAGATGCCGAGCGGCCGCGTCCGCGGGATCCTCGCGCACGACCGCGCTCGAGAGATCGATCGCCTGGCGATAGTGCCCGCACTTGAGGTGGAGGCGCGCCATCATCCGATCAACCGGGGGCGGCGCCGGCAACCCGCCGCGCACCTGCTCGATAAGGGCCCGCGCCGACTCGTGCTCGCCGCCCATCACCAGCGCCTCGGCGAGGAGCATCCGCGTCTCGTGGCGCCCGGGCTCCAGCTCGGAAAGCCGCCGCGCGTATTCGACGGCCTTTTCGGCGATCTCCAGCTTGAAATAGCCCTCGACCAGCAGGCGCAGGTGGTCGGGCCCGAGCGGCTCGATCTTCTCGACCTCCTCCAGGAGGCGCAGCGTGTGATCGAGCCGCCCCCGCGCCAGGTGGTAGTGCATGGCGATCAGAGTCGCCCGCGCGTCGCCCGACCGGAGCTGCGCATAGTCAAACACGTCCGACTCCGCGTCGGCAAGCTGACCCTGCTCGGCCATGAAGCGCAGCATCGTCTCGCGGGCCAGCACGTTGCCCGGATCCCGGCTGAGCACCTCGCGAATGACCGCGCGGCCCTGGCGGTGGGCGCCGGATTTCTCGAGCGCGTTCGCGTAAAGCACCCTGAGCGTCACGTCGCCGATGCGGTGGTAGAGCGGCTTGAGCACTGCCACCGCCTCCCGGTAGTTCTTGCGCCCGAAATAATTGCGCGCCTGCTCGTACTTCCAGAAGTCGTTGCCGGGCTCGATCTCCAGCGCGCGAACGATCAGCGGCGCAGCGAGATCCCACTGGTCGGCGAGCTGATGCAGCCGCGCGCCGGACGCGAGCCATCGCGCGCTGCCGGTCGGGTTCTCACGATGCGCCTCGTGGATCTGCCAGCCGATGTCGAGACGCTCGTGCCGGGGCGCGACCGCGTCGGGCGTGGCCACGATGCCGCCGACGAGCGTCCACACTGTCGAGTCCGGCAGAACCCGATTCGCGTAGGGCCGGGCGAACGCCCAGAACTTCGCCCATCTGGCCTCCTCGGTGAGTACGCGGGCCTGCAGTTCGACCGCAGGAAAGTGCAAGGGATCGGCCTCGAGCGCGACGGACAGCAGCTCGTCGCGACGGCGCCGCATGGAATCGATGCTGGAGTCGAGCTCGTCCTCGCCGGCGGGGCCACTCTCGACGCCGAGCGGGTCGTGGCCGAGCGTCATGCGCTGCGCCTCGCGACGGCGCTGCAGTCGCTCGAGGCGGTGATCGGCGATCCGGGCACGGATGTAGGACGCTTCGGACCTGCCGTCCGAGCGCCCTTCGTACCATTCCGCCTGGTCGAGGCCGGTCCGCTCGACCCTCTCGATCTTCTCGGCGACCTTGCGATCGGCACGCGCCGTGCGGCGGTCGAGCATCTCGAGGCGCGCCCAGCACCAGCGCACGAGCTCGACCCGCACATCGGCGTCGTCCGGCTCGATCTCGAGCATCCGCTGCCACGTCGCATGGCAGGCATCCATCAGGCCGAGCTGTCGCTCGGACCCGGCCTTGAGGCGCAGCAAGTCGCGGTGATCGGGCTGCGTCGCGAGCTCGGCGTCGGCCAACTCGAGCGCGCGCTGAAACAGGCCGCTCTCGAACGCGACGAGCGCGCTGTTGCGGCGGACCTGCTCGGTGTCGCCGCAGCCGCCAGCGAGCAGAAGAAGACTGACGCCGCCGGCGAAGATCCAGGGTCCGATGACCCGGCGCCTGCGGCCCCCGGAATAGACGCAGCCCATTCACTACCCCCGAAAGATGCGGTGGAAAGCCCCTGAAACGACTCATTGATCACTATCGGAGCCGGGAAGCGGCGAGGTGAGCGCGGATCGGGAGATGTGCGCGGTTATCGGGCGGAGGGGGGGGCGGATCGACGACCGGGGAGGCCGACGGCGCGCGATGCGCCGCGGGCCCCATGATGTTCTGTGCGCGGTCCACCCGCGCGGCGTGAGCCCGCGGGTCGAATGCCATGACCGCGATCTGATCACTGGAACCGCAGAGATACGGGTCGACGCCCGAACGACCCGAAACCCGGCCCCCCGCTCACTCCGCGATGCGCTTCAGATACCGCGCCACCGCCTGCTCGTACTCCTCCGGCACCGGCTCGGCCGTCGCGCCTTGCACCTTCGCATCGTCCGCATCACCCGACGCGGCCCCGATCAGAGGTGCCTTGCCCGCCAGCCTGCTCCGCGTCTGCGCCAACGCTCGCGCCACCTGCTGCTGGCCCCGGGCGAAACCCGAAAGATCTCCCGCCTCGAGGCGCCGTGACGCGACGTCCAGCTCGAGCAGCGCGCGATCGAGCGTGCCCGTCGGCAGGCGCAGCAGGCGCGCTTTCGAATACACCGTCTCGACATCCTCCTTCAGCTGATCGTGTCGCCCCTGCAGGCGCCGATACGCGAGCTCGTCGCGCGGCGGCGCGTTGCCCGTCATCCCCTGCGTGTCGCTCGTGCCGGCCATCTTGCCGCCACCGGTCGCCTTGACGTCCATCGCGCCCGGATCCTCCTCCCGCAGCGCGCCCGACTGGAACCCGTCCTGCGTCCGGCGCGCCTCGACCTCGGCGCCCTTCAGCGCCTTGACCGTGTCGCCGACGATCTCGCCCGAGCTCTTGCCCTGCCGGCCCGAACCGCTGCGGCCGACCTGCTCGTTCGCGTTGGGCTTGTCGTTGCCGCTCTTGCCCTTGGCCGACCAGCTCGGCATCGGCCCGTCGGCGATGTCCCATCCCATCGGCGCGTCCGGGATCGCGGCGTTGCTTGCCGAGTCCTCCGCCTCCGCGCTGAGCTGCTCGGACTGCTCGAGAAGGTCGCCGACGATGTCCTCGAGCGCGTCGGGCAGATCGCCGAGCGGGATCTTCCCGAGCTCGTCGCGGTCGAAGCTCTCCTGCTTCCACCGCGTCTGGTCGGGCTTGTCCATGAGCCACATCTCCATGTCGGCCATCCGCTCGGTCATCTGCTTCTGCATCTCGCGGATCGTCGCGAGCAGCCCCTCGTCCCGGTCGACCGCGATCTCGCTGATCGGCTCGCTCTCGCTGCCTTCCGCCTGCACGATGTCCTCGTAGATCTCGGCCATCTCCTCGAGCAGGTCGTTGCTCGCCGACATCTCCGGCAGCAGGTGCATGTCCTCGATGAGCTGCTCGACCGCTTCGGCCATGTTCTGCCGCGCGTCCTCGAGCTCGTCGAGATCCTCGGGCACGGTCTGCCGCCCCTCCGTCAGGTCCGCGTTCTGCCGCAGCTGCTCCGCCACCTCGGTGATGGCCTTCTGAACCTGCTCCATGCGCTCGAGCTTCTCGACCGTTGCCGACATCTGGTCGGCCGTCTGCTCGACCTGCTTCTTCGATGATGCGAGCTGCGCGTCGCGCAGCAGGCTGCGCACGTGCAGCAGATCCTCGATCACCTTCTGCTGTCGCGCCGACGCGCCGTCGAACGACGACCGCGTCAGCTCATCGGCCGCGACGAGCATGCCCGCGCGCACCCGTCGCTCGTCGAGCGCCTGCGCCATCGCACCGTACCGGGCGGCCATCCCGTCGTCGCCGCCTGCGCCGCGCTCGGACGCCCGGCTCAGCCGGCGCCGCAGACCGGCGACCGTGCGGCCCAGCATGCGCTGTCGCGTCGACAGCGCGTCGGCGCTGCCCGAGCGGGCGCCCGTCTCCTCGGCCAGGGTCTTCTGCCGCGCGATGAGCTCGTCGAGGATCTGCGCGATACGGCGATGCGGCTGGTCGTTCAGCGCATCCTCCTGCCGGGCCGCCGCCAGCGTCAGGGCGAGCAGGATGGATCGCTCCGTCTGCAGCGCGGCGCCGAGTGATGCCGACGGCCGGCGCGCCGACGACGCGGTCCGAAACTGCTCGATCGCCAGCACCATCAGGGTGTCGGCGAGCTGGCCGAGGTGGCGCTGCGTCACCGTCGGCTCGGCCGGCTCGTCATCCGCCAGGGGCCGGCTCATCTCGAGCGCCCGCCGCCGCAACTGCTCCTGTCTTGCGGTGATCGCCTCGAGCAGCGCCGCGGGCGCGCCCTCGTCGATGGCGCGACGCGTCTGCTCGATGTTGGTCCGCTGCAGCGCGATCAGCTCATCGAGCGCGATCAGCGCCGCATCACTCGCGCCGTCCGCGCTGTCACCGCCCAGCCTCAACGTCAGCACGCGAGAGCGGCCCGCCGGCGCCTCCGGCCGGAAGTCGAAGGCCAGTGCCTGCAGCGCCACGGCGCGGTCTTCGCTCAGCCCTAACTCGGCGACCCTGATCGCGACCTGGTGGTTGACCTGCGCATCGGCACGCGTCGACGCCCAGCGCTGGACGATGCGCGGCACGGCGACGTCGTCGCCCGATGGATCGACCACGGCGAGCTGCAACTCGCGCACCGCGAAATCGTCGGCGGCGCGGATCACCAGCGTCAGGATCGAGTCGATCGCGACGATCGGATCCTGTGCGGGCTCGACGAATTCGACCACCGGGACGCGGTCCGCCGTCGGGAGCACGTCGTAGCGGTAAGGCGCGCCGTCGAATCCCGCCGCACTGCGGAGTTCGATCATGAAGTGCTCCGCCTGCTCGACGGTGAACGCGAAACGAGCGGCCCCGTCGGCAAACGTGAGCGGCGCCACGCTCCCGTCGCGCTTCACGAGCCGGCCGTCCGCGACCCGTTCGGCGTCCGCGGCCTCGATCTCGAGCCGCACCTTCGACCCGACGACGGCGGACACGGTGCGATCGACCTGGCGCACCATGGCAGATTTCTGGCTGCTGCCCTTCGACCCGACCTGCGATTTCATGTAGTCCGGCGGCTCGATCGTCGCCGTGACTCTTTTGACTGAAGGCCTTTCGTGCACGCGAATCGCGAACCATTCGGAGCGATCGTCGCCCGCCTCGATTCGGTAACGGCCGCCGGCGTCGACGCGATCCAGCGTGACCACCAGGCGATCGGGCACCTCGCTCGACGCGGCACTCATGGTCATGCTCGTGCGCCGTCCGTCGTCGTCGACGCACCGGAGCGTGGCCTGGGTCGGCACGCGTCCTTCGATCGTCGCGCTGACCTCCAGAGCTTCATGGTTCAGCACGTCCACGTCGCCCGGCGTCACGTCCGCGATGCGCGTCAGCGTGTTGTCGGCATAGGGAAGCAGCACGCGGTTCAGGCCGGTGCCGAGCGCGTCGGCGTCGAAGACGAACATCGCCAGCACGATGAGTCCGCCCGCCGCGCAGGCGCCGAGGGCAATCCGCAGACCGCGCCGATCGACGGCCCCGGCCGGCCTGATCGCAGTTGCCATCCGCCCCGCCTCGCGTTGCAGCGCCTCGACCAGCCCCGCATCGTGCGCCGCGCCGTCGCGGCCCAGCTGCAGGCTGTTGATCAGAAGGTTATTCAGACCGGGATGGCGGTGCTCGACCTGAAGTGCCAGCTCCTCGTCAGACGTCTCGGGACGGCGCCGCACCGCGCGGCGGAGCACGAGCAGGGGCAGCACGATCACTGCGCCGAGCAGGACCATGCGCATTGACGCCGGCAGCACGAGCATCCGATCCACGACGACCGCCGCGAGGAGCGTCAACAGCGCTACGCCGGCAGGCCCGCACAGCGCCGTCACGACCCACGCGCGGACCACACCGCGCCGCACCGAGGCCAGCAGGTGGCGCAGGTCGCGCGCCGGCGCAGAAGCATGGACGGAGTCGGACATCGTCCTCACATTGTATGCACGGCTCCTGCTGCAAGAGGGGGGTGCGCTCGACGGCCGCGATCTCCGCATCGCACATCGCATCCCAACGCGCTCGCGGGCGCGCGGGCAACCTCCATCAGGCATCCGAAGTGTGGCCGCTTCGGCTACCCCCCCACGCGCGTCAGACCCGGCGCCCTCACCCTGATCCGCGCCGCGAGCGGCTCCACCCAGTGCTTGTGCTCGTCGGTGTAGTAGAGATACGCCCGGCTGGCCGGCGCGGTGAAGTGACCGGGGACGGCGGCCACGAGACTGAGCGGGACCTCGACCTTCCGTCCCGCCTCGAGACTGCGCCAGTAGAGCACGACCTCGCGCCCGAGCACTTCGTACGCGGCGATCGTTCCGGCCGCGACCAGCTCCTTCAGCTGATCGTGACGCACCTCGAGCCCGCCGGGAAGACCGACGATCGCGATCGGCGTCGGCACCGCTTCGTCGCCGCGCACCGTGACGACGACGTTCGCTTCCGTGATCTCGCCCTCGGCGAGCGCGTCGTCCGCAAGCGACACCGCCAGGGCGACGCGGCACCTTTGCGACGACGCCGGCTTGCGATCGTGGTAGTCGACCGCAAGCGAGAAGGGCATCGCCGAACCGTCCTTCATCCGGATCGAGACCTGGTGCCGCCCGGGCGCGAGTCGCTGCGCGATGTCCGCCAGCACGATCGGTCCCTGCGCATCGGTGTCGAAAGAGATCGGCGTGCCGACCGGATCGCCATCCACGCTCAGGACAAGGTTGCCCGCGGCCTTCGGATGGGCGCGGCTCCGATCGTATGCCACGATCGCACGCAGCGCGAGCACCGTGGACTGCGTCGAGCCGTATCGGCCGGCCTTGCAGGAATCGGCGAGCCACTGCATCGCGGGCTCCACGGAGCCGGCGAACGACTCGTCGTGCAACCAGGCGAGCACCGCCAGCGCTGTCGTCTCGATCTTCAGCGCATCGCCGCCGCTGCCGACGATCGACGTGCTTGCCCCGTCGACGAATCCGTCATCGCCCTGCAGCGAGGCGAGGCGCGACATGAGCGGGCGCGCCGCTTCGGCGTCGCCCGCCGACGCCGCCACGTTCGCGCCGAGCGCAATCACGTAGCTGTTGCGGCTGTCCGAGGCCGACGCGAGAAACGCGTCGATCTCGCGCCGGATCGCCTCGACCGGCTGACCGGTCTCCAGCAGCGCCCAGGTGATGTACCCGTTGGAGCAATCCGCGTCGGCGATCCAGGTGTGCAGCGCTCGTCGCTTGCGCGTGAACCCGCCCTTGCCGTCGCGCGATCCCATCAGCCAGGCGCGGGTCCGGTCGAGCATCGCGCGATCGACCTGCCGGACTTCGGCCATGTCGCTGAACTCCAGGAGACCGTACGCCGTCAGGGCCTCGTGGCCCGGATCCTGCCCGAACCATTCGTATCCCTTCTTCGTGCACTCGAACCCGACCAGCTTCCGGTATCCCTTTTCGAGCATCGCGCCGCTGCGGGTGACGATTTCCGGGTCGACCCCGGTGTGGGAGAGGAAGTATTGCTGCGCCATCACGAGTGGATAGGTCGTCGAGCTGGTCTGCTCGAAGCAGCCGTACGGCTCGCGGATCAGACGCTCCAGCGCCTCGGTGAGGTTAGCCAGCGGCGTCGGATAGATCGCGATGCGGCTGTGCAGGCTGCCCTCGACGCGGGTCTCCGGCACGTCGATCTCGAAGGTCACGGTCTCGTTCGGCTGCAGCATGCCCCCGTGCGCGATCTCGATCGGGAATCCGATCGGCCTGACGCGCAGCGGCCGGGTGACGGCATCGCGGTACGGCCGGGCGTCGGCCTGCACGACGAGATCGCCCGCGCCGACGTAGCCGGTCGTGTCGATTTCGACAATGCGCCGCGCGCGGGCGTCGGGCGCGATCGACCGGTCACCTGTCGTCGACCTGACGCGCACGCCCGGGAGCGTGGCGCTCAGAGAGACGTCCGGGAGCGCGCGGTCCGTCGCGTTGACCACGGCGACCGGCATCGACACGAGATCGCCCGACGTGAGCTCGAGTGGCATCTTCGGCTCGATGTAGAACGGCTCGACGGACTCGACGAGCGTCGAGCGGCTGCCCAGCGCGCCGTCTCCGGTGAAGCCGTCGGCGTGTACGCGAAAGCTCGTGACGCTGTCGCTGAGATCGAACGACACGGTCGCGCGACCGGTGCGCTCGTCGGTGCGGATCGCCGCGTTCCAGTAGATCGTCTCGGTGAAGTCCACGCGATCGCCGGCCTGGCGATCCGGCCGAACCTGGTGCGCGTAGACGCGCACGGCAACCATGTCGTTGGCAGGCGGCTCGGGCGCCCAGGCCTCGGCGGCGGCGATCCGCCGCCCGACATTGCGGCGCACCCGAATCGCCCGGTCCAGATCCTCCTCCTTCAACTCGCCGGCAACCTGCGCCACCGGCCCGGCCGGCTCCACCGCCGCCGCGGGCATCTGCTTCCCTTCGGCCCACTCGCCGTCGTTACCGCGCACAGCGCGCACGTCCGGCTCCCTCTCGACGGCTGCGGCCACCTTGACCACGCCGTTCGCCACGCCGCCCAACATCATCGACTGGAGCGGGATGGGCCTCGGCCGCCGCATCGCGAGCACCCGCTGGGCCGCGTCGCCGTGCGTCGCGATGAAGTTCAGCGGGTCGACGAACGCGAACCGGCGCCAGCCCTGGGTGCCCAGCAGCAGATCGAGCGCACGCGGCGCGTCGGGATCCGACTCGTCCAGATAGACGTGCGCGTCCGCCAGCTCGCGCACGTCGTTCTCGATCAGCACCATCACCGGCAGGCGCGGCGCCTGCTCGCGCGTCTCGATCATCTCGAGGAGGCTGTCGTCCGTCGCGGCCAGCCCCACCACCGCGCCGATCGGCCGACCGCGCTCGTCGCGCGTCAGCACGTTCAGCGTCACGCGGTCGCCGGGCACGTACGACGACGACTCGGTCTCCAGGTCCAGCGACAGCCGGCGCGCGGGCGCCCGGTAGACGAGACGCTCGGCCAGCGGACGACCCGCTTCATTCCAGACGGTCGCGATCAGCACGCCGTCGGCCGAGGCCGGAGGTGTGAGCACCACGGACGAGAGTCGACCAGGGACGACCTCGTCGATCGTCACCGAGGAAAGCTCGACCTCGCGATCGGAGAGCGTCACGCTAACCGGCCCTTCGGTCGCCGCCACCGAAAGACGCACCGGCCGGCCGGCCGCCGTGCGATCCTCCGCGCTTCGGAGGACCGCGCCGCGCGCCTTGGGCGCCGGCAGGTCGTACGTCGTGTCGATGCCCGTAGGCTCGGTCACGCGCAGCGTGTACGTGCCGCCGACCTCCGGTGTGAACGCGAAGCGTCCGCGACCTTCGTGCCGGGTACGGAACCGCACGACCGTGCGACCGTCGCCGTCGACGACGACGCCGGCGAAGTCGGCCGGCTTCCGCGCGGGCGTGCGCGCCTCGACGTAGACGCGGCTCGGCAGGCCGCCGATCAGCGCGCCGCCCTCGGGATAGACGGAGACGTCGAGCGTCTGCAGGAGGATCGGAATGGTCTTGCTGGCGGTCTCGACCGTGCCGCCGTCCTCGACGAGAAACGCGATCGTGCCTTCGCCGCGCTCGATCGTCGCGGGCAGCCGGAAGCGCCCGTCGCAGTTGCCGCGAGCGTCGACCCGCATCGTGCCGCGATGCACCTCCGCGCCATCGACGCGCCCGACGACCGTCACCTTCGCTCCGATGGGCACGCCGCCTTCGGCCCGCTCGACGTGCAGCGACGCCGCAACGAGGTCGCCCGGACCGTAGCCGTCGCGCAAGAACACGATCTGGCTCTTGAGCCGAGGGGTGCGGTAGGCGCGGATCTCGAACTGGCGTTCGGCCGGCGTGTGGCCGCTCGACGGATGCGTGATGCGCACGAGGTAGGACCCGCCCGCGGCGCCGTCCGGCACCGGCCAGGCAAACGCGACGACGCTGTCGACGCTCGCCGCATGCCCCTGCGCGACGGTGCTGCCCTTCGGACCGACGATCTCGATCCGCGCGGACGTCGGCTGGTCCTTCGGCAGCGGCGCGTGATCGGCGGCGCCGAGCACGACGCCGCGCACGTAGACCTTCTCACCCGCGCGGTAGATCGGCTTGTCGGTGCCGACGTGGGTCAGGTAGCGGTCGGAGCCGCCGAGATCCTTCGGGCGGACGACGCCGGACGACATCGTCGCGGGCAATGCGGACAGAAGGAGAGCGAGGGCCATGGGCATGGCCTTGGAACGGCGCGTCATGATCGTGTCCTTTCAGCGGCGAGGCCCGGTCGGACCGCGTTCTCTCCGATAGACGCACGAAGCGACGGAAAGTTTGCGGCGGCGGACAGGAATATCGGCAGAAAGTGGGGGGCGGGGACCGGCGACCGGCTTATCGGCACCGGGGGGGGGCCGGTGTCGGGGGCGTCGGTGCCGATCTCTGCGGCTTCTATTGGTCAGATCGTGCTCATGGCATCCGACCCGCGGGCTTACGCCGGCTTACGCCGCGCGGTTCGCCGAGTCACTCGTTGACGAACCGCCGGCGTCAGCCGGCGGGTGGACCGCGGACCGAGCAACATGCGCCCCCGCGGCGCATCGCGCGCCGTCGGCTCCTACGAAAATCGGACCCCGGAACCCGAAACCCTACCTCGCCACCTTCACCGACAGGTCCGCATACAGCACCGATCCCTCCTTGTCCGGCTTGCCGTTCAGTGACTCGTAGATCACGACCGTCTTCGCCGGCGCGCCCGGCTCGGGGCGCTCGTAGATGAACCGATCCTTCTTTCCGGTTCGGGGGCTTCTCATCACCTGGTCGAAGCCCGAGAGGTACGGGCTCAGCTGCTCCAGCCGCTCGGGCATGTCGCCGTACTCATCGACGTACATCCGCATCGCCTGGCTGATCCCGTGCATGATCGCGCCCGCCTGCACGTCACGCGCCTTCTGCCGGGTCCGCAGCAGCGCGTCGACGTAGCCCTGCGGCTTGCTGCGGTTGACCTTGTGCCGCTTCGGCGGCTTCGTGAGCTCCGGATCGATCCGTCCGAGGCGGCGTGTGCCGCACTTCAGCTCGTACTGCCCACCCTCGTCGGGGGGCAGCTCGAACAGCAGCGTGACGGGAAACTTGTGAAACGGCGATACCGCCTGGCGCCGGAAGAACTTCGGCGGGCTGTGCCATCCCGTCGCCTCCGGACTCCACAGCACCTTCAGGTGATCGCCGTTGTACAGGTAGTCGACGTCGATCCCCTCGCGATCCTTCATCGCCAGGCGCCCGTCGGCTTCCATGCCGCTTACGCCCGGCGCGTCGGTCTGAAAGCCGAACACGATGAACTCGAGCTTGCCGTCGAGTCCCGTCGTCGGGTTGTAGCGCAGCTGGCCCGACGCGACGCCGCCGTGACGCCGGTTGAGCTTCTCGGAACTCGGCACGAAACCCGGCGGCATCAGCTTCCGGTAGTTCGAGCTCTTCGCATTGACCAGGTCGATCGTCTCGCCGCTGCCGATCATCGACTTGAGCACCATGCCCGGGATCGGACCGCCCGGCCCCTCGAGCGTGAACCGGTCGCCGAAGAAGACGACGTCCAGGTCGGCCTCCATATCGTTCTTGCGCAGGAAGCCCTGGGAAAGCTCGACGTCGACGAGCAGGTAGCGCCCGGCCGGATCCTCGCGCGTCACGATCAGCTTCTCGGCGCCGCCGACCGACAGCGCGTCCCCGGTCGACACCTCCACGCCGCTGGGGACCTTCATCCCGGGCGCGACCTTCACGCCGGCGCCGGCGTCGCCACTCAAATTGAAGCTGCCCAGGCGAAGGTCCGCGGGTTGCAGCACGGACACCGTATCGAGCGCGACCACCCCCGCCAGGCGCTTTGCGCTGACGATGCGCGTTTCCCGGCCCGGCCCGGTGAAGTACCACACCCCCGCGAAGATGACGGCCGCGAGCAGGACGACCGCGATCACGACCTTGACCGGCGTGAAATCGATGCCGAGCAGGCTGAAGAAAACCTTCGGGCCCGAGCCGACCGCCCGCGCCGCCTGCTTCTTGACGTACGAGTTCGTCTGGGCGCTGAAGCCGCATTCGGGGCAGACCAGCACGCCGACGGGCACGCGCTTGCCGCACGCCTTGCACGCGTTCGCGGCGGGCGGCGCCACTCGGGACGGGGCCGCAGCGCGCGGCGCGACCTGCTCGCCCGGCACCAACATGACCTCGCCGCAGGACGGGCACCGGACGCGCTTGCCCGCGCTCTCGTCCCGCACGCGCAGGCCCTTGCCGCATTGGCACTGAACGACGATCGCCATGGTGGGCCATTCTACGCTCGAGACCCGGGGGGGGCCGGGAATCGGGGGTCGGGGTCCGGATGTCAGGGCGCGACGTGGCGCTGCATCGGGCCTCGACGTGCGGCGCATCAGACCCGCGGGTGGCACGCGCACCGAACCAGAAACAGGACGGACGCTCGATCCGCGCCCCGGCTCCCGCGTCTGGAGCCACCCGTCCACCGGTCATAAGATCAGGCAATGCACCGCGCACCGCTCGCCATCGCCCTGGTCACCGTCATCGTCGCGGACAGCGCGCTCGGGCGCGACGCCGGCAGGCCGGTCGTTCTCGCTGCGCGCGACTCGCTCGACCCGGCGCGCGACGCGACGGCCGACGGCCGCGCCATGCTCGAGGACCTCGCGTGGGAGCCCGTCGCGTTCGAAGTGAGGCTCGCGGCGCCCGCATGGCCGCGGCGCGTGACGTTCCCCTCGCCGGTCCCGAGCGGCGACCGCGTCAACGACCGGGTCACGCTGGAGTGGTTCGTGGCGCGCGACGCGAGCGGCGCGCCGGTGCCCGGCCCGGCCGTGCTCCTGCTGCACGCCCTGGACGGCCAGATGGTCGCCACCCGCGCGATGGCGGGTTACTTCGCGCACAACGGCATCCATGCGTTCGCCATGCACCTGCCCGGCTACAACAGCCGGCGGACCGCGAAGAGCCGGCCGGGCCTCGACAGCGCGGTGGTGCTTCTGCGGCAGGCGATCGTTGACGCACGACGAGCCGCCGACGCCATCGCTGCGTGCCCCCACGTCGACGGCGAGCACGTCGGCCTGGTCGGCACGAGCCTCGGCGGCTTCATCGCATCGGTCACCGCGGCGATCGACAACCGTTTCGCCCCCGTGTTCATCCTCCTGGCCGGCGGCGACCTGGAGAACCTGCTGAAGCAGCGCATGCGCGACCTGCCCGGCCTGCGGCGCCGAATGCGCCAACGCGGGCTCACCGGCTCGCGCCTGAGCCGGATCGTGGCCCGCGTGGAACCGGTCCGCCTCGCCCACCGCCTCGATCGGCGTCGGACCTGGCTGTACTCGGCCACCCGGGACCGGGTCGTGCCGCCGGCCAGCGCCCGGGCCCTGGCGTCGGCGGCCCGCCTCGACGCGGAGCACCACGTCTGGCTGGAGGGCAACCACGTCAGCGTCGCCGTCAACCTCCCCTGGATCGTTCTGAGGATGACCGAGGAGGTCCGCCGGACGGCGGCATCCGGTGGGCCGCCGACCGGCCCGGAGCTATAAATAATCACCACCACGGTGTCCGATATGAGCTATTTGCAACGTCCCGGCGCGGGCCGTACCCTGATGCCCCTCCCGGTTTCCGTAGCCCCCGCGGGCCACCGCGGCGACCGCCCGGGAGGGACCCCCCAATGTTGAGCAGAGGAAAATCCGACATGGTGCACGACCCGATACGAAAGACGCTGGTGATGGCGGCGGCCATCCTGCCCCTGCTGGCGATGGTGGCGACGGCCGAGGAGTCGAAAGGGCCCAGGATCGACATCGGCGGCATCGACGGCACCGGCGGCACGATCAAGGGCGTCGTCAAGTTCTCCGGCAAGCCTTACAAGCGCAAGCCGGTCGACGTCGACGCCGACCGCCAGTGCGCGAAGATGCACAAGGACGTGCCCCTGCTGAACGAGCGTTCGGTCGTCAACGAGGACGGGACGCTTCAGAACGTCTTCGTCTTCGTCAGCAAGGGGCTGGAAGGCAAGTCGTTCGACGTGCCGGACAAGCCGGCCATCCTCGACCAGATCGGGTGCCGCTACATCCCCCACGTCAGCGGCATCGTGGCGAAGCAGACGCTGGAGATTCGCAACAGCGACGCGACGACCCACAACGTCCAGCGCAAGAGCAAGAAAAACGGCAAGGACAACGCCGGGATGGCCAAGGGCAGCAAGCCGCTGAACCAGGTGCTCAAGAAGCCGGAGATGGGCGTGAAGTACTCCTGCCAGGTGCACACCTGGATGGGCGCCTACGTCCACGTCATGTCGCACCCGTTCTTCGCGGTCACGCAGGAGAAGGGCACCTTCGAGATTCGCGGCCTGCCGGCCGGCGAGTACGAGTTGACGGTCTGGCACGAGCACAAGAAGTACAAGCCCGTCGAGAAGACCGCGACCGTCACCGTGTCCGAGGGCGGACCGGCCGAGGTGGAGTTCACCTTCAAGAAAAAGAAGAAGAAGAAAAAGAAGAAAAAGTCCTGATCCGCCCGCTCCGGGGCCGCGCGTCTTGACACCCGGCCCCCGACCCCTGACCCCTGACACTCTTGCCTTCTCCGGGCCGGTATTCCGGCCGTTCCAGCCGGGACCGCTCTCCCTTCATGCCGATCACCGTTGCGAACAACTAGTCGTTCATGATCACCGCCAACCCTATTCTGGCCACGGGATTCCACTGGTGGCTGCCCCCCGACGCCTCGAGCCACGGCAGTTCGATCGACACGCTGATCGTCCTGCTTCACTGGTTCATGGCCGTGCTCTTCGTCGGATGGGGCCTCTTCTTCGTCTACTGCCTGGTGAAGTTCCGAGCGCGCCCCGGGCACCAGCCCGTGATCGCGCTGCCGAAGGCGAAGGCCTCGAAGTACTCGGAGATCGCCGTGGTCGTGATCGAGGCGATCCTGCTGCTGTTCTTCTCCATTCCGATCTGGGCGCAGTCCAGGGGCGTCGATAGCGCCCCGTCCACCGAGCAAGCGGTCGTCGTGCGCGTCATCGCCGAGCAGTTCCTGTGGCACGTCCACTATCCCGGCGACGACGGTAAGTTCGGCCCGACCGATCTCGAGCACCTCGACGACAACCCGATCGGGCTCGATCGCAGCCACCCCGACAGCCGTGACGACATCCTGTCGACGAACCAGCTTCACGTGCCCGTCGACCGCGACGTGCTGGTGCACGTGACGAGCAAGGACGTGATCCACAGTTTCAGCCTCCCGCTGCTGCGGGTGAAGCAGGACACCATCCCGGGCATGATGATCCCGGTCTGGTTCAAGGCGGTGAAGACCACCGACCAGATCCGCGAGGAGATGGCCACGAACTACGAGGTCAGTCCCGGCGCCATCGTTTACCTGAAGAACCACATCGCGATGGATCCGGTCAAGTCCGCCGACGGCAGCACCCTCGTCGAAAAGGGTGACGACGTGACCGAGGAGGTGCTCGCGAGCCTCGTCGAGAACGAGGTCGCGACCATCCGGGCCGCCCCCGCGGTCCCGACCGAGATCGCCTGCGCCCAGCTGTGCGGCCTGACCCACTTCCAGATGCGCGGCTACCTGACGATCGAGACGCAGGAGCAGTTCGACGGCTGGATGGCCAGAAAGAAGGCGGCGCTCGACTTCGACGACGAGGACGAAGATGAGGACGAAGATGAGGACGAGGAGGAAGACGAGGACATGGAAGAAGAAGAGGAAGAAGAGTGACAGGTAACCAGCCATGAGCACTGACGCCGGCCACGACGCGGGCCATCACCATGACGACCACCACGACGTCGGATGGATCCGCACGTATGTCTTCTCGACCGACCACAAGACGATCGGCATCCAGTACGGCATCACGTCGCTCATCTTCCTGTTCGTCGGCTTCTGCTTCATGCTGGCCATGCGATGGCAGCTGGCCTATCCGGGCGAATCGCTCGGCATCCTGACCACCATCTTCGGTGAGAAGAACGTCCCTGGCGGCGTGATGGCGCCCGAGTTCTACAACCAGCTCGGCGCGATGCACGGCACGATCATGATCTTTCTCGGCGTCGTGCCGCTGAGCGTCGGGGCGTTCGGCAACTTCGTGGTGCCGCTCCAAATCGGGGCCGCGGACATGGCGTTTCCCAAGCTCAACATGATGAGCTACTGGGCCTACTTCGTCGGCGGCGTCGTGATGGTGGCGAGCTTCTTCATGGAGGGTGGCGCCGCGCAGTCGGGCTGGACGTCGTACCCGCCGCTGACCTCGGCGAACCCGTTCTGGGGCCAGACGATGTGGCTGCTCGGCATGGTCTTCCTGATCACGTCGTCGCTGCTCGGCTCGATCAACATCATCGTGACGATCGTACAGCTCCGCGTGCCGGGGCTGACCTTCTTCCGCCTGCCGTTCTTCGTGTGGGCCCAGTTCGTCACCTCGTTCCTGCTGCTGCTGGCGTTCCCCCCGCTGGAGGCCGCCGCGATCCTGCAGCTGATGGACCAGATCGCGGGAACCAGCTTCTTCCTGCCCACGGGCCTGGTGTTCGGTGGCGAACCGGTCGAGAACAGCGGCAGCGGCAACCCGCTGCTCTGGCAGCACCTGTTCTGGTTCCTGGCCCACCCGGAGGTGTACGTGCTGATCCTGCCGGGGATGGGCGTGGTCGCCGAGGTCATCGCCAGCAACACCCGCAAGCCGCTCTGGGGCTACCGGTCGCTGATCTACGCGATCCTGTTCCTCGGCTTCATGTCGTTCGTCGTGTGGGCGCACCACATGTTCATCACCGGCATGGGCGAGAACATGTCCACGTTCTTCGCGGCCACGACGATGATCATCTCGATTCCCTCGGTGGTGATCCTCACGTGCCTGCTGCTCAGCCTCTGGGGCGCCTCGATCCGCTTCAACACGCCGATGCTGTTCGCGCTGGCGTTCCTGCCGATGTTCGCGATCGGCGGCCTCACCGGCCTGCCGCTCGGCCTGCCCGCCTCCGACATTCACCTGCACGACACCTACTACGTGATCGGGCACTTCCACTACGTCGTCGCGCCGGGCACGCTGTTCGCGCTGTTCGCCGGCGTCTACTTCTGGTACCCCAAGGCCACCGGCCGGAAGATGAGCGAGCTGTGGGGCAAGATCCACTTCTGGCCGTCGTTCATCTGCATGAACGGCATCTTCCTGCCCATGATCTTCATGGGCCTGGGCGGCGTGTCCCGGCGCCTTTACGACCAGACGGAGTACGTGCACGGCCAGGCCGGGCAAGGCTGGAACCTGGTCACCTCATGGTCGGCGTGGATCCTGGGCCTCGTGCAGCTGGTCTTCATCGTGAACTTCTTCCTCAGCCTGAAGAAGGGCGAGAAGATCGCGGAGAACCCCTGGCAGTCGACGACGCTCGAGTGGTCGGCGCCGTCACCGCCGCCGCACGGCAACTTCCCGAAGCCCGTGGCCGCGTACCGGGACGCCTACGCGTACGACCCGTCGAAGCCCGACGGCTTCATCGCCCAGGCCGACCCGCAGAGCGCCTAGTTCATTTTCGATTTGCGATTCGCGAATTCCGATTGAGGCCCTTCCTTGTCTGAACTGATCCCCTACATCACGAAGCCGCGCGAAGACACGGGCCTCACGAACGGCAAGCTCGGCATGTGGCTGTTCCTGGCGTCCGAGGTGATGCTGTTCGGCGGACTCTTCTCGGCGTACGTGCTGCTTCGCGTCGGCGCCGCGCCGGAGCACTGGCACGAAGGCGCCAAGACGCTCAACACCTGGATCGGCACCTTCAACACGGCGGTGCTGATCGGATCCAGCGTGAGCATGGTCATGGCCTGGGCCTCCCTGAAGCTCGACAACCTCGGCCGGGCCCGCATGTACATGGCGATCACGATCGTGCTGGCCCTGATCTTCCTGGCCGTCAAGATCCAGTTCGAATACATGTACAAGTTCGGCCACCACATCTATCCCAGCACCGACATCTACTACGGCATCTACTTCACGATCACCGGCCTGCACGCCATCCACGTGCTCGGGGGCGTGATCGCCATCGCGTGGTTCCTGCTGCCGGGCGTGTCGCTGTGGCGCAGCGACCCCGAGCACTACACGCTCCGCATCGAGTACGTCGGCCTCTACTGGCACTTCGTCGACCTGGTGTGGATCTTCCTCTTCCCGATTCTCTACCTGCTCTAGCCGCAAAGGACACGCCACGCCCCATGGAACACGGCGCCGAAGCAATCCGAAAACACGTTCGTGTCTACATCACGGTGTTCGTCGCCCTGCTGTTCCTCACCGTGGTGACGGTGGCCGTGTCCTTCCTTGAGGTTTCCGTCCCCGTGGCGATCGTGATCGCGATGGTCATCGCCTCGTTCAAGGCCTCGCTCGTCGCGTGCTACTTCATGCACCTGATCGGCGAAAAGCAGCTGATCTACTGGGTGCTGATCATCAGTGCCGTGTTCCTGCTGGTGATGCTGCTGGTTCCCGTGCTGACCGGGGGCGACATGCTGACGAGCGCCGATGTCTCTTAAGGCCTTCCACATCCTGTTCGTGGCCCTGTCCACGCTCCTCGCGGTGCTTTTCGCCGCGTGGTCGTTCCAGGGATTCGTCGAATCGGCGTCGGCCGCGATGCTCACCGCCGCCGTCGGCGCGATTCTGTTCGCGGTGGGAATGGTCGTGTACGGCGTCTGGTTCCTCCGCAAACTCAAGCACGTGAGCTTCCTGTGATTCGTGCCGCCGCGCTCGCCCTGCTCCTGCTGCTCGGCGCCGCCGCGCCCGCGTGGTCCTGCGCGGTGTGCTACGGCGAGGCGGGCTCGCCGATGACCGAGGGCGCCCGCCAAGGCATCGTGGTGATGCTCGTCATCACCTATCTCCTGCTGACCGGCATCGGGGCGATGTTCGCGACGGTCGTGATCCAGGCCCGTCGACGGAACGCCGCCGCCCGCGGCTCGACGGAGCCCGGGACCGCCGACCTGCCCTGATCTGCCCTGATCTGCACCGCATCGCCCTGACCTGCCCTGATTCGATCGCATCGATGAAAGACGCCAGCGCCACGATCCATCATGACGGCACCGGCCGTCGCCTCCTGCGGACGGCAGGCGACTACGTCGCGCTGACGAAGCCGCGCCTCACGCTGGTGGCCGTCGTCACGGCGATGTTCGGCTTCTACGCCGGTGCGACCGGCGGCGCCGGCGGCGTGTTCGACGCGGTTTCCGTCGTGCCGCTGCTGCACCTGCTGGCCGGCACCGCCCTGCTGGGCGCCGGACTCGCCGCGCTCAACCAGTACATGGAGCGCCGCCTCGACGCTCGGATGGCCCGGACGGCGCAGCGCCCGATCCCGTCGGGTCGCGTCCGGCCCGGTGCGGCGCTCGCGTTCGGCTCCCTGACGTCGCTGGCGGGCGTGGCACAGCTTGGCTTCAACGCCAACGTGCTGACCGCCGTGCTCGGCGCGGCGACCCTGCTGCTCTACCTGTTCTGCTACGTGCCGCTGAAGACGCGATCCCCCTGGTGCACGCCCGTCGGCGCGGTGCCGGGCGCGTTGCCGCCCGTCATCGGCTATGCGGCCGCGGCCGGGACGCTCGACGCCCAGGCGCTCGTGCTGTTCGCCATCGTCTACCTGTGGCAGCTTCCGCATTTCATGGCGATCGCCGTCGTCTACCGCGACGAGTACCGGGCCGCCGGCATGCCGATGCTACCGGTCGTCGACGACGACGACCATCGCCGCACGGCGCGGCACATCCTGCTGCAGTGCTTCGCGCTGTTCATCGCGACGCTCTGGCCGACCTACCTGCATCTGGCCGGCGAAACATACCTCATGATCGCCCTCCTGCTCGGCTTCATCTTCGGCGCCTTCGCCTTCGACGCGGCGACGAACACGACGATCGCCTCGGCCCGTCGCCTCTTCCTCGCGTCGATCTTCTACCTGCCGGTCCTGTTCAGCGTGATGATCTGGGACAAGACATTGCAGTGACCGACACCGTCTCGGATAAAACGCTGTCCGAATGGCGTCATCACCTTCGGGACGAAGCCGACGCCGCGTTCCTCTACCGTCGGCTTTCCGAGGTCGAGCAGTCCGAGAAGCGGCGCGACATCTATCGCCGGCTCGCCGACATCGAGGAAAAGCACACCGACATGTGGAGGCACGTGCTCGCCGAGCACGGCGCCGAGGTCGGCAACACGAGCCCGACGCTGCGGGCCCGGATCCTCGCTGCGATCGCGCGCCGGTTCGGTCCGTCGGTGCTGCTCGGACTCCTTCGGCGCGAGGAAGGGCAGGAGGTGCGCGGCTACCTGCAACTTCATCGCGAAAGCGATCCGGGCACGGCCCGCGAGACGGCGCTGACGCTCGCCCGCGAATCGGCCGAGCACGCCAGCGCGCTGACGAGCCTCGCCGGGACCACCGGCGAGCCCTGGCATCGCATTCAGACCGGCGGCACGCTCGGCAACATCATCTACGGGTTCAACGACGGACTGACCGCCAACTTCGGCCTCGTCGCCGGCGTCATCGGCGCGGCCGTCGACCCGCACATCGTGCTCGTCACCGGCGTCGCCGGCACGATCGCCGACGCGCTGTCGATGGGCGCTTCGGGCTACCTCGCGGCGAAGAGCGAGCGCGAGGTGTACGCGCACGAGATTCGCATGGAGCGCGAGGAGATCCGCCTGATGCCGGAACTCGAGCAGCAGGAGCTTGCCCTGCAGTACGAGGCGCGCGGCATCGAGGCCGACCGGGCGCGCCAGATGGCCGCCGAGATCATGCAGAACCCCGAGCGCGCCCTGCAGGAGCAAGTGCGCTTCGAGTTGGGGATCGGCGCGGAGCACTCGACGCCGCTGCGCGAAGGCTGGGTCACGGCCACCGCCACGGCGATCGGCGCGTGCATTCCCGTCGCCCCGTTCTTCTTCTACGACGGCATGACGGCCATCTGGCTGTCGTTCACCCTCGCGATGATTTCGCACTTCGTCGTGGGCGCCGCCCGAAGCGTCTTCACCGGTCGTGATCTGCTGCGCAGCGGCTTCGACATGTTCGCCGTCGGCCTGGGCGTGGCCGCCGTCGGCTACCTGGTGGGCGCGCTGATCGAGCAGATATTCAAGAGCACCTGATACGACGGGCCGACCTCGATCACACGAGGTAGACCCTGAATTCGGCATCGCTTGCCGAATCCGATCGTCGCACCGAAACCGGTTCGGCGCTCACGATTCCGAACGGGCGGTCGCCGTCACCGGCTCCGATCGCGCCAAGCCGGACACGCCCCACCTTGCCGGCGGCGATGACCGAGTCGACGAACGTCTCCGGTCCGCGACCGCGTCCGACCGTCACCCGTGAGATCGACCCATGGGCCGCCAGGCCGATGTCTTCCAGACCGGAGGACCGATCGCCGTCGCCGACGATGATCGCGCTGTGGCGCATCCCCCCCACCCGCACCGCGCCGACGGGCGCGCTTGACCGAACCGTCGCGCGATCGAGCCATCCGCGCACCGTCATGCGGCCGAGACCGAATCGCGCGGCCGCGTCCAGAAGATCGACGTCCGCGCCGAAATCGCCGCCGATCGTGATCGAGCGGACGAACGGTTCGACGATGCGACCGGAGCGCCACTGATCCGCGCGAACGTTGCCCGCGCCGCCGCCGATGACCTCGGCCTGCAGCACGTCGGCAAGCCGGAGGCTCGTGACGTCACGTTCGTGCGACAGGCGCCAGCGATCGATGGTCCCGTCGACGCGGACGCGCCCGATCGCGCTCTGAATCGACCAGTGCGAATCGACAAGGTCGCCGCGGAGATGCGCAGCGAACGTCGCGCCCGGGGCGGCATCACCGACCTCGATGTCGGCCTCGAACGGGCCGGCGCTCTTCAACCGCCTGACGGACGGCGCCACGAGGTCGATCGCATCGTCGGGGTCGCGCCACGATTCGACCGAAAGCGAATCGATCGCCAATCGCGTGTCCAGCACCAGGTCGGCGACCTGTCCCAATCGCAACTTCAGGCCGCGCTTCGCGCCGACGCCTCGGATTTCGATCACGCCGCCTTCGACTTCGCCCAGCGTCATCTGCCGAAGCTGCCCCGACACGACCATTTCGCCGCGAAGCGCGGCATCCGCCGCGTCGACGGCCTTGAGCGATCCATCGATCGTCAGCGACTCGATCGCGATCCGCCCGTCGCCACCGGCATCGGCGTTCACGCGCAACGTCGTGCGGGCGTCCGTGTCCCGCAGCGACAGCGACAACGCGCCATGATCGCCCACCACGATCTGCGCGACGCCCGCGCCCTTCAGCGACACGGTGCCGCGCGTGCCGTCGGCGTCGACGAAGCGGTGGACCTCCCTGCCCGAGATCACGGCCGCGGAACGCACCTCGGCAGGCGGTGCGTCCGGCACATCGATCACGTCCGCGTGGATCGCGGACACGGCGCCTCGAGTCGTGACCGCGCGGACCTCGACGCGATGCACACCGGCTTGCGGCATCGGCAGACTCAAGTGGATTTCGGGTACATGATTCGGCGTGAGCTCGACGTCGATCCACGAACCGCCGTTCGTGCGATGCTGCACGAGGTCGATCGCGTCGATCGTCATCGCGCGGCCCCGCCCGCGCGGGTTGTGATTCTCGTGAGCGCCCACGCGGCTCGAACCGTCGAACCGGTACACGCGTTCCGCGAGATCGAAGCGCCCCGATCCAGTCAGCGCCGGCACCACGTCGAAGAGGTCGAATCGCCCGTTGGCGTCCGCGTCGCGCCACCCGATGATCTCCATGGCGCTGGGCGAGAGCACATGCTCGGCAAAGGCCTGATCCTGGAGCGACGGCTCGGCGAACAGGCTCGGCACGCGCTCATCGGGGTTCGGATGATGGCGCGCGCCGTTGTGATTTCGAGCCCCGAGATACCCTGCCGTCATCCAGTGCGATTCGCCGTCCTCATATTCGTCGAGCGCGTAGAAGAGATGCCCTGCCTCGTGCGCCGTGACCTGCGCCATCGACTCGGCTCCCCAGGGGCCGTTGTCGTAAGTCATCACCAGGTAAGGGCCGCCGTGGTAGGCGTACGCGAAGTGCTGGTCGGCAAAGCGTCCGTCAAGGTCCGCGGAGGAGTCGACGACGAAGATGGTGAACGCCCAGTTCGTGCCATGGGCCACACGCTGCGCATGATTGAAGCGCCGCATGTCCGTGTGCAGGTCAGTGGTTCGATCGGCGCCGACAGAGTCCAGGAACGATCCGATCCACAGCCCTTCGTCGGTGTGTCGTCGCTGAACCGGTTCGTAGGCGGAGGCGACGGGCGATTCGAGGTGTGCCCAGTCGACGACGAAGCGCAGATCGTCACCCGATCCGGGAAAGGCGCGCTCGAGCGCGGCGGGCCACCAGGCGAGCCCCTCGCCGATCGCGTCTCGGACGTGCGCGATCTCGTCCGGCGTCCAGGTCTCCGCGTCGGCGTCGATCGCACCGTCCGACTCGATCAGCACCACCGTCACCGCCGCGCTGCCGAGCATGTATTCGCTGCCATCGCGGAAGTCGGCGCCGAACGGCACCGCGTCGCCGCTGCAGAGATGGCGCGGTTCGAGCGCCTCGAGCCCGCTCGCCGCGCAATCCGTCCGATAACCCCGTCGATCCGACCCCATCACGCAGAAAATTGAGCGAACGCCGGACCAGCCTCGTTGGCTCGATGGGCTTCAGATATAATCCGTAGTGGCGCCGACAATTACGCAACATGCCCCCGCGCCGCGACGGTCCGCCTGAAACGATTGTGGCCGAATCGCATCTTCCAGGGTCAGTTTCCGTCAATCCGACCCCCACCCCCCTTCGGAGCCATTGCCCTTGCCGTCGCCGGAAGACGAACCCGAAACGATCCCCCTGGATGACGAGCCGTCGGTGGATGCGCCGTCGGACGACGCGACGTCGGACGACGCACCGGTCGTCCGAGTCGACCGGCCGCAATCACCCACCTCCTCCACGCCCGATGCGCCGCGCGACCTGCGTGATCTGGACCGCAGCGGCAGCCGGTTGCTCACGTGGAGCCTGCTGCTGGTCGTGCTCGCCGTCTCGAGCGCCCCGCTGCTGATCGATCTGCATCGACCCGCCGTCTACGACGCCGCCGAGGCGCAGACGGTCGCCACGTCGCTCCAGACGTGGAACGAGCATTTCGGCGTCGAGCGCGAGGCCGATCTCGAGTCGGTGCACGGCGAGTTTCATCGACTCGTACCCTACCTGAACCAGCGGAGGCACCTACGCGAGCCGCCGGGGACGACGTGGATGCACCTGGTCGCGTTCACCACGCTCCGCGGCACGGACGCGTCGACCGACCAGTTCGTGCTGCGCGCCCGGGTCGTGTCGGTGGTGTTCGCCCTGTTCACGATCGCCGCCGTGTTCTGGGCGGGTCATTCGATCGGCGGCCTGACGCCCGCCCTGCTCTCGGCGCTGGTCTGCGCCGCGAACCCCGTCTTCATGTACCACGCGCGCCTGGCGACGCCGCCGACGCAGCACGCCGGATGGACGATGTTCTCGATCGCCGCGGCGCTGTGGGCGATCCGGCCGCTGCGACCGGCGCCGTCGGTCGAGCGCCAGTTCATCGGATGGGTGTCCAGCGGCATCGCCCTGGGCGCCGCCATCATGACCGGCGGCCCCTGGGGGCTGCTTCACTTCCTTGCGATCGTCCTGGTCCTGCTGATCCTCTGCCCCGGGCGCACCAGTCACCTGATGGGGCTGCTCGCGGCGGTCCTGATCGGCACGCTCGTGGTGATCCCCTGGGCGGTGTACGCCGACGAGCACGACCCGCAGGCCCACGTCCACTGGCTCCGGCTGATGGCGCCGACGGACTGGACGGACATGGGTCTGCTCGCGCGCCAGGCCGGCGAGCGCACGGGCATCCTGCTGATCGCGATGCTCCCGTGGACGCTGTGGATCATCGGCGCGGTCGTGCAGCCGTTCAGCACCTCGTCGAGCGGGTCGCGCCTGCGCATGCTGCTCGGCTGGTCCTGGTTCGTCGTCGCGCTGGTGATGGTCGTGCTGAACCCGAAGGAGGTCCTGCTCGCCGACCAGCTGGTCATCCTGCCCGCCGTCGCGATCCTCGTCGGCCAGCTCTTCCGCCAGTACAACGACCTGGCGTCCGAAGGGCGCCACGCGCGGTTCTGGCGCCTGCTCAACTGGCCCCACCTGCTCCTGCTGACGATCGGTTCGGCCGCGATCCCGGCGCTGCTCTACGTACGACCTCACTGGCTGGGGATCGACGTGCAGCGCTACGTGGAACGCCCGATGTGGTACTACCCGCTCGGGCTGGGCATCATCCTGCTGACGCTCGTATTCCTGAGCCTGCGCTGGGTGAAGCTGAAATACCCCGCGCGCGCGATGACGTGCTGGGCCGTCTGGACGATCGTCCTGATCATCGTCGTCGCGATACCCGTCGCGCGCGGACCGGCGATGAACCACACCGACGGCGAGAAGATCGCGGGCATCACGATGGGTCTGCCGCTCTACTGGCTGCGCAACGGCGGCGAGCAGATCGAACCCGATCCCATCCTGCTGCTCTACAGCACCCACGAGAGCGAGGACGGCCGCATCGTGTCCAAGACGCCGGACGAGATCGCGCCGCTGCTGCAGGAGGCCGCGCCGTTCGTGGTCGCCGCCCCGCGCGAGCATGCCCCGCCGAACCCGGAACGGTTCAGCCAAACCGAGCTTCGCATCCGCGCGCTCGATCTCTGGCATTTCGATCCATCGAAGCCGAAACCCGATCCGATACCCGAGCCGATACCGGAAACGGAAACGGAGCCGGCAGCGCAGCCTGAAGAGCCGGCCACCCCACCCGCCCCCGAACCCGAGTCGAACGCATCGGCGCCCGACCCGCCTGCCGAGCCCGCCGCCGAACCGCCCGCCGAGTCGAGCGAGACCGAATAGGCGCGCCGACACTCAGGAACCACGGATGGACTCGGATGGACTCCGATGGACACGGATCGGAGGCAGAGGATTCTCCTGGCGCGAGATTGTCACCCCTTCGACTTGTGACTCCCGCCGAAGTCTGGCGACCTCTCGCCCATGGGAAACGAAGCGGTGGTCCGCTCGGCGCGGAGACCTTCAGGAGCGTGGTGCGCGGATGAAGGTGTCGGCCTGCGGGTGTCGTGACGCGTGCTTCTGAGGTCTGGCGACTTCAGCTAGGCTCTGTCTCAGAACTCTGCCGCGGGCCCAAGACCGAGCGAATCGTCCGTTGGCAAGGAGGCCGAAGCAGGCGATGTCGCGGTGCATCGTCGAT
>NYZC01000405.1 GCA_002686995.1 Phycisphaeraceae bacterium | reverse complement strand
CCCTTCCCCAAAAAAGGGGCCAGGAGGTAAGACTTGTGTAGAACAACGAGGGCGTCAGCCCACGGGTCGGATGCGCGGCGACGTCATGCCGGATGCACCTCGATTTCACGCCCGATTCCCGTATCATGGCCCCACTCATCAAACGAAAGGGCAACTCGATGGCCAACGAGATCAAGCGCGTCACCCGGGACCAGCACCAGTACTTCGTCGCGCCCGACATCGATCCCGTTATCGAGCTTGACCCCGGCGACGAAGTGGTCGTCGAGACCGTCGACTGCTTCTCCGGCGCGATCACCAGCAACGACCAGGTCTTCAACAGCGTCGCGGACGTCTTCGAGATCGTAACCGGGCTGAACGCCGTGTCCGGCCCGATCGCCGTCAAGGGCGCCGAGGTCGGGGACGTGCTCAAGGTCGAAATCCTCGACATCAAGGTCGGCATGGTCGGCGGCAAGGCCGTCACCGCGGTCTTCAAGGATTTCGGCGGCCTGTGCAATCCCTACACGGTCGTAGACGAGATCGGCCCGGACACGAAGGTCTGCGATGTGCGCGACAACGTCATCGAGTTCCCGCTGCGCGGCAAGGGCATGGTCGAGCTTCCCGTCAAGCCGATGATCGGCACGATCTGGACCGCGCCGGCCGCCGAACGGCGCATGTCCTATGTCTACGACGTTCACAACTGCGGCAACGTCGACTGCCATGAGCTCGGCGCGGGCCGAACCATCCTGCTGCCCGTCCGCGTCCAGGGCGGCATGCTCAGCCTCGGCGACGTACACGCCTGCATGGGGCACGGAGAAATCACCGGCGTCGCGATGGAGACCGCCGGCGACGTGCACCTGCGCGTAAGCGTCATCAAGGCAAAGAGCAGCGCGTACCACATCTGTCCCCAGATCGAATGCGAGCGCACCATCGGCTCGGTCGGCTGCCACTTCGGACGCGCCCTCGACGACAACGTGCGCAGCGCCTACCGCGACATGGTGCACCGTCTCGTCGAGTTCCACGGCTTCGACCGTACCGACGCGTACGAACTGCTCGGGCAGATCGGCGAGGTCGTCGTGCACCAGACGCTCGACGACTGGAATGCGGTCCTGGTGAAGATGGATCGGAGGTTTCTTGTATAGTGCGAACCGCGTGGCGTCAGCCCGCGGGTATGAGGCCAGTGGCGCGTCGCGCGCCGTCGCGCGCCCGCGCCATGGTTCCCACGCAGCTCTGTCCGCGGACCACCCCCCGGCTTACGCCGGGAGTTCGCCCCCCAGCATCTCCGCCCGGATCACACTCAGCGCCGGAATTTCCACCGCCGCGCGCCGTCCCACGACCGAGGCCAGCTCGTCGATCGGGAAGCCAGTTTCACCACCGATTCGAAACACAAGTTTCTGCTCGTCGATGATCTCGCCGCGCGCGATCGCGTCGCGTGACACGATGCTCTTCTTGAAGCGCTTGCGGTATCCCCGCTCGGCGTCATTCATCTCGTGATCGGCCTCTCCAAGCGACTGCCATACCTCGCGAAGCTGCTGCACCATCCTGGCGAATTCAGGACCGTTTAACGAAGCCTCGAAGTCCTCGGTGCGCTTCTCGCGATCGATGCTGATGTGCTTCTCGATCGCGCATGCCCCCGCGGCCAGCGCCGCCGTTGGCAGCAGGTACGCAAGCGGCGAATCGCCATCCGCATGGTCCGCGTAGCCAAGCAGCCGCCCGAAACGCTCGCGCAGCAGGCCAAGCGCTCGCAGGTGCGTGTCAACTGGCGCCGTTGGAAATGCCTGGAAGCCATGGATGAGCATGATGTCCTTCGCGCCATACCGGTCCAGCACGTCCAGCCCGTACGCGATCTCCTCCATCGTCGAAGCCCCGGTCGCGAGCGCGATGGGAAGCCCCGACTCGGCCACGAACCTGAGCAGTTCGGCGTGCGCCAGGTTCGTCGTGCGCACCTTCAGCAACTCGGCGCCGCCTTCGAGCGCGAGCTTCGTGGATGCGACATCGTCGACGTCGGCCGCGATGCAGATGGCCTTTGTGCGAGCGTGCGACATCACGTCGAGCCACTGATCGCGTGAAAGCTCGATCGCCCCGAAGTCGTCGAACTGCGCATGGGCGGGCGTCAACAGCTCGTCTCGTGACCAGATCTGGTACTTGATCGAGTCCGCTCCGGCCGCGACCGCCGCATCCGTCAGCGCGATGGCGCGGTCGACATCGCCTTCATGCGCGCTGGCGGGCTCCGCGATCACGAACGGGTGCTCGGCGACTTCGGACACTTCATGGGAACCAATGCGCATCGATGACTCCGAATTACGCGCTCAATCAGCGCTCGCGACCTTCCGTGATTCAAGCTTCAGCAGGTACTCGATGATGCGCGCCCTCACCTGTGGAAGGAACGCATAGGGACTGAACGATTCCAGGTACGAGCGAGCCTCTTGCGCGACCTGGACCCACTCGGCCGCTCCGTCCGCGATGGCCTCCTCGATCGCGATCAGCAGCGTGCTTCCATACCGAATATCGTCGATTCCCTCGCGATACCCTTCCCATGCGATCGTGTCGATCGGCGCGTCGAGCGTGGGCATCGCGAACGCGCTGGCGCGCCGGTCGCAGTTGAAGTCATTCCAGAGTCCCTGGGTGTACGACGACTGATAGGCCCAGGTCATGGCGCCGTCGTAGTTGGCGCGCCAGAGCACGAATCCAAAGTTGCGTCGGTTGATCTCCGGGCTCTCGACACCGACCTGCGGGTTCGCATAGTCGAAAACGCGATGCCCGATTCCGTGCCAGCGAGCGGCTTCCTCACGCGTGGGTACGCCGGACCAGACCATGACGTCGAGCAGATCGCCCATCGCCTTGAAGTTCTCGGGCCCGCCCGCGACGAAGATCCTCCCGCCGGCGCGCCGTACGGCCTCCCACGCGGGGCGCTGAGATCGAAGGCGCTCGCCGTGCGCCTCATCGAGGCCGTAGACGTAGAGCTCGTCGATCCCATAGGGTTCGAACACCTCTCGAAAACGACGAACCTCCTGCTCGAGTCGTTCCAGCGCCTCGGTTTCGCGAGGGTTGCGCGTGATGAGCCCGTTGAAGTACAGCGCGGTGCCCGTCATACCCTCCTCGCGGCGGATCTGAAGGGCTCGGCACAGCAGGTCCAGTCGAAGCCGCGGATCATGGGGATCCGGCGCCGGCTCATCGTGCGCCTCCGGCCAGTGCTTGCCGATCACCATGTCCAGCTTCTGGTTCTGCGCGAAGACCGGATCCGTCACACCGTGGGCGACGAGGTTGCGCATGGTGGCCCTGTACTGCGTTTCGTTGAGCGCGAACGAGCTGATCGCATGGATACCATCCGGCACCAGGTGCGCCTCGCAGTAGATGCTCGACGTAAAGCGCCGCGCCGCGTCGTAATAGGCGCGCGGCTCCACCAACTGGAAGGGCAGCACCGTCAGGTCGAGATCAAGGGTGTGCAGCAGCGTGCCGCCCGCGGTCACGGACAACTTGCCCGAATAGCGGCCGGGCGCGGCATTCGGCGGAACGTGCATGGTCACCCAGACCTGCTGGTTTTTCCCGGCCGCGACGTCGACGGGAAGCAGCGCGGACGCGTCGCGCACGGGCAATTCAGTTGCGTCGGGCGCGTAATAGGCCATCTGGCCGCCGTTGAGGTAGTCGTAGACCGGCGTGGGATCGCTGATGTCCACGTATCGATCGCCGTCGCCGTCACGCAGCTTGAGGTGATTGCGCTGACCCTTCGCATCGACGCGTACGAGATCAGGATCGTTGAGCAGCAACTCGGGGATGAGCACCCTGCCGTGGCCTGTTCGCTTGTACCCGGTCCACGCGCCCTCGCTCTGGTACCAGCACTTCACCCACTTCAGATCGACCGCCTCCGCAGGAATGACCGAGCGTTCTGAAGTGAGCGCGGTCGCCGCCACGTGCACGCGCTCCAGTAGACGTCGCGCCCGGATGACAAAGCTGGCCGGCTCGTATTCGCCCGCCGCGGCGACGACATGAATCCGGCGCGCCAGACGGCCCGGGACGGGCTCCGTCTCGGGCAGAACCTGCACGCCGCTGGTCGAATCGACCTCGTAGAACTCCGCATCGGTGTTGGCGGGCTGCTCACCTTCGCCGAGCAATCCCAGGTTCCCGGCGGCATACGCGAGCCTGCGCAGGTCGTGCTCGATCGGCCAGAACTCGTTCTCCTTCAGAAATCCGCGCGCCTCGGCGCGCTTGATCTGGTGCTTCGCGCGGTCGATGTCAGGCCTCATCGCCTCTTTCAATCGCACAGATGATCGCGACGCTGGCTCGACGATCGCGTTCCAGGCCCGGTCCGCGGCGTGGATGGTCGTCCGCCAGACCGCGATCTGATCGAGCACGCGTGCCCGCACGGGAGCCCAGCGGGCCTCCGCAATCTGCCGGTACCGGTTCGGATTCGGCACCTCGCCCTCGATCAGCACGTCGTCGAGATAGATCACGACGCGCTGACTCCCGCGCCCCCTGACCCTCAGGAAGATGCGCGTCAGCTCGAATCCGACGTTCTCCCGGGTGGCGGACCAGAGCCCTCGATCCACGGCCATCCTGACGACGTGCCGATCCGGCATCGCCGCAAGGTCGACGTCGACGTCCTGCCACGTTCCCCGGTCCTGGAGCGGCAGATAGGCGACGGCCTCTCCCATCAACTGGTCCGTCGGAACGGTCTGAATGAACGCTTCGACGCCCGGATCGGGCGACTCGGGCCCCTTGTCGATGCGCAGCTTCGCGGTCAGTCGCAGGCGACCTTCCAGGGGGACGCGCACGGGAAAGCCCCAGTGTCCGCCGCCGCCTTCGCCCGGGAACGTCACGTCCAGCTTGTAACAGCGCCGCCCTTCGATCGCGTGCTCGGATGTCGGGCCAGCGAAGTGGATGACGTACGCGCCTCGTGCGTGCGTCAACGTGACGGGGTCGGCGTCTTCGAAACCTTCGTGCCAGTGAAAGGACTCGAGCGCCCCGGGCGACGCCTCGACCGTTGTCGCGATGCGCAGGAACACGATGATCGACGCGATCACCAGCGCGGCCGGTGCTTCGTTACGGCCGGTCATGATGATGCCGGTTCGTAGAGCGAGCTCACGGGAAACGTCCGCCACTTCACCGGCAACGGTTGCGTCGGCCGGTGCTGCTTGTAGCACACGGATAACATTCCATCCCCGAAGAAATAGATCTCGGGATAGCCGTAATGCGCCAGGTCGTCGGGGACGCTGCCCATCAACGTGTCCGAGCCGCAGGCGCCGCGTACCATCGAGGTCAGTGCCGGCGGCTCGATGCGCTCGATGTCCTCGAGCGTCGACACGCGCTCGAGCGTCTTGAACGCCTGCCACGTCTCGCCGTCGTCGCGCGACACGGCGAGCGAGAGTCGGCCCCGCCGATAGCCGGCGCGAATCTCCTCGGCGGACACCTGGTTCCAGATGAGCACGAGATCGGTGGTGCCGTCAATGCGCGCCAGCGCGCAGGGCGAGTTCGAGTTGGCCAGGTCCGTGGGCTCGACCTTCGACCAGGTCGCGCCGCCGTCGCCGCTGTGGCTCCTGACGATCCGGCCGCAGGTCGATCGCAGGTAGCAGAGCAGGCGCCCATCACTCAGTTCGGCAACGATCGGCTCGTCGGCGGTCGTGAACCCCATGTTTCCATGATCGAAGTACCCCATCATGAACCCGTCGGAAGTGGACCAGCTCTGCCCTTCGTCGTCCGAGTAGACCATGAACGATCCGGACATCTCCGGCACGTGCGTATGCGTTTCGAGCAGGATCGTCTTACCCTGATAGGTCGCGTAGCCGCCGCGTTGCTCGCGCGTGTAGTCCGGGTGCTGGCCGTCCATCTGAAGATAGAAGGGCAGCACGATCCGGCCTCGATGCTCGGCCCCCTCGAGCTGCAACGATGCGTTGTTGAGGCCCTGGATCGGCCCCCTGTAACTCATCAGCTCGCCGCCCTTCGTCCAGGTTGCCTCCGGAACTTTCGGATCGTCCGGATCCGCCCCGGACGTGTAGGAATACGCAGGGCCGGAGCCGTCGAGGTCATACCTGAACAGCGCGCCCGACTGCAGGATCCGAAACGTGCGGCGATGCTCCAGATCGACATCACCATGCTCGCCTGCGGGCAGGTTCGTGCGAGATGATTCGGTCATGAGCTCCATGATACGCAATCCACCTGGCCCAAAGCGGACGCGTCGTTTCGATTACACTCCGACAGGTCGCGATTCAGAAAGCGGGAATCAGCACATCCATGCGCATCGGCATCATCGGGTTTCTTCACGAATCGAACACGTTCGTAGGCACGACGACGACGAGGGCGGATTTCGCTGCATGCCACCTCGATGTCGGCGCCCCCCTGCTCGACCGATGGCGCGGCACGCACCATGAAGTCGGCGGTTTCCTGGCCGGCGCCGAGCAGTTCGGTTTCGAACCGGTGCCGATCGTCGTCGCGGTCGCCGTGCCGTCAGGACCGGTGACCGAAGACGCCTTCGAAAGCATCTGGCAGGACATGGCGACCGAACTGGCGGGCGCCGGTCGTCTTGACGGCATGCTCCTGGGGCTGCACGGGGCGACGGTCGCCCAGCATGTCTCCGACGCCGACGGTGAGATCGTCACGCGCGTGCGCCGCATCGCCGGCCCTGACATGCCCGTCGTCATGACGCTCGATCTTCACGCGAACATCTCCACTCGGATGTTCGAAGGCGTCAACGCGACGATCCTCTACCGAACGACGCCGCACGTGGACCAGTTCGACCGCGGACTCGATGCGGCCGGGCTGATCGCGGCGACCGTGCGCGGCGAAGTCCGCCCGGTGCAGGCGATGATGAAGCCGCCCATGATCATGGACGTCATCAAGCACGACACGTCCGAACCACCTGCGGAAACGCTGCGTCTGCGCATCGAAGCGCTCGTCGAGCAGCCTTCGATCCTCAGCGCGAGCGTCGCGTACGCCTACCCTCGCGCGGACGTCGCCGAAATGGGCACTTCGATCATCGTCGCGGCCGACGGCGATCAGGACCTGGCGGACCGTACCGCGCGCGCACTGGCCGACGAGGTCTGGTCGATGCGCCACGAGTTCGTCGGCGATCTCCCGAGCCCCGCCGACGCGATCCGCGAAGCGGTCGCCCACGACGAGCAACCCGTTGTAATCAGTGACATCGGCGACAACGTCGGCGGCGGCGCCCCCGGCGACGCAACGCTGCTCCTTCAGGAGATGCTGGCACAGGAGGTCGAGCGCGGACTTTTCGTCATCTGGGACCCCGAGGCGGCAGCCGCTTGCGCCGCGGCCGGCGTCGGCGCCGACGTCAGACTCGACATCGGCGGCAGGACCGACCCGAGCACCGGGCCGCCGATCACCATCGAAGGGCGCGTACGCACACTGTCCGACGGGATCTTCTACGAACCGAATCCGCGCCACGGAGGCCGCACCGACAACAACCAGGGGCTGACGGCGGTGATCGAGATCGCACGACGAACCCTGGTCGCGGTCAACACCGAGCGGATGGCGCCGTTCAGCCTTCACCAGATCCTGAGCCTGGGCATCGATCCGAAGGCGATGCAGATCATCATCGTGAAGGCCGCGGTGGCCCCGCGTGCCGCCTATCGGCCGGTCGCGGCGAAGTTCGTCATGGCCGACACGCCGGGCACGACCTGTGCGAGCCTGAAGCTCCTCCCGTATCGCCATCGGAGGCGACCGATGTTTCCGCTCGATCCGGACGCGGAGTGGTAAGGAACCGGGAGCCGGAGTCGGGGGCGCGCTCGCGATCACGGCATGGAACGCGAACGCGTGCCACCCGCGGGCTTACGCCGCGCGGTTCGCAGATCGGCTGGCGTACCGTGGGCGTCAGCCGGCGTCAGCCCACGGGTCTGATGCGCGGCGACGCCATTTCGGACGCGTCGTCATTTCGCACCCGGAACCTACGATATGCCCATGCCCACCAACCACGACCGTCTCATCTACTTCGCCGATACCGGGCTTCATGCCTACAACGTCAAGCAGCCCGCGACGGCCGACCAGTTCGCCCGGCACATGGACGACATGGCCGACAACGGCATCGACATCTACTCGCAGCTGACCTTCGCCGCCGGCGCGCTCAAGCCCGGACTGTTCATGCCCGAGCATCCCGATTTCGAGTACTGGCCCAACCTGAAGCTTCAGCCGCTGATCGATTCCGGCGTACAGCCGCTCGAGGTGATGATCGACCAGGCGCACCGGCGCGGGATGAAGTTCTATTGCAAGCTGCGGCTTACGGACTGGCACCGGCTGCGCAGTCGCGAAGAGAACGTCTTCATCGACCGCCACCCGGAGCTCCAGAATCCCGACCGGCAGACGCGGCGGACCCTCGACTACAGTCACCCCGAGGTCTGGCAATATCACGCCGCGCTCGTCGATGAGCTGGCGCGCCGCTTCGACATCGACGGCATCACGTTGAACTTCGTGCGCGGCCTGGCGTACTTCCCGAAGGACGCGACGGTCGATCGCCGGGCGCTGCTGACGGAGTTCGTGAAGCTCATTCGTTCGACCCTGGACGAGCAGGCGAAGCGGCGAGGCCGGCCGCTGCAGATGAACGCGATCGTCTGGCCGCATCTCGAACAGTGCGGCCATTATGACGTCGACGTCGCCTCGTGGATCCGCGAGGGGCTCTTCGATCACATCTGCCCGGGCAACACCCACATGACCGACCCGGCCATGAACCACGAAGCGTGGAGCGCGCTTTGCCGGGACACTTCATGTCGATATTTTCCGATACTTCAGCCGCTGCACTGGCAGAGCGAAGGCAACAGACTGATCGAGCCCCGGCACATTCGCGCGCTGCTGCGCACGATGGACCATGGTGGTGCCGACGGCGTCTCGGTCTTCAACTGGCAGTTCTACTGGGACGTCCGCGGCGGCCGTGGGCCGTCCGGCGTCACACATGGTCCGTGGTCGCAATGCAGGATGGTCGATACGTCGGAAATCGACTTTCCGATGGCGCTGACCTTTCTCCGCGACGCGCATGACCCCACCGCCAACGATCGTGAGCCGCGCACCTATTGCTTCCGGTCGATGGAGGTGCACGATTCGCTCTCACACCATCCGTTCGAGGACGCGTACCGGGTCGTCCTCCCCCGCGAGACGGGCGCCCACGGAGCGTACCGATTCGTGCTGCCCGAGCAGATCGAATCCACCGGAGGCGCATGGCTGGTCGTGCGCATCCTGGGACTCTCGCCGATCGAGGAGTTCGGAGGATCGTCCGTCATCGGTCCGTCGGACGACGTCAGCGGCGCCGAGAAGGACTGGCAATGGCCCCATGGGATCGAGCTGGACGTCAACGACACGCCGATCGCCGAGCAGGCGATCCAGATGACCTGGCATCGTCTCGGTCGACTGAAGCACCAGGGCAAACCCCTTCCGCCCTACACCGCGGCGTGGTTCAGGCTCGAAACGCCACCGACCCGGTGCGGCTGGAACACGCTCGGACTGACGCTGCGCCGTCTCGAGCCGCTGGACGAACAGGCCGAGGTCACCATCGAGGAGGTGGAGATCACGGTGCTGCCCAAACCGTGGGAGCGGTCAAGAAGCGGGGTCTGACCGGTCACACCCCGTTTCGTCCATGTCGACCGGGCAAGGATAAAATCCAGACATGAACGCCAACCTTCATCGACGCTGCATCGTCACCGTCCTGTTCACGATTGTGGTCACCGCGATCCTGCTCTCGACGGGCATCGCCGCCCCCATCATGCGTACCACACGCGTCAGCCAGGAAATGCAGACGCTGGCCGGCATCCACCGCATCCATTTCATGGTCATGCCGTTGCCGGCGCCGATCGAGAACATTGGCGTGACCGCCGCAAAGGTGCGCGGGCACTGCTCGAAGATGCTCGAGCATGCAGGCTTCAAGCTGGTCGAAGAAGGTCGCTCGGAGGTCATCCTGCGCCTGTCGGCGTTCTACCGGTCAAACGAATCCGTCCCGAATGCCTCCGGATTCGTATGGTTTCTCACCTTCGAGCAGCCGGTGCGGATCGAGCGGCTCGACCATTCTTTGAGAATTCCGACGTGGACGGGCGCGGACATCGGCATCGAATCGAACGATCGTCTCGACCAGACGATGATGGAGGGACTGGACCGGGCCATTGATGGATTTCTGATGAAGTGGAAGGTCGCGTCGAGGGAGTGAGGAGATGCGTCATGACGACGCATCCGGGATCGCGTCGACAATTCGCACCAGGAACCCACTCCCCAACGCGGCTGAGCCGCAACGATCAGGAACCACGGATGGACACGGATGGACACGGATGGAAGTTCGGACCCGGACGCCGCGAGGCCAACGGGCGACGCAGCCGGTCGACGCCAGGCAGAGTTTTGAGACAGAGCCTAATGCTCGTGATGCTCCGCATGATCATGCAGCGGCGAGTGCTCGTGGAAGTCACCATTCTGATGCATGCGCTGATGCAGCCGGGTCCATGCGGATTCGAGCGTCAGCCTCAGCTTGCGATAGGCGTCGGCCTCCGGGCGCGCGGCAATCGTGTCGATGAAAGCCATCGCGCCCTCGATCTGTTTGAGCACCTCGAGCGCGTCGTCCGACGCATGAATCGGCCGCGAACCCACGAGAACCTGAACTGCACTCGTATGCGCGGCAATGTCCTCCGTACGATTGTCGTACCCGCCACGAACCCGAACTGCAATCCAGGTCGAGTCCGTCACGCTGACCTCGACGGTGCCCTGCGCCGCCATCGGATCGGTCGGCCGGTGGACATCGGTCGTGCGCCCGCCGACCACGACCTCGACGGCGCTGATCGGCACGCGCACCGACTCGGCGCGCCATGACACCGTCACGGTGCCTCCCGACTCGGGCAGCGTTACGCTCGTGCCGGGTGTCGCGTCCTCGACCTGCATATCGACCAGCGGTCCTACCGTGACGAACGTGTGCCCTGCCCGCGTCGCATCCATCCAGCTCTCGTAGGTGAACGTCCGATCGCCGAGCTGGGTGTAGGTGCGCACGCCGCCGAGCAGCCACGCGGGCCCCATCTTGTCCGAACCGCCCACGAGCGGAAGTTGGTAGCCCAGGTTCTGGTAGCGATACCAGTCCGCGATCCCGTAAGGACTGATCTGGATGTCGTGCGGATTGAACGTCATCATCTCCATCGCGTGGATGACGCCGAGCACGACGTCCGCGGCCCGCTCGCACTGGGGATTCGGGCCGTGGGGCATCACGACCAGGCCTTTCTGATCGATGCACCGCTGCGCCCAGTCGGCCATCGTGACCTCCTGCGGATCGCCGATCGCCGACTCGCTCGGCCCGCCGGTGCACAGCGGATGGATCATCTGACCGCTGTAGCCGAGCAGCGAAATGTGACCGAGCACCTGCATGCGATTCTCGGTGCCGACGCGAACGAGGAACTCGCCGTCCGAAGCGCTCTCGGTGCCGCTCCCTTCCCGCCGGGCCCCGTGGGTCGTCCTGCCGTCGAAATCGCCGACGTTGCTGAACATTTCGCCCCACTGGCTGGCGAGCACGTTGACGACGTTGACGTCCTCGGCGCTGCCTTCGAGCTGAGCGGTCGCCGGGCTCAGAAAATGCACGTGCGTATCGGCGGTGACCCAGCCGTCGCTGCGCCAGTCGAGCACACGCTCGAGCTCGAAGCGCATCGTGTCCGTCTCCGGTTCGACCTCGAAATGGGTGCGCAGAGGCGTGACCTCGTAGCCGCGGGAGATATCGATGTACACGCGACCTTGCGGCAGGTCGGCTTCGCACATCCCGTCGACGTACACGTACTGGTTGTGGCTGTTGGCGAACTCGGCGTAGTGGTCCTCGAACCAGTTGGGGTTCACTTTGCGGTGGTAACCGCGCGGCGGGAGGTATTCGCCCTGCTCGCCGTGCAGGTGAAGGCGCACGCCGACCGGTTGTCCGCTCGCCTTGTCCGTGATCTCGATCCTGACCCGGCTCGTGGCAGGTCTGATCTCCGAAATCGTCGGGCCGCTCGTCACCTCGAGATCGTAGACCTCCGCGCCGCCGCCCGGCACGCCCACGTGCAGCTTCGCCTGCGGGTGCGCGGCGTACTCGATCACGACATGATCCTTCGACGCCTCGGGTTGGACGTCGGGTTCGCACCGGCTCCATTGCTCGTGGTCGTAGACGAACTGCCGGCGCGCCGAGATGACCTTGCCCAGGTCGATCGCGACATCGTCGAGCTCACCGATCGCATTGAGCGCGACGCCCTTCGGCAACGTCAGCAGCAGTTTGCGCCGCACGCGGTTGCGAAGAGGATGCTCGCGCACCTGCGCCAGGCTCATGCCGTAAATCGCGGAGCGCTCGGTCATGGGCTGCAGCCGGATCGACTCGAGAGGCCGATCCGGGTGCGGATTGCGCAACGCGAAGAGCCAGGCGTTCGCCGATCTCCCGTCGCGCCCGGACCGCGTGCGCACCTCGCCGGGACCGAACATCGGAACGTCCGGGCGCTGCAGCGCAATCTGCTCCGCCGTTGCGGGTTGGACGTCGTCTTCGACGACGGGCACGGCCGCAAACGCGCTGGCGCCCCAATGGATGCGCGCCTGCTGAATCGCGAATCGGCGCTGGATCGACTGGAGATGTTCCGATCCGTCTCCGAAACGCACCACGTAGTTCGAGACGTGGTTCCCCAACTCATTCCCGTCCACCTGGAAGTGCGCGATCTCTTCGTGGTAGTTGGTGAGCCGATCCTCGACGACATGCAGAAACACGATGTAGGTCGCGACGGCTCCGTTCAGCGGGATTTCGACGGTCTCACGATCGAGCAGCAGCACGTTCGAGCCGTCACGAGGACCGAGTTCGAAGGGCATGCCCCGGAAGACGTTCGCTCCGAAGTGCTCCGAAAGCACATCCGGTGTGGCGAGCGTCTCCGACAGATCGCTCCGGCGCGCGTTGAAGCGACCCGCAAGGTCGACCGTGGTGAACAGTTCGGACACGGGTGGCTTCATCGCTGAGTCTCCTCGGTCTGCTGATTCGAGTCGGGTTTCGGGGGAATCCCTGGTTCCTGCCTGATTCTCAGCTCGACGGGCCGGTAGCCACCCCCTGACCGGAAGTACAGCGCGATCATGCCGAACACCACCACCAGGACGGCCGGAAAGCACGCGGCGAAACGCAGCGCGTCACGGCCGGCTTTCGCGTCGCACTTGTCGTAGACGCTCTGGGTCTCCGCGCGATCAGGCTCGTCGAGATCTTCAATGAACGCCTCGGCCGCTCCGGGATCGATCTTCTGGTGTTGCATCCACAGAAAGCTCGCGTCCGCCGTGGCGGCCTCGGCCAGGGGCGGCGCCTCGGTCGCGACCGCGGCGCGGATCGAGCGGTCGAAGGCCACGCCGAGCACCGGGGTCGCGATGATGCCGGCGGAGAGCAAACCGATCGCGGAGACCGTGTTGAGCGTCAGCGCGCCACCCTCGGGGAAGCGCTCGGAGACGAAACCCAGCACGCACGGCCAGTAATACGTCTGTCCGAGCGCGTACAGCACGAAGGCGACGAGGATGGCGACCCCGGACGCACCGGCAAGCCAGTAGAGGCCGATCGCCGAGAACACGCCGCTCACGCAGAGCAGCACCGGAGGGCTCATGATCCGAAGGATGCCGCCGGCGAACACGCGAAACACCAGCATGATGAACGCGGAGAACACGAGCGCGAACGCCGGGTTGACCTTCAGGTTTTCGAGCACGGGCGTCATCAGCTTCTTGATCCAGCCGTCCGTGCCGAGCTCCGCCGTCGCGACGGGGATCATGAGCAGGCAAAGCAGGAAGAACAGCGGTTTGCCCAGCGCGCGGGTCCAGAGGCCGAAGACCGCCCCGATCGCGCCCCCCGCGATGAGGCTCAGCGTGAACCAGTTCTCCGGCCGCTTCCATTCCGTGAGGTGGTCGACCTGGTTGCCGATCTCGTAGACCATCATGAACGCAGACAGCGCCGCGCCGAGAAAACCGACCTGGCGGAGCATCTCGATGTAGGGCACGCCCGCCTGCACGCGCTCGTCGACGGGAAAGCGACACGGGCCGTACATGACCGCGTACGCGAGCGCCGGCAGCACGATCCAGAGGGCATGGACGCGCCAGCCGTCGAACAGCGACTCGGCGCCGATGATCATGAGCGTGCCGAGAACCAGCCCTGCCGGCCAGGCGGCGTGCAGGTACGTCAGCCACTTCGTCTTGGCCTTCGGGTACACCGCCGCACAGATCGGGTTGATGACCGCTTCGACGATGCCGTGACCGAGCCCGGCGCAAAGCGCGAACCCGTACAGCGCCATGTAGCTGTCCGCGAAGAAGGTGCCGACGCCCGAAACGACCTGCAGGGCGAAGGCAATGTACATCGGGATCTTGTAGCCGATCCGGTCGACGACAAGGCTGAAGCCGACCATCGTGATCGCGATCGGCCACAGCGACGCCCCGAAGACCTCCCCGACCTGCTGATTCGACAGGCCGAACTCCACACGGTAGTCGCCACCCATCGCGACGCGGAACGAGAATCCGAAACCCGCGGCGAGCAGGGAGAGAAAGCTTGCCCAGAACAGCATGCGCCGGTCACGGGCCGAAAGGTCCTGGGCACTGACGATCTCTTGCATGGTGCGTTCCGGATGACGGGATGCGGGAATCAGGTCACCGTCACTCGAGCAGCTCGCGCCCGTCGGGCCACGATTCGGTCGGCTCGTATCCGGTGACCTCCCTGGCGGCGGCGAGATCCATGACCTCGAAGCCGGGTCCTCGGCTCTGCGCCGGGATGACGGCGAACTTCACGCCCTCGGCCTCGACGGCGAGCGCGAACGCGCGACCGGCGTCGCGGGGACTGAGATAAATGCGCTGAAGGAACACGTCGGCGTCGAGCTGCTCCGCCGCCGATGCGTGACGCGGCACGTACCCCGGGCGAATGACGATGATGCTCATGCCGTACAGGCGGCAGTACATCTCGCCGGCCTCCTCTGCCAGGAGCTTCGTCAGGGCGTAGTGGTTGCAGGGCCGCGGCGCTTCGTCGGCGCGAATGGGGCGCTTGCCGATCTCCTCGTGCGACCAGATCACCTGCACCGAGCTGGTCAGCACGAGGCGACGCACCTCGTGGCGGCGCGCGGCCTGACATAGGTGGTACAGACCCACGATGTTGTTGGGAAGAAGCTTCTCAAGGAAATCCGCTTCGTCAGGCGTCGCCGCGAGGTGCACGACGCTGTCGCAGCCGGCCACGGCACGGTCGACCGACCCGGCGTCCGTGAGATCGCCCGGCTGGTCCTCGTCGACTCCTTCCGTCGGCACCAGGTCGAACCCGCGCACGCGGTAGCCGCGAGAGCGAAGCTCGGCGCACACGAAGCCCCCGATTCTCCCGGCGCTGCCAGTGACGAGCACAGTACGGTTTGAGTGGTCCAAAGCGGAGCCTCGCGAGGACATGCGCCCGGACATCCGAACGCGGGTTACCAGATCCTTTGCCGGAATCTAGTCTAGCGAAGCAGAATCAAATCCTGTTCGGCACGGCTCACACTGGCGTCCTGAGCCCCATCGCGCGCAGCACGCACCACCCGGACCAGCCCTCGAACACCTGGAAGCCGCCCGCGATCAGCAGCGCGACGCCTGGGATCCAGAGCCACGGCGGCCCGGCGATGCCGGCGGCGACGAGCACCACGAGCACGAGCCCCGCGAATGCGTGGATCAACCCGCTGATGAGTCGAAAGGCCTTACCGCGTGCATCGATGTTGCATTTCATCGATCAGTGCTCCGTGATCAGGCCGAACCGAGGTTGCTCGAACGCGCTCAGCACGCGCTGGCGGCCGACCTCGTGATCGACCACCGGCGAAGGACAGGCATCATCGCCTGCGAACAGGACGCCCGCCATGACCGGTCCGGGGGGAGCACAGGCAAAAATCTTGTAATACACTTCACACAATCCGTTTATAAAAATGCGCGCAGATTGTCCCATTTTATGCGACATCCTCGCTGGCCTCGCCGGCGGAGACGACTACGAATTGAACGTTTTAAACGTTTCAATCATGAGTCGTTTCGCCACAGGGGCAGCCGCATGGAGGTCGAAGGTCGAAGGTCCAAGGTCCAAGGTCCAAGGTCCAAGGTCGAAGGTCCAAGGTCGAAAGCGGAACCGTCGATGCCCCACCGCGCCGGCCGAAGTCAGGTTCTTTCGACTTTCGACTTTCGACCTTCGACTTTCGACTTTCGACCCTCGACTTTCGACTTTCGACCTTCGACTTTCGATCTTCCGACTTGCGGGCGAAGCCCGCGTTAGGCCAGCTGTTATTCGCCGATTCGGAGACCGATTACGGAATGATCACGCTTTCGCGCGAAGGCCGCGTGTGAAAGCGACCAGCTCGGTCATCGACCGGACCTCTTGAAGATTCGGGCGCCGGATTTTGAGCGGCTGCGGCAGCACGCGGCCGCCGACGGCGATGCTGACGTCACTCCGGTGCTGCAGACGATCGGCAAGATCGTTCAGGTCCTCGTGAAGATGAACGCTTTTTCGCTCCACGCTCACCGAGAGCCAGACGAGCCGCACGTCCAGCTGCTCGACGGCGCCGACGAGCACGTCGACGGGCGTCTCGGGCCCCAGGTTGGTGGCGTCCCACCCTTCGGACGAGAGCACCGTTGCGGCCATCAGCGATGGCACGAGGTACGGATCGTTCGAGAACGCCCCGCCGATCGCCCGCGGCGCGCCGGGGTCCGGCCGGACGAGCAGCGATCGAAGCTGGTTCAGCGCGGCAATGCAGGTGTCCGTCGCGCGGTGCTCGATCAGGATGCCGTCGTTGCGGTGCTGCCAGAACTCTCCGATGGCGTGCATGGCCTCGGCGATCGGCCCGTCGCAGACCTCGGCGACGCTGCGCCCGGCCAGGTACGTCGAGACGAGCATGGCCCTGAACCTCGACGTATCGCCTTCCTCGAGCGCCGCGCGCATGAGCTTCGCCGCGTCGGCGGGATAGTTCACCGGATCGAACGGGCCGTCGAGGGCGGACAGGCCGAGCAGCCGCGGCTCGCGCACGGGCATCCCGGTTTTGCGAATGAACCGAACGGCTTCGCTCAGGTCGATCCGGCGATGACCTCCCGCCGTGCGATAGACGCGGATCTCTCCTTCGTCGGCCCACCGCTTCAACGTCGATTCGCTGACGCCAACGGCCTTGCCGAGCTCCTTGGGCGAAAGGTGCTGCTTCGTCGCTTGTCGCATCCGTGGTCGCGAGGCACCGCGGGATTCTATCGGAATGATTCCCGCAACGCCGCCTGACGGCCGCCATCCGAGCCTGACCCGCCAATCGCGGAGAACCTGTCGCGACGGATTGGGAAGTGGATCCCGTGAGGCGTCTTGACACATTCCCGCACGGGTCTTCGAAACGCGCGCCGCCGCTCGGCCTTCCGACTTTCCCCCTCACCCCCTCAGCTCGACGATGTGCTCCACGATCGCCCGGCGCGCCTCGTCGATGTCAGCCGGGTCGCGCGTGTAATGCTGCCAGTCCGGCGCGATGCGCTCGATCATTTCGTCCAGGAACCGCTGCGCTCTTCTGCCCTTTTCCGGATCCGCTCGATTGATCTCGTCGCGCAGCATGCACAGCAGCTCGTAGTCCTCCAGTCCCTCTCGAAGCTGCTCCCACCGGATCGAGCCGACCGGCTCGTCGATCACGACGAGTTGCTCACCCTGCGGCGCCTCGTCGTCCTTCACCGATTCGCCGCCGGCCCGGATGCGTTCCCAGTTCTCGATCATGCGCGGCGCCACGAGTCGCGGGTCGAGGGAGTACGGATCGCGGGGCGGATAGCAGAATCCCCATGATCCCGGCGGGCAGCGCCACGTCGCGTTCTGAGCCGGATCGAGCCAGGGGTTGTACAGCGTGATCGAATCGTCCGTGTCCCCTTCGTATGGATCGAACCGGTGACGCCGGACGTCGAACTGGACCTCCCAGTAGCCGAGCGCGTAGTAGAGATAGCCGGTGATCCCGTAGCGCCACATGATCCAGGGAAGGATCCGCACCTTGACGAGCGGAAGATCGAGAAACGTGCCGGGATGATCCTTGCGCGGATGATTCGACGTGTAGGCCCAGAGCGTCTTGCCGGCGGCGCGATGCGTCGCCACATCGTTGAAGTACGAGGGATGGTCGACGAGCGGCACCAGGACGTCGATCACGTCGAACAGCGCCGGATCGGCATCCGCCGCGTCGATGAAGCGCACTTCGGGCCAGATCGATCGCAGCATCTTCGCGATGCGCACGTAAATCGGCACTTCATCGCCGGCCGGCTCGTCGAAGACATGCTGGAGATACCGGTCCGACCAATCATGGTCCCGAAGGTGATCGCGCAGCGCCGTGAACAACGCCTGGATCATGGTCATGTAGTCATCGTTCGTAACGAAGTCTTCGACACGTCCGCCCATGACGATCTTTCGCGACGTGCCCGATGCTCCACGGACCCGCAGGAACCGAATGCTGTCGTCGTAGACATGGCTCCCCTCGATCTGCCTGAACCCCGCCTCGAAGAAGATCTCCACCCACCGGTCGAAGTTCGAGAAATCGAAACGGTAATCGCCTTGCGTCGTCATCGACACGTCGATCAGCGCATCCGGTCCGACGATCGGCGTGAAGATCGTGTCCTGCCGGTGCGCGGCCATCTCCGCTGCGTAGCGTCGCAGCAACGACCAGAAGTCTTCGGAATAGAGCCGGACGCCGTGGTACTTGGCAATGATGAACGGCCACACCCACAGCGTCATCGAACAGGACGGCTCGACGGGAAGGCTGACCGGCCACACGACCAGGCGAATCGCGACTTCGGCGTTCCCGGAGTCGGAACGGACGGTGATCGTCCCCGTGTATTCGCCGGGCGCCGCGTCGGACGGCACTTCCACCCGGATCCACACGGAGCGTGTCTGCTCGCCGGCAAGGTGCATCCGGTCCTCGACGCACAACGGATCCGGGAAATAGGACGGCGCCGAGCGCAGGCGCTCGGACGGAGGGACACCCTGTGTGTTGTAGCGCACCGGCACGAGATCGACGAAACGGCACGTCACGCGATCCGCCCCGATCTCACCGGCGTCGGACCGAAGTGCGGTGACCGTCGGGCGATCGAGGATCACGGCGTGATCGACCGCCCGCACGGCGATCTGCGCGACCTCGCATTCTCCAGCGGCGGCCTCCAGCACGATTGCCGACGAGATCACCTCCGGCGGCGGCGTATCGGCAAAGATCTTCTGCAGCCCGTGCGCCGGCCAGGCGCGAATCGCGTCTTTACTCATCGGACGCGTCTCCGATCAGAGCCTGAGCCGGTCGCCGAAACCGCACTTGCGCCCGACCTCGAGCACGAGCCGTCGTTTCTGGTCGATGCTCAGGTCGCGGCGGCGCCAGGTGCCGTGCACCTCGTGCTCGAACGCGCGCATACGGCCCGCGGCGTCCGGCAGCGCCTCGTGACACGATGGCGGAATCCGGATGACCCCCTCGTCATCGGCGTGAATCAGATCGCCCGGCCGAATCGTGATGCCTCCGATCTCGACGGGCTCGTCGACGGATCGCACACGCAGGCCGCAATGGTGCGCGACCGTGCCGCGCGCGTAGACCGCGAAACCGACCGTCATCAGGCCGCGCACGTCGCGCACGCAGCCGTCTGTCACCGCCCCGACGACCCCGATCGAGTCCAACAGCTTCGCCATGCCGTCACCCAGGATGCACTCGTGATCCGGACGTGACCCGACGGCCTTGATGATCCAGACGACCGGCTCCTCCATCCGGTCGATGCGCTCCAGCTGCTGCCAGTACGGCTCGAGCTCCGAGTCCGGTCCGGGCGTGCTCGAGTCCATTTCACAGATGACCGCCGTCCCCACCGTCGGCCCCAGCCCGGGCGTCACCGACTGGATCGACCGATCCAGGTAAAACTCGTGCGCCGGCGTCTGATCGATCGTGCTGATCGTGTTGGCCAGCAATGCAGTGTCGAAGTCGCGCAGGTGTTCGATGGTGGGGATCAGGGACATTGTTGTCGGTACTCTGGAAGTCTGGGGTGGGTATGAATGCGGCGCGCGTCAGGGAGGCCTGTGCGTCGTAGGTCGAAAGTCTAAGGTCGAAGGTCGACAGTCGATGAGATAATCGCCAATCATAGAGACCTGTGCGCGTGAGTGTCGAATGTCAAGGGTCAAGTGGGCGCGCCGGGATCAGCACTGATTGGGTTCAGGGTTCAGCGGCGCGTATTGGCAACGCATCCGGCACGGCGTCGCCGCGCATCTGACCCGTGGGCTGACGCCGGCTGACGCCCACGGTACGCCACCCGTCCTGCGAACCGCGCGGCGTAAGCCCGCGGGTCT
>NYZC01000404.1 GCA_002686995.1 Phycisphaeraceae bacterium | reverse complement strand
TGCACGCCGGCGACGAGGCCGGGGCGCTGCTTACCCGGCCAATGCTCGTCGAGGGCGAGCGGCTGCACCTGAACGCCGACGTCGCACCGGGCGGTGAGCTGCGCGTCGAGGTCATTGACCCGGTCGTCCACTACCGCGTGGACCGGGAGGACGGCGAGTCGTGGGGCTATATGGCCAATGCGGAGACGCATCCCTGTCCGGGCTTCTCGATATCGGATAGCGAGGTCGTCCGCGGCGATTCACTGCAACACCAGGTGTTCTGGCGCGGCGGCTCGATCGGGGCGCTGGCAGGCAGACCGATTCGGCTTCGATTCGAGATGCGCAGGGCGACCCTCTACGCGTTTCGCATCGGATGAGAGGACTACGAATGAATCTTGTTACCAGGATGCGCACACGGGCCTCGTTCACCAGCGTCTTCGCCGTGACCGTATTGATGGCGATCACCACCCCGGCGCCCGCCGCCGACCTGGTCGTCGACGGCCGGCCCACCGGTCGCATCGTGACACCGGGCCGCGCGACCGAATGCGAGCAGTTCGCGGCGGAGGAGCTGCAGATCTACATTCGCAAGGTCAGCGGGGCGACGGTGCCGATCGTCACGACAGATGATCCGGGCGACGATCCGTCGATCATCGTGGGCGACCATCCGTTGAATCGACCGGTGGCCGAGCGCCTGTCCGCACGTTACCCCGACCGGCACGAGGCGCTGGCGGTCGTGGCCGCAGGATCGCGCCTGCACCTGGCCGGGGCCTCCGAGACGGGCCGGCTCAACGCGGCCTGGGACTGGATCGAAAGGCAGCTCGGCGTCCGCTGGTTCTTCCCGACGGAGATGGGCGAATACGTGCCGAAACGCGGCACGATCCGCATCGAGCCGATCGAGGTGCTCGACGCGCCGCACGTGCGCTGGCGCTCCTGCTCGGTCTGGACCACGTCGCCCCAGCAGACGCCCGAGCTGCTCGGCCGGATCGAGCACGGGTTCGAAGGCTGGAAGCTCTTCCGCTACCGAAGCCGCAACTCGGAGCGCCTGCCGTTTGCGCCGCAGGACAGCTGGCTGTCCCTGGGCGGCGCCCACGCCTACCGGCTGCTGCTGCCCGTCGAGAAGTACGGGGCCGAGCACCCGCAGTGGTTCAACAAGCTCGACGGCACGCAGCCGCCGTCGCACGGCGCCCAGGTCAACTTCTCCAGTCGCGAGGCCGCCGACGCGTACGCCCGCAACGCGCTGTCCTACGTCGAAGGGTCGCTCGGGCAGGGGATCCCGGTCGAGCGGATGGTCATCTGGAACGGGCCGGCCGACGGCGTGGCCAGGTGCGAGCTGCCGGAGAACCAGGCGCTGATCGACAACGACGGTTCGGGCACGTCGATGGTCGTGAACTTCGGCAACATGGTGGCCGAACGCATCCTGGCCGAGCACCCGAAGGCCCGCGTCGTGCACCACGTGTACTCGAATCACGCCCGACCGCCGGACAAGGTTCAGCCCCTGTCCGGCACGGGCGCCATCGTGTCTCACTGGTGCGGCGGCGAGGCCTTTGGCTACAACCACGCCGAGCCGGGCTTCTCCGACGGCAACAGGCGATACCGCGCCGGCTGGAACCGGTGGCTCGAGCTGGTCGATCACATCGGGATCTACTGCTACTACGGCCACTACAGCTGGGCCACGCCGTTCCCGATGCTGACGCAGATGGCCAACGACTTTCCGATCATGGCCGACAGCGGGAAGTTCGACTACATCCAGGCACAGCTTCACGCTCACTGGGGCACCCAGGGCATCACCTTTTACGTGCTGTCCAAGCTGGCGTGGAATCCCTACGCCGACGTCGACGCGCTGCGACGGGACTACTGCCACAAGGGGTTCGGCTCGGCGGGGCCCGTGATCGAGCGCTACTTCCGCACCCTGCAGACGGCCATGGACGAGCTGCCTCACGTCTCCGGCTCCTCTCTCGAGATCCCGAACCTGCTGACGCCGGACCTGATCCGCCGCTGCGACGCGCTGATCGACGAGGCGGAGTCGCATCTGCCTGCGATGGATCCGCCCACGCGCTGGCGCACGATGATCGTCACGCAGGGCTGGCGCGGCAGCGCCATGATCGGCGAGGTCACGGGGATGTTCATCCATTCGAAGGATCCTTCCGACCGCGCCCGCATCGCGGAGCTGCGCGAACGGATCGACGAGTTGATGAGCAGCAAGTGGGGCATCCTCGCGTTCGACACGCCCCGCGCCCGGAAGAAGGTGATCGGCCAGACGATGCTGGTGCCGCTGGGGAACCTGCCGCCGGGCGACCACAAGTACAACGACCAGCTCATGTTCGGCGGCGCGACGCGCTTCAACGGCCGGGTCGAAGGTTTCAAGTACGGTCGGTGGGGATGGAACCTGGCCGGCGGGGCGAAGGGGCGCGTGCGCCTGCCGGTCCGGCCCGCCGACGGCCACCGGATCGCGAAGGCCACCGTCGAAATCCTGATGCACGGCCGACCCGACGTCGCGCTGCGGGTCAAGGTCGCGAAGGACGATCAGGCGCCGAGGCTGATCGCTGAGGGAACGGACATCATCCTCAAGGCCCAGGCGATTCCGGACGACCTGCTCTCCGGCGCGAAGGTGACCGTCATCGTCGAGGTGGACAATCTCTCGGACCGACAGATTATTTCGCTTACGGGCATTTACCTCGAGCTCACGGTGGAGTGAGCTCTGCCAGACGCCGGGTGGAATTCAAGCGTCCACCATCACGTCCAGCTCCTCCATGTACGGCACGTCCGGCCCGTCGTTCCCCGGGCCGCGCCACGTCAGCCCCATCTCGTTGTCGCCGCGCAAGGGCGGGCAGTCGGACAGGTCGATCTCGAACCACGACCACGACAGGTCGGGGTCGCGCGTGTCGACGGTGTGCGTGATCCGGTCGGGTGTGATCTCCACGTCGTTGATGTCGACGGCCAGCGCGTCGGCATCGACACAGTGAAACACCCGGTAGCGCAGCGTGCCTCGCAGACGTCCGCCGTCGCGCCCGTCGGCCATGCGGAAGGCGAAGCGCATGCGCTCGCCCGTTCGACCCTCGTGGAAGTAGATCACGGGTCCCTTGTACGCGCCGTGCAGGCTGCGTCCTGACTCCTCGTAGAGGTGCGTCGCGCCGCTCATCTGGGCAATGTCGCGCTTGTAGAGAGGCAGGTAGTGATATCGGCGCGGCCCGGCGGCGATCGCTTCCGGATTCGCGACCGCCCGGGCCCATCGGCCGATCCGCTCCCGGTGCTTCGGGTCTCGTCCCCACTTCTGGCACGAGACCGGATTGAAGTTGTTGGGCAGGTTCCAGTAGCCGATGCCCTGGGCGCCCCACGCCCGCAGGTTGCTGGCGGTGGCCCGCGCCTCCTCCTCGGTGTTGAGCATCGCCTTGTACCCGTGAAACTGCGGCGCCTGGCCGACGTCGCGATCCTCCGTCTTCGGTTCGCCGTCCCAGGTGCCGCCGACCATGTCGTTGATGTGCCCGTAGATCCGGCAGCCCGACCCCGCGGCCATCGCAGCGAACTGCTCGACGTTCAGGGCCGGCCAGGTGCAGTTGTGCTCCGACGGAATGACGTAGTCCATGTAGCCGCGCCGGATCCACGCCCCCACGTCGAGGCCGGAGCCGAGACACTCGTCGACCGTGCTGAGCACCCGCGCCCCGAGCAGGAGGCGCCCGACGCCGCGCCGGCGCGCCGCTTCATCCAGGATCCGGCGCACCTGCCCCACGAAGTCGGTCATGATCGGCACTTTGTCACGACCGCGGTCGCGCTCGAAGTGCTTCGCCCAGCGCATGAAGTTGAGCGACAGCCCGTCGACGTCGTGCTCCTCCGCCAGCTCGCGCAGAATCGCCAGGCGATAGGCGCGCACCTCCTCGTGGCTGTAGTCGAGCGCGGTCTCCGGCATGCCGTCGACCCGCTGGATCACGTACTCGGGGTGGTCGAGAAGGAGCTGCGAGACCAGCGGCACGTCTGGATCGGCCGTGCGGTGGTGCGTGTCGCTCATGCGCATCTCGGCCATGACCTTGATGCCGAGCGGGCGCAGCACCTCGATATGCAGGGCGAGCGGGTCGAGCCCCTGGCGCAGCAGCAGCTCGAGGCCGTATGACTTGTGCCAGTCGTGCGCCGGCACCTTTCCCTGGCTACGCTCTCCGTGGCCGCCCTCCTCCTTCATGAAGCGCTCGATCTTCGGCATCAGCCGGCGACCGCGAATCTCACCGACCCGGGATTCGTAGTGGCAGAGATCCGGCGTCGCGCAGAGCAGCTCCCAGACATCGATCGGCAGCTGATCCACCGTCCAGGTCAGGAACGAACGCAGCGTATCCGCCGCGTTCTCGGGCGGGAGATGGGCCAGCAGGTCGTTGTCCTCGTTGTAGACCAGCGTCCAGTCGTCTGGCATCTCGATCGCTCCTCGCAGCGGTGCTGTCGAATCGGTATTATCGCAACCGTATCGCGCCGACCGTGACCCATCGTTTCCTCGAAGCCGGGCCGAGGCTTCGCGTCCGAGCCGCAAAGAAAATGTATCACAACTATCAGGCGACGAATATCGCGCTGCCTCCGATCGGGGGGATGGAACATCCTCATCTCGTCTGCGACCGGGCCGATATCGAGGCGCTGAAAGGTCGGATCGAAAGGGGTCGTCCGCGCGCGCTGTGGCGGCGCCTGCAGGCGAACTGTGACCTGTACCAGGATCCCGACAGCCCGTACTGCATCGACTTCGAGGCCCGCAACGATGGCATCGAGGCCGGCGTGACCGGCTGTCGCGAGATCATCGTACGTGGATGTGGCGAGCTGGCGCTGGCCGACTTCATTGATGGAGGCCGATCACGAGGCGCGTACGCGGCCCGCGTGCTGAGCGCCCTGTTCCGTCCGGAGGTCGTGGAAGGAATCTGGCTCGAACAGAAGCCGGCCAATCGTGAGCTCACGTCGTTCGGCGGCGTCTTCGAGCAGGATATTCCGCGCGGCAACATGGACATGCAGCTGGCCATCGCCTACGACCTGGTGGCCCCGTTCATGGATGGCGATCAGCGGGACGTCGTGCGGGACTACATCTTCGAACGGGCGCAGATCTGCTGGGATCACCGTTGGCGCGTGCCGGCGGGAACGAACAATCGTACGTACCGCTTCCACATGGATCCCGCGGCCGAAGCGCTGTCGCTGTGGGGGGACCGCGACAATCCGTTTCTTGCCGGATATCCGGCGTACGTGGAGCCGATCATCGAAGGTGCGCTCGACGAGGAGTTCTATGCCGATGGGGCGTCCGTCGAGGGAATCGGTTACGGAGGGTGCCTCAGTTACGTGCTGACGTTCGCCCATATGCTCAATCGGAAAGGCATCCGACACGGCCTGCTGGATCCGCGGCCCATGTGGAAGAACCTGGTGCTGTTCTACTACCTTTCGCGCGATCCGGCCCACGGGGCCTTCTCGATTGCCAAGTTCGATCAGAGCAAGGTTCAGGCGCCCTACCACATGTGGCTGCAGATCGCGCGTTTCTTCGACGTGCCCATGGCCCGCTGGTGGTGGCGACGGCTGTTCGACGCCCGTTGCGAGGGCCCCGACCTGGCCGGGTTTGAGCCGATGCGGGAACAGCGCGTCTACCTGCCGATCGTCATGCTGTTCTGCGATGACGACGATCCGGAAGCAAGCCCGAAGCAGCTGAACCTTCCGGCGTCGCACCATTTCCGCAAGCGTGGCCTGGTCGTGTGCCGGCGCGATCACGATGAGGACACCCCCGTCTTTCGCCTGCTCGCCGGGCCCCATTCGAATCGGGGCACCATGCAGCAATGGGATGCGCTGTCGATCAGCCTCACCGCCTTCGGCCAGCCGCTGATCGTCGACCCTGGGCGCGGCTCGAACAATATGACGGCGCACCACTCGTCGATCCTGCTCGACGGCAAGGGCCAGGAAAGCCTCTGCGGATGCGGATCGTCGGAGCAGGCCACCGCGGAGCAGGCGGCGTATCACATCGCCGTGCGCTCCCGACCGGCGCTGATTCAATGGCACGAGCAGGACGGCGATCTCGAGTACACCATGGCGACGGCGATCCACACCCTTTACGGCCTTTCGGCCGACGGATACGGCGATCGGTGCAGCGCGGCCGAACGCCATGCGCTGGTCGTGCACGAAGGGGTGACGCCGTTCTACGTCGTGACCTGCGACATGTTCGACTACGACGACGAGCTTGGGCGCACGCAACCCGAGCTCTCGTGCCTGCTGATCGCCTCGAAGGACACGACGCTCACCACGGACGACGACGGCGCGACGATCGAGGGACCGAGGGCCGCGCTTCGCGTGCAGGTCGTCACGACCGAGGGCGTCACCGTGCGCCAGGACCGCCTCGAGCACACCCACCATCCTCGCATGATCTGCGGCCGCAAGGGCCGATCCGGGCGGATGCTCATGGTCCTGACGCCCCTGAAACCGGGTCTCGCAGCTCCCGAAGTCGAACGGGTCACGGATACGCCGGAGCATACGGCCTGCATCGTGCGATTCGGCGATCATGAAGACCACATCACGTTCGTCGGGCCGCGGGACTATATCGAATCGGACCATCCCCGCCGGCCGGGGACGGGAATGCGCCTGAAGGTGGAGCGTCAGGCAGGCGGTGCGTGCCGGAAGCGCTTTACGATTCCGACGCTTCCCGGTCCGCACATCGTCGAGTAGTTCCGGTGAACCTGATTCGATGACACAAGGTTTCTCAGTCATCCGGACGGTCGCGCTGGCGATCCCCCTCTTGATGATCGCCGTCATCGTGGTGCAGATCACCGATCTTTACGGCGCGTCGTCGGGCGACCTGACCATTCTGAATCGCCCGCACCTGCCGGGGGTGCCCTCTTCGATCGTGGTCGGCCTGTTCGTCCCCCTGCTGCTGCTGAGCGCCGCCGTCCCCGCCTTGCGCCGCCGCTGGCATATCACGCGGGGGGAGCTGGTCGTCGTGTACTGCATGCTGTTCATCGCCGCGCCCGTCCTGGGTCCCGCCTTCTGGCTTCGGTTCCCGGGCCTGCAGCTGGAGTACGCCCGAAAACTTCGATTGCCGGAGACGATGTCGATTTCATCCAATCTCTGGCCGCACGGCGAGAACCTGCTCGGCGGCGCCATCGAGGTCGGCCATCTCGGCAGCGCCGTCTGGTCCACCGACAATTCACGGACCACGACCCTGGCCGACGCGCCCGACGGGTCGGGGCGCTGCTTCAAGATCGAACACCTCTCACCGCGGGATGCGACACGCGTCACGATGACGCTGAATCGCGCTACGGCGGAGCGGTTCGTGAACCCGGCGCGACGTTACGCGATCGGCGCCCGGCTGCGCCTGGACGAGCCGGGGTCGATGTCCGCAGCGACGATCCTGGCGGGGACCGATCCCGACCGGCTCGCGCCGCTCGCCCCGTCGTCCATCGACGCCGCCGGGGGCTCGTCGGTGGTGACGGCCACCGCTCCGAGGGTGCTGGCCCCCACGCGCTTCGTCATGTCCGGCGCCGTGAATTTCGAGGTCCCCTCGGATCTCGATGATCGTTTTCACGTGGTGCTGTCCTGTTCGGGGTCGGGCACGTTTTACGCCCGGGATTTCTTCGTCATGGAAACGGAGGACGTGTTCCGCTACTTCGAGGGTTATGAGCAGGCGTCGTCGGAGGTCTTCGGCAAACTACCCCGTGCCGACCGCGCGGTCGTCGTGCAGCGCAGCGATGACGCATGGGGCCGGTGGGGATATCTCATCGCAGGTCGCGTGCCGTGGCGCTCATGGGCCCGGCCGCTTCTGGTCTGGGGGCTGCTCGTCGCCGGCATGCTGCTCGCGATGTTCTGCCTGGTGACGCTTTTCTACGGCCAATGGGAAGATCGCGACCGGCTGAGCTTCCCGCTTGCGAACTTCGTGCTCGATCTGACGGCAGGCGATGACGCAGGACGCCTCGTCATCCTGCGCTCGAAGCCTTTCTGGATCGGCTTTGCTGCGTGCGGGCTCTACCTGTTCATGCAGCAGATGAACACGTACTACCCCGAGGTCCCGGCGGTGCGGCTGTCACTTTCGGTGCCCGGTCTGCTCGCGGACGGTCCGATCAAATCGGCGGTCTCGTCCGTCGGCGCGGGGTCGACGAGCATCACGAAGAGCTGGGTGGGATACGCCCGCGGAGGTTTGACGATCGACGTTCGTCCCGCCTTCGTGGCCGTGGCGTTCCTGATGAGCCTGGAGATGTCCTTGAGCCTCGTGTCGTTCTTCCTGGTGGGCTTGCTGTTGCGCCTGGTCGCCGCGTTCACGCCGTTGCGCTCGTTCCGCCCGGGCGGAGATCATTACGATGTCGGCGGTTTTCCTTTCGATTCCCTGTTGACGACGGGTGGGCTGCTGTTCGTGGGATGCTTCTGCGTCTTCTCCGCCCGCAGACACCTGGTGAACGTGACGCGGGCGGTGTTCCGTGGCGGTGCCCCGAATGGCGAGCAGGATGGGCCCGGACGCTATCGGCGCGCCGTTCTCGGGCTGATCGCAGCGGTGGCTCTACTGCTTTGCTTCGGTGTCGCTGCGGAATTGAACCTTCTGTTTCTCGTCTTCTACCTGGGCACGTACCTGGTTCTGGCCCTCTCCGCGGCGCGCATTCGCGCGGAAACGGGGCTGCCTCACCTGTCGTTGCTGCCGGTGTACCCTCAATACTATCTCTTCGCGGTGGGGGGCGTCGCGGCGATGGCGTTCCCCGAGATCGTTTTCACGTCTCAGTCGGCGTTTCTTTACCTGGGCGGATTCCTGATGCTTTGCCCGGTTCTGGCGGAGTCCATGGCGGCGGCGACGCGATCCGGCGTGCCGCTCGGCAAGCTCAAACGCTGTCTGGCTACGGCGTTGGTGCTGGCCATCGTTCTCGGCGGCATCGTGCACCTGACCTGGGCCTACACCGTCGGATCGTCCAATCTGCATCCGGCCCTGGCCAATGCGCACGCGCCGTATGCGAATTGCCAAGGCAACTTCAAAAAGATGGACCGCCGGATCGACGCGTACTTCCGTGACGACCTCGATCGACCCGCCGTCATCACGCCCGAAGATGCCGGGGAGATCGCCCCGTTTCTCGGCCGCGTGTTCGTGATCACCGGGGCGTCGTTCCTGGTGACCGGATTGTTGACGCTGGCGCGGGTGGTCTGGCTGGGCTTTCCGCTGCACCCCCTCGGGTTCGCCCTCGCCTTTTCGCCCGCGATCTACGCGCTTTGGCCAAGTATCGCCGTCGGTCACATCGTCAAACGCGCGGGCTTGCGATTCGGCGGCCTTCCTCTGGTCCGCGGCGTGCTGCGCCCCTTCTTCGTGGGACTTTTCGTGGCCGATCTTCTGTCGCTGACGGTGTGGCGCGTGGTAGAGAGCGTGGTGTAGGGAATCTTCAGGGTGCGGGTGCTACCGTGCTCGGCAACGGGAGTGCAACACCATGAACGACGGCACCGTAAGTACCCCGGTGGCTGGGGTCGAGCGCAGCGAGCCCCCAGCGAAATGCAACGATGGCGCCCGATGACTCGAACCGGCCGAGATTTGATGGATCATGGAGTCTGCGTCCCGACGAGACTCCGGATCTGCGCCGATCGACCCCGCGTCAGTGGTCACTGATCCATGATGCAACGAATCGTTCTCTTGCTGCTGGCCGTTGCGGTTGGCCTGTTGCTGCTGGTGGCGATGCAGGCGGCGGTGCCCGCGCGAGAGGCCCAGCCGCGCGTCGCTCTGGCCGGTTCGATCGATTTCGAACGACTGTTCGAGAAGATTCCCGGTGACCAGATCAGGCGGATCCACCAGCGCATCGTCCAACCACCGTCGCGCCTGGCGGGGACCGCCGGTGACCTCGAGGCGTCTGGTTACGTCGAGCGTGAGTTCGACAAGATGGGGCTGGAGGTGCTGGTCCAGACGTACCCGGTCACGGCCCCCGTCACCCATCGAAGTGAACTGACCGTGCTCGGCCCACCGCCGACGGACAAGTTCCCCGGGACCTTCGATGCTGCTACGGCGGTCACGGCGGCGAGCGGCGAGCGTCTCGGCATCTCGATCGCGCCATTCTGGCCGAACCACGTGCGCACCTGCACGACCGGACCTGATGGCATCGTGGGCACCGTGATCGATGCGGGGACGGGCCGGCTCGAAGATCTTGACGGGAAAGACATCCGGGGCAACATCATGCTGCTGCGCATGACGCCGGATTACGACTGGCTGGCCGCGGCGAAGCTCGGAGCCGCCGCCATCCTGTTTCGGCCCGCCGCCGATCCGTTCGCCTATTCACAAAAGTTCCTCATGTTCCCGGCCGATCTTCCGCGTTTTTTCGTCGAGGGCCCGGTCGCCAAGCTCATCGGCAAGCGCGTGCGCATCGATGCGCGGGTGGACTGGAAGGTCGTCGAGGCCCGCAATGTCTTCGGCATCCTCCGGGCACCCGAGGCCTGCTCCGAGGCGCTCATCCAGATCGCCTTCACCGACTCGTGGTCGGTGGTGCCCGACCGGGCGCCGGGATACTACGAGGCCTGCTCCGTCACGGCGCTGCTGGCCACCGCCCGTGCCCTCGTCGACCAGAAGAAGGGCCTGGTGCGCGACACCATCTTCGTCGCGTGCTCGGGGCGCAGCCTGGGCTCGATCGGCCCGCGCCGCATTGTCGACGCGCTGGGTCTGCGCGATCGATTCGACGAGAATCGTGCCCTTCTGGATCAACGGCTTGCCGACGCCGAGCGCGGCGACGCGGCGCTGAATGCAGCCGTCGAAGCGGCCGGGCGCGACGATTACTGGCGACTCGGGGCCGAAGACGAGGCACGGCTGTGGGATCGCTACGGCCGCGAGGCGCGAGGAGCGTTTTGCGAGGTTGTCTCCCGGCTGATCGATCAGACCATCGATACCGCGGCCCGGCGCGCGGCCACGGCGCGGATCGCATGGGAACAGGCCGGCCGGCCTCAACGCGTCCCGCTCATGGATGAACACGTCGAAGCCGCCCGTCTGCTGAGGCGGGCGCGCTCCGCGGCGGGGGCCGATGGTCTGTCACTCAAAGAGCATTTCCGCGACGTGCTGGAACGGTCACAATGTCGTGAGAGACTGCACGAAGCGCTGGAAGACGCCCGCGATCATGCGAGCGCTGAGCTCAAGTACCAGCGGGACACCAACCGCGTTGCCGACCTGCTCGGATCCTTCGATCGGTCGTATTACATGATTCTCGCACCGTCCACCCACGGCACGCGCCTGCGGTACGAGTGCGACGAACAGATTGCGGGCGAACTGGACCGCGCGCGGGACACGATCGTGCTCAAATGGCTCGAGCGGGCAGGCCGCGGATCGGGGCACGGCGCGGTCGACCGTCACCTGCTGCAGGCGGACGGCTCGTCGGAAATGTGGGTCCACACCGGTCCGAACCGCGCGTTTCCGGTGGAGAAGAAGCACCGGAACATTTTCATACAGATCACGCGGGTCATCCGTTACTCGCTGCACGTGCCCTTTCTGATCGCCGGAACAGAACTTCCGGTCGGGTATCAGACACCGCTGGATACATCCGTCAGCTACGAGGATCTCGCGGGTCAGACGCAACTGATCGCCGCGGTCGCGGCGCATATTCTGTCGACGGAGCAGCCGATGTCGCGGCCGGACGTCGCCGGGCGGATGCCGAAACGATGGTTCTCCGATATCGGCGGCGAGGTGGTCAACTCGGCGAGTTCCAACCTGCTCATGCCGTCGCGTCGGGTGCCCGATTCCGTGGTCGTGCTCAAGGGGATGCTGGGTCGTTACTTTCATATCCAGAAGGCGCGCAATGGGATGTTTCGGTTTCCGGCGGTCGAAGTTGGACCGGGCCGGCTGTTGGCCGATGCCTTCACGATCGACGAGACGAGCGGCCGCATTACCGGCGCCCGGGACATGGGATTCGAAGGAAAGCGGTTCAAGACGAGTTACTACAAGCACGCGCAGTTCAAGGAGCCGCAGACGCGGATCACGCTGGTGCTCGCGTCAATGGTCCCGACGGATTTATATCAGCTCATCGGACCGGCGAACCAGCCGATCACCCTGGAGCCGCTCGACGCGGCGCTGGGGGGACCGATGGATCGATACTCGATCGCCCATGACTGGGAAAATGGTGCGACCGTGTTCATCGAACCCGGACGCCGCTTCCACCTGATTCAACGAAACTATCCCCACTACCGTTATTACGGCCGGGAAGAGGACCGGCAGGGCTCCGTGACGAAGGGCTATTTGATGGGATGGGGCCGCGGTGGCGGTCGCGGCGCAGGACCGGCGGCAAACGACGCGCCGGGCGAATTGGACACCGGCCAGGGCAAACCACTCGACGTTCGTGGCGGAGACGGCTATCTAGCCGGCGCCGTGCACCGCGTCGTGTTCCAGGAAATCGATGCGGCCGCCAGCATGGCGCAGCTCAACCGGAATCGCCTGGACAAACAGGTGGAACATGGTTTGGCCGATCCGGTGGATTCGGCGCTGGCGAGGCAGGCCCTCCGGCGACTGTCGTCCGGTCTCGACGCGACAAAGCGGAAACAGTACACGCAGGCGTATCGCGACCTCAGCGAATCGGTCGCGTTCTCCATCCGCGCCTACCCATCGGTTCGAACGGCGCTGTCCGACGCCGTGCTGGGCATTCTCCTCTACATGTTCCTGTGTGTGCCGTTTTCGCTGTTCGCGGAGCGGTTGCTGATCGGCGCGCGGGACATCCGGATGCGGCTGGTCAGCACGTTCGGCCTGTTTCTCCTCGTGTTCCTCGTGATCCGAATCGCGCACCCCGCCTACGACATGGTCAGCGCGCCGCTGATCGTGCTCGTGGGCTTCGTGATATTCATGTTGTGCGCGTTGACCCTGGCGTTCGTGGTCGGCAGGTTCGCCGAGCGGATGGCGGACCTGCGGCGTGCCGGAGTCGGCGCGGCGCACATGCCGGATCGTGACATCTCGCGGGCCGCGGCGGCCACGATCGCGTTCAGCCTCGGCATCAACAACATGGGCAAGCGAAAGGTGCGCACGGCACTCACCGCGGCCACGGTGGCATCGCTCAGTTTCTGCCTGATTTGCTTCAGCGCTCCGCGCCCGCGGTTGCTGAAGCGCCAGATCGTCGTGGGCCCGTCGCAGTACGACGGCGTGCTCATGCGGTTCGAACGGGCGGCCGCCGGACATCTGGGCGCCGCCCGGACCCGGTACGGAGACCGGGCCACGATCATCGGACGCCGTTCGGTATATCAGTCCGGCTGGCAACTCCACTACGTACCTCCACGGGGCCGCGCCCGGTTGACCCACGTGGGCGCTTCACTGTTCGTCCAGCAGGACGACGGGCGCCTGAAGGACGTGGATGGATTCCTTCGCGCCGGACGCTGGTTCGACCGCCATGATGATCGCGTGTGCTACCTATCCGAAGTGGTGGCCGCGGAGTTGGGGATCGATCCGGCCCACCTGAACGTCGTCGGTGAGCCCTCCGTGGAGGTGCTGTTGGCCGGCTGGCCGATCCGGGTCGCCGGCATCTTCGACAGCGCCCTGCTGGATACCCTCCGTGATATCGACGGCGAGGCCATCCTTCCCGAGTTCGATGGTGATTTCACCGGGCGCGCCAGAGTTCAGCGGCGCGCTGAACAAGTCGTGGGTCGGCCCGGTGGTCGCCACGTGGCGACGAGCCATATTCCAGCCGCCCGCACGGTCGTCATGCCGCTCAATCCCGAGACCAACGGCCTGGTCAGCTCCATCGCGCTCGTGTTCGACGATCAGTCCTACGGGGCAAAGCGGCAGGTCATCGATCAGATGATGGACAACTCCGCGGTCTTCATCAGCTATGCGCTTGACGGGTTGTCCTACTTCGGCGGTCACTTCAGATTCGCGGGTTTCGAAACCGTCGTGGACTTGGTCGTGCCGCTGCTGGTGGCGTCCCTGATCGTGTTCAGCACCATGCTGGGCACGGTGTACGAGCGGCAGCGGGAGATCTCCGTATACGCCGCCGTCGGACTGTCACCGCGACACGTTTTCTTCCTGTTTCTCGCCGAAAGCCTGGTCTACGCGGTCATGGGAGTGGTCGGCGGGTATCTGCTGGCCCTGGGATTGCAGTGGCTGAGCCATCATGTGAGCGGACTGGGCGCACTGACCATCAATTTCTCGAGTCGCAGCGCGATCTACGTAACCCTGACCGTCATGGGCGCGGTCGTCACCTCCGCGTTCGTTCCTGCATGGCGGGCCGCGCGAATCGCTTCTCCGGCCGAACGGCTCACCTGGACCGTTCCGACGCCCCAGGCGCCGGGCCGGCTGGACATCGTTCTGCCGTTCACTTATGTCGGACGGGAAGTCCTGGCCGTCGCGGCGTTCCTGGCCGAGTGGTTCGAGAGCCGTAGCGAAGATGCGTCCGCCGAGTTCACGGCTTCGCAGATCAAGGTGGATGTTCAATGGCCGCAGTCCGACGACGGGCGACCGACGTTCACCGTGATGGCCACCACGTGGTTGCGGCCTTATGACCTGGGGGTCTCCCAGCGCGTGACGATCTCGATCGAGCTGCAGCGCAGCGCGATGCATTCAGACATCTATGCAGCGGCCGTTCATATGGAGATGCTCGGCGGAGACGAGGTCTCGTGGCAACGGACGAACCGGAGATTCATCGGCTTGTTGAGACGGCATCTGCTAAGCTGGCGGGCGCTGCCGCCGAGCAGCAAATGCCAGTTGCTTGATCTTTCGGTTTCGAAACTGGGCTTGGATCAATCGTCCGCCCGTTGGAGTCATACCTGACATGGGCCTATCCGCTTCAATGTGGTTGTTGACGCTGGCGTTCATCGGATTCGTTGCCGCGGGCGGTCTGCTGACGGGGTGGCAGATCTCGGAACGCGCCGAGGGCGAGATGGTATCGGCCGGCGCCCAGCCATCGTCCGATGGCGTCAGACACGTCCAGGTGCTCGGCACGACGATCAGCATCCATGAGAAGCCGCCGGCGGACTGGTCCCCGGCGCTTTCGCGGCGCGATCCGACCGTTTTCACGGCCGGCACGGGAAAAACCCCTTACTTCTACACCCAGGCCCCGACGGCGACGTCCGTCCAACTGCGGGCGGAGACGAACTACCACGATCTGAGCCGGAGCCGGACCGTCAAGGTCGAGGTCACGGGCCTGTCACCGAACACGCAGTACTTCTATCGTGTCGGAGACTCCAACGAGTTCCACCGGTTTCGGACCATGCCCGAAGGTGGCCGTTTCGTGCCGTTTCAGTTCACGGTCATCGGTGACACGCAAAGCGCCTATGACACCGAGGGTTTCGTGAATCTCACCAAGGACCGGTTCGAGATGGGGCCGTTCGCCGCCGAGAACGACGCCGCCAACGCCGACTTCAACGACGTCACCGAAGCGATGCGCCGGCGGACCCGGCCCGACCTGATCATGCATGTCGGCGACATCATCGAGGACGCCCGTTACTCGGTCCAGTGGTCCCGAGAGCAATTCCTCCACCTGAAGTACCTGCTGACCCTCGCGCCGGTCTACCCCGTGATGGGCAATCACGAGTACCACGACCCGCGCTTTCACCGGTTCTACGAGTTGCCGATCCCCGTGGAGCAGCGCGTGACCGACCCGGAGCGCGCCTATTATTCGTTCGACTGGGGTCCGGTCCATTTCATCTGCCTGGACATCAACGCCCACTGGTACACGATCTACGACATCGACCAGGTCCCCACGACCACGACGGTGTCACGGGATTTCGACGGGCAGGATCACCGCTATCCGATCGAGCAGGTCGTGGGCGACTTCACCGTGACCGGCGAGGCACTCGAGTTGCTCAAAGGGCACATCCGCGACGATCAGATCGCGTCCCTGCGAGCGCTCCAGGGGCCGAAGATGGATCGCCAGGCGCTGCAGGCCAAGCTGCGCGATCTCAATTTCGAAGCCGCGGAAGATCGGAAAATCCGAACCGCCACCATCGAGGCCGCCCATCGCAACATGGATACCGGGCGCGTCGAACTGCTGATCGAGGGCGGTGACCTGCGGTCGCGACAGGCGGCCTGGATGCGCGCGGATCTCGAGGCGAATCGGGACAAACCGTTCATCTTCGTCTTCACGCACCACCCTGTCTTCATGAACGGCAAGGCCCGGCCACCGTTTACGCCCATCCTCGAGGAGTTCGCAGTGTCCGCCGTATTCTCCGGCCACGCCCATGTGTACCATCACGAACACCGAAACGCAGTGCACTATTTCGTGACCGGCGGGGGAGGTGACGTGTCGTGGTCGCGCGGCGAGCCGGCCGTCACGAAGCGCGCCGATGGCGACGAGGGACCGTTCGTGATGCACCGCTTCGGCCAGCAGTACATGATCGTCGACGTGGAAGCGGATCGAGCGGTCATCGTGGGCGTCGATCTCGACAACGAGGTGTTCGAAGAGACAGTGATCGTTCCGAGGGGCCAATAGCCGGTCGGCGGCGTAGCCCGAGCAACACCGAAATCGATGTCACCCGCGCCTTTGTGGCATAACTACGGATGTGTCCGCAGTGACGTTCGGAGCGGAACACCGGAACACCGGGACAGAGAGGACAGAGAGGACAGAGAGGACAGAGAAGAGATCCTTCACTCGTTCCATGAACGGGGATATACTGTCGTATACGCGACGAGTCGTCCTGACAGACCGGTGGAGAGACAGGGAGCCAGGAAGCATGAACGGGCACGATGGCCGCCGGGCATTTACGCTGATCGAGCTGCTCGTCGTCATCAGCATCATCGCCCTGCTGGTGGCGCTGCTGCTTCCAACCGTGAAGAAGGCCAGGGAGAAGGCGCGGGCGGTGAAGTGCAAGTCGAACGAGCGGCAGATCCTGATCGCCATCATGCTTTATGCCTCGGACAACCATTCGTTCGTCCCCCCGACGTACGGCTACACGCCGTTCCCCTACGATCCGCCAGATCCGGCGGCAGGCCGAACGTGGGCCTATCGCGTTCGTGAGAACCTGCCAGGCACGGAAGGGGACCCGAACGTCGGGTCCTTCTTCTCGAACGCGCCGCCCCCTCCGGTGCGCACCGCGTTTCACTGTCCTTCCGAGCCGGTCCACGGTGGGCTGGTGTTTCGCGAAGGGTATGACGACGCGCTCTACGGCATGATCCGCGAGGACTATTCCCTGAACGTGCTGCGGGCCGGGCGCACCGGCAGCTTTCAGGGTCTGCATTACCCTCGAGGCGGGCCCACGAACTTCGACAACCTCGACGTCGAGAACAAGCGGGGCCTCGAGCATACCTACCGCGGCTCGCCGGCGAACACGTTCCTCGTCGCCGACGCGGTGTACATGGACCTCGAGCCGGGCGACACCTACGCGAACGGCGACAACTCGTTCCCGATCAACCACGCGATCATCAATCGTCCCCTCGGCTCGGAAGCCGCGAACCTGGCCTTCTTCGACGGGCACGCCGAACTGGTGCGCCGGCCCGTTGCGGCCAACGACTTTCCCAACGGCGAGCAGTACATGCCGCGGCAGGCGCCCTGGTAGACGGTCGAACGCGTTACTCGCTACTCGCTACCCGTTCCCGCTTCCCGCGTCACGATTCGAACCGGCTTGAAGATGCCGCCGAGCATCGCCGTGTCGCGCACGCGCACCGTAAGCTGGTTGGTCCTGCCGTAGAGGAGCCGTCCGCCGACGTCCAGTTCGAAAGGCTCGTTCCACTTCGTGTCGTTGTCGCCGTCGTGCCCGCCGATGCGCTGGCCGTTCAGATAGACGACCGCGTCGCCGTCGACGGCCCCGAAGGCCATCAGCACGCTGACGTTGCCGCCTTCGGGATCCGGCCGTGACCCGGCCTTGACCTCGAACGTCACCCGGTACCAGGCCACGCCGTCGTAATCCGGATGTCCGGCCTTCTCCCACCACTGCGGCACCTTGATCTTCCCCCACGCGCTCTCGTCGCAGTCGACGGCGAACCAGCGCTGCGCGATCCCCACATCGTCGGGGTCGAGCCGAAACGTCCATTGCGGCGGAAGCTGTGCGATCGGCGTCTCCCGGTACCGCGGACGCACGTCCACCTCGAGCCACGCTTCGTCCCATCTCGCGAACTCGTCGATCGTGCACACGCGGGCCCGATAGGTGCCGCCGAGGTTCTCGTCCGCCGGCGACCACCGATGCGTCCACGCGCCGATGAGCCGGTTGCCGTTCGCCTCCGACCGGGCGAGGTCCAGCTCGATGCGGCGCGAGAAGCCGTCCGGCCGGAAGAGCGTGCCGACGCCGATGCGCCACCCCGATTTCAGTCCCAACTGCTCATGGTTGATCGCCCGGGCCACGTCGCCGGATCCGAGTTCGACGGTCGCTTCGATGCGGAGCGGATCGCCCGCGAACACGGGCTTCGCCGCAAACCGCGCGGTGATGCGCGGCTTCGGGCCGAAATCGGGTCGCTCGGGAACGCGGGGACCGTCGAGGAGGGTCGTTTCACCGGATTGCTCGACCCGTACGCGACCGTCCTCGAGGATGTAGATGTACGTGCCGTAGCCTTGCTTGCGGAAGTGGCGGTCGGTGACGACGTCGAACGGCGTGCCCTCGCGAAGCAACCGCTCCGCCTCGACGTACGCATGGTTCATCACCTGGCGCAGCTTCACGCCCTCGGCGTTCCGCCGTTCCATGTGCATCCACCAGGTCTCGTAGAAGGTCCCGTGGTAGTAGCCGATCGAGTAGCCGCGCGGCAGGACGATCGCGACCTCCGCGGCATGCAGCAGCTTGTTCATGTCGCGCGGTCCGTGACGCCGCGCAATGCGCTGCGTGGCCTCGAACATCGCAAGCTTGTAGGCGTGCGGATAGTCGGCATCGACGCCGGGCCAGCCCCCCCAGAGCCAGATGTTCGTGGCGCCGTGCCGGTAGGCGTAGTCCATGTCGGCGGCGACCTGCGGCCACCGTCTCGGGTCGTAGAAGCTCAGGCCCCAGGAGCGCCTGAAGTTCCTCGCGGCACCGCGAAGCACCGCGGTGGCCAGGGCCATGCGATTGGCATCGGTGTGCGGGATCTGGCTGCCGTATTGCATGTTGAGCGTCGGCAGGTCGCCGGGAAACCCGGTGCCTTCCACGGCCACGCCGCCCGCGCCGCCGGCCATGACGGGCCAAACGCCGTCGCGGTCCCAGGCGACGATAGGGTCCTGGTACTTCGGAAGGTCGCCGAGACCGTACCTCCTGGTCACGTGGCGCCACAGGCCGTATCCGCGCCAGGTGGTCATGAGCGAGTAGACATGCGATTCGAGGCTGTCGGCAAGCTGGGCCGGGGTCCAGGTCGCGACGACCTCCGGTTTCTCGTTGTACTTCGACCGATGGTGCACCGTCGGTTCGTTGAGATGCCAGTAGTAACCGTAGTAGTTGCCGCGGTAAACGATCTCCGGCCAGGGACTGACCGCCTTCGCGCAGAACACCGGCTCCTGCCAGAGGTCGAGCAGCTCCAGGTGCCGTTTGGGCTCGAACAGGTTGACGCCCAGGTCGATGTGCCGTCGCAGGTCGACCGCCGAAAGCTCCGTGTAGAACTGCTTGCCGTAACGATCGGCCGCCTGCTTCTCGGAGAGGCGCCAGCCGGGGGGCGCGTCATAGCGGAACGCGTCAATGGTGAAGCTGATCCAATGCGGATCGAGGACGAGCCGCTTCGCGTCCGGGACCTCGACGTCGGCGTCCGTCACGGTCTCCGTGCGCTCGAACGGATAGCCGAGCAGCTTGACGCGCTCGGGAAATCGGTCGGCGCCGTCGATGCGACCGCCCAGGCCGTGCGGCCACCCGCGCGCCCACAGTCCCAGGCGGGGCAGCAACGCCGTGTCGCGATTGCGCTCGCGGTACTCCAGGGGCTTGGGCCATTGCGGTTCCGACCATATGTAACGTTCGACGTTCGGCGCGCCGTCCTCTCCGGGCAGACGGTCCAGCAGCAGCCACAGACGAAGCACGCGCCCGTTCTTCTTCGTCAGCGTCATCCGGAACCACTGCGCCTTGCGCTGCGGCAGATCGACCGGCGCGCCGAACGCGACGGACATCTGCATGACCGTGTCGCCCTGCTCGCGTTCGTGCTCCGGACGATCCTCGGGATCGGCCGCGAGCCGGTAGCTGGCGCCGAGACCGGGCGGGCCGAGCGGGCCGGCCGAGACGGCGGAGGCGGCACCGAGCGCCGCGATGAGCGATGCGATCAACGCGCTGCGCGTTCGATTGCGCTTCATGGGTATCGTCTCCATTTGACGCGGGCACTCGTCCGAGCCTTCATGCTCGCGGACCATAGGGTACTCTGGAGACAGTCACAGGACGACAATCTCATGTCGAGAAGAATCCAGGAGCCCTCCCATGTCGCGTCAGCTTCTCGCCGTTGCATTGATCCTCTCCGTCGTGTCAGGAACCGCCCTGGCGGAAGAATCCGAAGAGCATGACCTTGCACGTCAGCACGAACGTCTCGAGCTCGAATCGCGGGAGATGGAAATGCGATTTCAGCGAGAGGCGAGGGAGCTCGAACTGGAAGAGCGCAGAGCGGAGATCGAGCGTCTGCGACGAGGTGGGGGACCCGGCGGGCCCGGCGTGGCGCTCCTGCTCGTCGTCGTGATCGCCGTGCACCTGCTGTTGACGATCTGGGTCTATCAGGACATGAGAAAGCGCAACGCCGGATCGGGATTGTGGATCGCCATCACCGTTCTTTCCGGCTGCTGCGGCGCTCTGATCTACGCGATCGTTCGGCTTGGAGACATGCAAAGGGACGAGGGGTAAGCCGGAGTCAGTCGCGGCGGTCAGGAGCCGCGCCCCGTGGCATCGCCTTCGGGCTCACGAGCTTGACCGATTTCCACAGGCCGCCCATCTGCATCGCGTCGCCCACGCGCACGGCGATCAGGTTGTCCTCGCCGGGCCGGGCGAACTTCGTGATGTCGATCGAGAAGCGCCGGTCCCAGCCGGCGTCGCCGATGTCGTGATGCCCGGCCTTGCGGCCGTTGATCCATACGTGCGCGCTTTCGTCCGCGGCGCCGAAGTACAGCAGGAGCTTTCGGTCCCGCGCGGCCTCCGGAATCGCCAGGCGCAGGCGGTACCACGCGAGGCCGTTGTAATCGGGGTGGCCCTGCATCTCCCAGAACTCGCCGATCCGGATGTCCTGCCACGAGTCGTCCGATGCCTCGGCGGCGAACCACTTCGCCGTTTCGCCCCGGTTGTCCGGATCCAGTCGGAACCGCCATACGTCGGGCACCTGCACGATCTGCTCGAACTGCTTCCACAGGTCCCCGAAGGTCGCCTCGTCGCTCCAGCCCTTGATGGTTCGCGCGCCGCCCGGCTGCGATGCCTCGCCGGAAAGCACCTGTTCCCTGACGGGCTTCAGCCAACTGTCGCGCAACCAGGTGTCCGCCACGATGTCCTGGTCGGCGATCCGCGTCAGAAAGTCGATCGCGTTGCCCGATGCCTGCAGCACCTTCCGCTGTTGCGCCGGCGTCACCTTTCGTTGCCATTGATTGTGAGCGTCGATCGCGAGCATGAACAACCGGAATGCCTTCAGGGCGATCCGGTCACGCTCGATCCGTCGCTTCACGATCGGCTGGCGCGCCTGCCGCCGAGCCCTGTCCAGATGGGGGAGGAGCTTTCGGAACACTTCCGGCGTCCATTCGCTGAACGGCAGATGCCAATAGTGATAGTCCGGTCGGCGGCCGACCCGGTTCAGCTCGCGATAGTAGGCTTCCATGGGTTCCGCGGCTTCCTGGTAGTACAGGCGAAAGAACTCGTCGATGAGCGCCCGGTCGTCCTGGTCGGCGTCCCAGAGCATTTTCGCGGCGATGTACAGCGTCAGGTCGTTGTCCGGCGAGCGTCCCAGTATCTCGCCGCTGTAGCCGAGGCCGCCGAGGTCGCGGTAGTACCGAAGACGCGGGCCGATGATCCATGTCAGGGGTGTGGAAAGCCGATAGCCCGGCACGAGCCACTCGTAGAACAACGTGTGCCGCACGACGTGATTCCAGGCGTCCAGGCGTCGGCGGTACTCGGCGTTCTTCGGGCAATCGGGATCGTCGACGCCGTGCAGCTGGCAGAACCGCTTTCCCATGACGACCACGTTCATGACCGCGGGATGGGCCTTCAGGACCACCGTCCCGTCGGCGCGAACCGGCGGACCGGTCATGTTTCCGTATTCGCCGAGATATGGAAACAATCTCCCCGGGTGCGTCCTGACGACTTCGGCGGCCACCTGGTTGTTGAACTGCAGCACGCGCGTGGCCAGGCCGATGGCGGGATCCGGGTCGTCCATGGCCAGGCACTGCGCGCATTCGCACCACTCCTCGGTGTCGTTGGGACTCAGCGAGAAGGAACGCTTCAGGCCGTTGTCGAATTGATTTCGGGCGGCCTCGACGGCGAGCTTCACGACTTGCGGATTGCTCAGGCAGAGCTGGCCTTCCTGCGCCGTCATCGGGATCCGCTGCTTCCTTTCGCGGACGTAGGAGAAGTACTCCGGATACTCCTTGAAATAGCGATGCGATGGGCACCATTGCTCGTAGGCGTGGCCGTGGTCAATGGGGACGACGCTGCCCAGGCGATTCTTCACCATCCACTGTTGCCACGCCTGCCGGGTACTTTCCGTCAGCGTGGGCCGGATGTGGCCGTTGTTCCACGGTCTGCGGTCAATGAAGTCGGCCTTGCTAACGACGTTCAGCGCGCCCACCGCGAGCGTTTTGCGCTCGGGCACGTGCTCGCCGTCCGGGTTCGGGTTGAAGAACCGGCAGCCAAGCTCCTCCAGCAGGGCGAACACGGCGTAGCGCGTGCCGTGATACGGCTCGTCGGACGGCGCCTTGCGCCCCACGATCACCAGCCGATCGGGAAAGGTCTTGAGCACGAAGCCGTCGGGTCCGAGGTGTTGTTCGGTGAGCAGATGACCGACAAGCTTCTTCACGGCGGCGCTCTCGCCGAGCAGGATCGCGGGGCCGTCCGCAGGCACGCCCGTCTCCTTGATGGGGACCGTCGCCCCGGACATCTTCTGCAGGTAATCCTGGAGGTCGTGGGCCGCCGTCCGCTCCACCTCGCTCGGCGCTGCCGGGAGGACGATCGGCGCTCGCGGCTGACCGTCGGCGACGAGCGTCAGTCGGCTTCCGGCCGCGTGAGCGACCACCGACAGAACGATAGCGCCGGCCCATGCGTTGCCGAATATCCGCTGGATCGAGCGCATGCATGACACGGGCATGGTCTTCGCAGCACCGAAGCCGGACGGGCCGAGCATATTCAAGAGTCAGTCTCCACACGGTCCGTGGTCCTCTTCGGGCTCACCAGCTTGACCGACTTCCACAGGCCGCCCATCTGCATCGTGTCGCCCACGCGCACGGCGATCAGGTTGTCCGCGCCGGGCCGGGCGAGCTTCGTGATGTCGATCGAGAAGCGCCGGTTCCAGCCCGCGTCGCCGATGTCGTGATGCCCGGCCTTGAGGCCGTTGATCCACACGTGCGCGCTTTCGTCCGCCGCACCGAAGTACAGCAGCAGCCTTCGATCGCGCGCGGCCGCCGGAATCGCCAGGCGCAGCCGGTACCAGGCGTGGCCGTTGTAGTCAGGGTGGCCCTGCACCTCCCAGAACTCGCCGATCCGGATGTCCTGCCACGAGTCGTCCGACGCGTCGGTGGCGTACCACCTCTCCGCTTCGCCCCGGTTGTCCGGATCCAGTCGGAACCGCCATACGTCGGGCACCTGCACCACCTCTTCGAACCGCTTCCACAGATCCCCGAACGTCGCCTCGTCGCTCCAGCCCTTGATGGTTCGCGCACCGACCGGCCGCGAGGCCTCGCCGGAAAGCAACTGCTTCCTGATGGGCTCCAGCCAGCTGTCGCGCAACCAGGTGTCCGCCACGACGTCCTGGTCGGCGATCCGCGTGAGGAACCCGGTCGCATCGTCCAATGCCTGTAACGCTTCCTGCGTCCGCGCCGGCGTAGCCTTGCGTTGCCACTGCTTATGCGCGTCGATCGCGAGCATGAACAACCGGTAACTCTTCAGGGCAATCCGATCCCGCTCGATCCGGCGCTTCACGACCGGCCGGTGCGCCGCACGCCGGGCTTGTTCCAGGAGAGGGCGCAGCTTCCGGAACACCTCCGGCGTCCATTCGCCGAACGGCACGTTCCAATGGTGAAAGTCCGGCCGCCGGCCGACCCGGTTCAGCTCGCGGTAGTAGGCCTCCATGGGCACTGCGGCTTCCTGGTAGTACAGGCGAAAGAACTCGTCGATGAGCGCCCGGTCGTCCTGGTCGGCGTCCCAGAGCATCTTCGCGGCGATATACAGCGCCAGGTCGTTGTCCGGCGAGCGCCCCAGGATCTCCCCGTTGTAGCCCAGGCCGCCGAGGTCGCGGTAATACCGAATGCGCGGGCCGATGATCCAGGTCTGGGGCGTCGAGAGGCGATAGCCGGGCTCGATCCACTCCCGTAGCGTCAGGTGCGGCGCCACCTGCAGCCAGGCGTCAAGCCTTCGGCGGTACTCCGCGTTCTTCGGGCAATCCGGATCGTCGATCCGGTGCAGGATGCAGAACCGCTTGCCCATGACGATCGCCGGCACGACTGACGGATGGGCCTGCAGCACGACGGTGCCGTCGTCCCGGACCGGCGGCCCGGGCAGGTTGCCGTACTCCGCGTAATAGGGAAAAAAGCGCCCGGGATGCGTCCGGCCGACCTCGGCCGCCACCTGGTTGTTGAACCTCAGCACCCGCGTGGCGAGGCCGATTGCCGGGTCGGGATCATCCATGGCCGCGCAGCGCGCGCATTCGCACCACTCCTCGGTGTCGGCGGGGCTCAGCGAAAAAGATCGGATCGACGGATCGTCAAACGCCTTCCGCGCCGCGGCCACGGCGAGCTTCACCACCTCCGGATTGCTCAGGCACAGCTGGCCTTCCTGTGCCGTCATCGGGATCCGCTGCTTCTTCTCGCGGATCCATGAGAAGAACTCCGGATGCTCGGCGAAATAGCGTTCCGAGGGGCACCATTCGTTGTAGGCATGACCCTGCGCGATCGCGGTGACCCAGCCCAGGCGGTTCTTCATCATCCACCGCTGCCACGCCTGCCGCGTCCTTGCCGTCAGCGTGGGCCGGATGTGACCGTTGTTCCACGGGCTGCGGTAGATGAAGTCGGCCTTGCTGACGACGTTCAGCGCGCCCACCGAAATCGTCTTTCGGTCCGGCACGTGCTCGCCGTCCGGGTTCGGGTTGAAGAACCGGCAGCCCAGCTCCTCCAGCAGCGCGAACACGGCGTAGCGCGTGCCGTGATACGGCGCGTCGGTCGGATGCGCCTTGCGCCCCACGACGACGAGTCGATCGGCGAACGTCTTGAGAATGAAGCCGTCGGGGCCGAGGTGCTCGTCGGTCAGCAGATCACCCACCAGCCTGACGACGGTGTCGCTCTCGCCGAGCAGAATCGCGGGTCCGTTCGGAGGCACCGCCGTCTCCTTGATGGGAATCGTCGCCCCGGACATCTTCTGCAGGTAACCCTGGAGGTCGCGGGCCGCCGTCCGCTCCACCTCGCTCGGCGCTGCCGGGAGGACGATCGGCGCTCGCGGCTGACCGTCGGCGACGAGCGTCAGACCGCTTCCGGCCGCGTGAGCGACCATCGACAGAACGACGGCGCCGGCCCATGCGCTACCGGGAACGCGCCATGTATTGCGTGTTCGTGCCATAGGAGGGGCCCTCAAGGGGCGATCGTTCCTCGCCGTATGGAGATGCGTCGTATTAGTCACGAAAGGCAACGTGAGGGCCGAGGCCGCAAACCCAACGGTGATTGTACTTGACAGCATGGGTCTTGCGGTACAGACGTCAGAGCGGGCAGCAACAACCGGCCTGGCGACACCGGCACGCGGGGAGCAGCGTCGCGGGCAGCAGCACCTGGGCTTATTCGGCGCCGTGCGGGCCGGCGAGGACGAAGATTTCAGGGGTTGCTGACCTCGCCATAGGATTCCAAAGGGACCCGCGACAGCTGTCATGCACCCCCTCGCGCGGTGTCAAGCGATCTGAAATGGCCGCACGGACTTGACTATTCTAAGATAACCGGTTCTATCTTGACTGAAACCAACAGGCGGGAACCCCTGCAAATGGCCCCGAACCCCGGGACCCGGGCATGGGCAGCTCCCGGCCAGGAATGATCTCCCCCGATGGCACGCCAGAACGACCGGAGACCAGATCAGACACCGCGACAGTTCCAGGAGGCATTCGGGGGCCCGACCGCGCCGCGGCCACCGTCCTGAGCTTGCGAGGAGCCAACACGTCCCATGCCCGCCAGCCCCGGCCCATTCAACATCCTCGACTTCGGTGCCGTCCCGGATGGGCGCACGAGGTGCACCGCTGCTATTCGCCGCGCGATCGAATGCTGCAAGGCCGCCGGTGGCGGCACTGTGCTCGTTCCCGCCGGACGATTTCTCACCGGCCCGATCGTCCTGGCCAGCGACATCACGCTTCACGTCGACGCCGGCGCGCACGTCCTGTTCAGCACCGACCTCGATGACTATCCGACGGTCCTTCAACACCGGGGCGGCGGCCATTGCCACGGATTCTCGCCCTGTGTCTTCGCCGAGAATGCCAGCAACGTCGCCGTCGTCGGCCGCGGCATCCTCGACGGCCAGGGCCGGCCGTGGTGGAAGCTGGTCATGGACCGGATCGAGAACCGCCCCGTCGACCCTGCGGTCCGCGCGCGCATCGACGCTTTCCAGCGCGCCGATCGTGAAATGAACCTCCCGGGCGGCACCGGCGGTTTCAACCGGCCGATTCTGCTTCAGTTCGTCGCGTGCACCAACGTGCTCGTCCAGGGCGTCACCCTGACGAACTCACCGACCTGGACCCTCCATCCCCTGTTCTGCGAGAACGTGACCGTTCACGCCATCACGCTGATCAACCCTTTCGACGCACCGAACACGGATGGCGTCAACCCTGATTCCTGCCGGAACGTCCGCATCTCCGATTGCCTGATCGATACCGGTGACGACTGCGTGACCCTCAAGTCAGGCGTCGGTCGCGGCGACCATCGCCCCTGCGAGAACATCGCCGTCACGAACTGCAGCATGGTCCACGGTCACGGCGGTGTCGTGATCGGCAGCGAAATGTCCGGCGGCGTGCGAAACGTCGTCGTCTCCAACTGCATCTTCGATGAGACCTATCGCGGCGTCCGGATCAAGTCCCGCAGGGGCCGCGGCGGGGCCGTCGAGGACATCCGCGTCAGCAACATCATCATGCGGCGCGTCGTGTGCCCGCTCGTCATCAACCTCTTCTACTCTTGCGGCGGCGAACCCGACGATCCGTACCTCTACGGCACCGATGCCAAGCCCGTGGACGAACGCACGCCCACTGTGCGCCGCATCCATCTCTCCGGCATCACGGCCACGGACTTCCGTGGCGCCGCCGCCTTCATCTGCGGCCTGCCCGAGAGGCCCGTCGAGGGCGTCACTTTCTCCGACATGCGCATGACGGCCGATCCCGAGGAAACCGAGGGCGGCTGCCCGGCATGCTTCCATGGCATGGACAACATGATCGGCCGCGGCTTCAACTGCACCCACCTCGCCGACGCCGTCTTCAGGAACGTCCACGTGTCGGCGCTGGACGGACCGGCCTTCAACTTCGATGCCGTGTCCGAGGTCGACGTGCTCGGCTTGAGAACCGCCGTCGCCGATCCGAACGTGCCCGCCGTCCGGCTGGGGGACAGCGCATCGGTCGTGGTCCGCGGCTGCCGTCGGCCCGCCGGAACCGATACGTTCTGCCGAATCACCGGGGCGCGCACGAAGGCACTGCAGCTCTGCGACAACCACTTTCCCGACGGCGCCGTCGAGATCGACCGCGACCTCGATCCGGAGGCCGTGGTCGTGCGGTAGGGCCGCGCTCCGCAGTATTTCATGGGTCAGGATCGTTCCAGCGTCCAGCCGGGATCGGGGGTGTTGTCGTGTCCGGTCGGCAAGGGCTCGACGAGCCTGCCGTACAGTTCCGGCCGGCGGGCCGCGAGGAACTTGCGGCCGAGGCAGTTCGTCAGCTTCTCAGGTGTCAGCACGCCGATGACCACATCGTCATCCAGAGCATTCGATTCCGCGATGATCTCGCCGTACGGATCGAGGATCATGGACAGGCCGGGCCTGACGCCGTCGTAGTCCCATCCGATGGGATTGGTGAACACCGCGTACACGCCATTCTCGTAAGCCCGCGCCGGCAGCCAGCGCAAGAGCCAGCCTCGCCCCTTGGGCCCCTGGAACGCCTGCCGCAGTCGCACCGGGTCGCGCTGCCGGTTCTCCCAAAGCTCGCGGTCCACGACGCCGCGCCCCGGCATCACGCAGGGTAGACAGCACGTGACGTGAGGCATCATGACGATCTGGGCGCCCATCAGCGCGGTGATCAGTACGTTCTGGGGAAGGTTGTTGTCGTAGCAGACGAGAAATCCGATCTTCCAGCCAAGCAGATCGATCACGTGATATCGGTCGCCCGGCGTCAGATGCTCGTTCAGGAACGTGTGAAGCTTTCGGAAATGAGTGATGTAGCCGTCCGGACCGACGGTGACATACGCGTTGTGGATTCGCTGCGCATCCAGTTCGACCAGCCCTGCCATCACGATCACGGAATGCTCTCTGGCGATCTCGATCAGTCGTCGCACGCTCGGTCCGTCGGGAACGGGCTCGGCCACCCGCAGCAGCCCGTCCCGGTCAAGAGGCTGCATCCAGGAATAGGCGGGAATGCTGCCTTCGTGAAAGCACACGATCTGGGCCCCCAGGTCCGCGGCGCGACGCGTCAGCTCGTGAATCCGCGAAAGGTTGTGCTGCTTGTCGTTGTCTCGATTCTCGAACTGTGCGGCGCCGATTCGAATGTCGCGCATGGTGGCCATTCCCGTAACTCGAGTTTCGAAGCGAATGCTGCACGTTCAGCCATCGAGTTCGTCGATGAGCTGGTCCGCCCTGCGCAGCCCCTTGCCGATCTGTCGCTCCCATCGCCCGTAAGCGAACCCTTCCGCCTTGACCAGCGGGTCGACCTGCCGAAACCCGACCTTCGCGCGGCGGGCGAGCACCAGGGAGCCGGACTGCCGCGCGCCCCTCAAGTCCTGCCAGGCCCGGCACCAGATCTCCGTCACCTCCAGGCCCCGCTCGAAGTACGCCAGGCGCTCGAGCACGACGTCGTGCCCCGCGGCCTGCCGCTTTGCGTCGTTGAACAGCATGCGGGCGCGGCGAAGCACCGGCTCGGTGTAGGCCTCCGTGTCCGGGACGTAAAGCTTCTCGCGAGCCTTGGGGTGCGACACGAAGGCGTCACGGAAGACGCCGTCGAAGCGGCGCATCGTCGCGGCCGCGGGGCCGAACAGGTCGCGATAGTATCCGTCGAACATCGCCTGCGTGTCCGTGTTCACGTCCCAGGACATGCGATACATCGTGTAGAAGTTGAGCCCCTGGGTGATCCAGTGCGCATGCGTCTCGCTGTAGAAGCCACCCGCCCCGTTGCGATTGAACCACGGCAGGTCCACCGCGATCTGCTCGGCGATCGGATAGTAGGTCTGCACCGAGAAGTGTCCGTAGTAGGCGTAGAGCATCATGTCCTCGTACACCTTCGCGTTGTCCAGGAAGACCTTCTGCGCCCGTTCGTTGCCCGGGGCGCTGTAGGGAAACGCGGCCCGGACGCCCGTGGTCGTCCAGAGCGTGTACCAGCAGATGACGTTCGGCTCGGGCGTGTACTTCACCGGCGCTTCCATGTAGCCCCAATAGGCGAAGTTGAGCACGCTCGCGTCGGGGAACTCGTCGCGAAGGCCCCGGGCCACCGCGTTGGCGAAATGCACGACGCGATCGCTGCGCCCCTGGCTGTTGCCGGCCACGTAACCGCCGTACATCGCCTCCTCCTGCTTGCGCGTCACCGCGCGGCGG
>NYZC01000403.1 GCA_002686995.1 Phycisphaeraceae bacterium | reverse complement strand
CCGGCTTCTACCTGGCGAACTTGCGGTCGCCACCTGAGTCGACCAAACTTCTTGTCACCGTGACGAGAAATGACACCGGAAGGGTCTAATTCAATGAACCTCCTGCGGCCCGACGCAATCGAAATCAAGCGGCTGGAAGCCCAGGTCGAACGCGGGTGAATCGGGACGAAGTCGATAGTCGCCGTGCTCCGCATCGACGAACAGCGGATCGGCAATGACGCTGTTCATGTCGAAGCCGGTGTCGCGCCAGACTTCACGGCAATCGGCTTCCGACCGCTCGCCCGCGACCCACGCGAGCCGGGCCTCTCCCGGCGTGCCGTAGACGTTCAGATCAAACTCGGCGAACACCGGCACCGTGTTCGCGCTGATGCACACCATCGCCGCCTCGGGGTCGCTGTGGTACAGCACGTTGCGCACGAACCGGTTGCGTGCGCCGCAGTCGCCGCCGATATGAAAATCAGCCTGGTGCAGCAGGCAGTCCACGAGGATGTTGTTCTCGATCGTGTTGTCCTGCGGATCGCCGACCGGGAACGACACGCCGCCGCGCACGGCGCCGATCACGAGGTTGCCGAAGATCGTCACCTTCATGCCGGAATTGTCGAGGTAGATTCCCCAGTTGTAATAGGGCGTCCAGATCCGGCCTCCTGCACGCGTGGAAGACAGTTCGGCAAGCGGCTTGCCGTAGGCGCCGCAACCGATCACGTTACGAATGCGGTTGAAGCGGATAATGTTGCCGTCGCGGAGATTCCGGTTGTCCTCGAACGGATACCAGCGGTTGGTCATGATCGCGCCGGTGTCCGAGATTTCCGCCGCGACGTCGTGAATGTCGTTGTACTCGACGATGATGCGTCCGAAACCGTCCTGGATCACGACCGCCTTGTCGGGCAGGTCGTGCAGGTGGTTGTGCGCGATCACGTTGTCGGTGCACGAAAGGCCGAACACCTGCACCGCGCCCCCGTTTTTCTTCAGGGCACCGCACTGGCGGACGTCGTTGTGCGCAATCTCGTTCTGTACGGACCGCGGATAGCGACGCGAAGCCCGGCGCATCTCGTCGGTGTCCGTCCAGTCGTTGCTGTTGTATTTCCCGTCGCTCGCAAGGCTGATTCCGGAGCCGCCGCAGTCGCTGATCTCGTTCCGCCACATGCGGTTGCGCGTGTTCGAACCGTGCAGGCGCACGCCGTCACCGCCAATGGTCCTGAACACGTTGCGCTCGATGATGCAGTCCCGCGCGTTCTCCAGGCGAATCGCCTCGCCCCGCAGGCACGGGGAGTGGAAGCAGTCCTCGTTGAGCTGATCGGGAAACGGGCTGCGCGTGTGAGTGAAGGTCAGCCCCCGGATACATACGTCGTGCAGGGGTTCGCGCGGGCGCCCGACCAGCTCGATCAGCCGGTCCGCGACGGGCACGACGGTTTGCCCGTCCGGCTCGGGCGGCCAGAAGTACACCGTGCCGTCGTCGGTGTCGAGACACCACTCCCCGGGCTCGGACAGCTCCTCAAGGACGTTCTCGACGATGAAGCGATTGCCCTTCGTCAACGTCATGTCGTAGAGGATGCGCTCGTGGTCGATGCGGATCGACCGTGCTTCGCGGTCGACGGCGACGACGGGAAGCAGGTGATTGATCCAGCAGTACCAGATGAAGACGTTGACCTCGGCCTGCTCGGGCTTCGACCAGATCTTCGGCTCATCCGCGGGCTCGTAGACGAGCGTATGCGGGTTGTCTTCCTCCTCCGGCAGCGTCTGCTCGATGAACGCCCAGCCACCGTAGAGCGGGTCGGCGTGGTTGCGCTTCGGCCACCGCGCGCGAATCTGCCGTTGCCCGTCGTGGAACAGTTGCCTGATCTTCAACGCGCGCAGTTCCGGAGGAAGGACGCACTTTCGGATCGGTCCGAGGTGCATCTGCCAGTCGTTCAGCACCCGCCCCCCGCTGAGGACCGGGCGATCTCCCGGGAACGCCGTCCAGGTGACGGGGCATTCCGGCGTGCCCGAATCCTCGGGCGCCAGCGCCAGTGGCTTGTCGAGACGGTAGACGCCGTCGAGCAGCATGACGGTGACGGGTCGATCCGGACCGGACGCGATGAGCTTCCGCACGGCGTCGCGCGCGGCCGTCAGCGTCGCGAACGGCGCTCCGCTGCCGATATCGACGGGGTGCCGTCCCGAAGCGTCGTCGCGGCCGTCAGGGGAAACGTAGAAGCAGTCGTGCGCACTCACTGGTGTTCTCGGAGTCCTTGGGTCGCGTCAAGGTGGAAGTCGGAAAGTTGAAGAGTCAAAGAACAGGAGAGATCGTATTCGGACAATGATGGATCAGCGAGCGCCCTGCAGCACAAGGATGTGTCGCGCCACCTCGCCGCGAAACGCATCGATCTCGGCGTTCGTGAACTTCGCCGCCTCGCGCCGCGTGCCGAAGGTCGAAGGTGCCGGCGAGAGGTCGATCCGCGCCAGGAACCGCTCGAGATACGTCCGGGCCGCGCTGGCCGCCTCGCGCATGGCCCGGTCGTCCGTTGCCTCGGCCCGTGCCGCGGCCTCCTCGAGCGTCGCAATGTAGCGTCCATCGTTGATCCCTTCACGGTACGCTTCCCAACCCAGCGACGGGATCGGCCCGTCCCGGCCGGGCAGGCAGTAATCCCAGCTGTTGCCGTGTGGCCCGCGTAACGTGAAGTCGCGACAGGGATCGTCGGGTTCGGACCTGAGACGAAGCGGCCACTGGTAGACCCATTCCCCGGCGCCGCTCAGGTTCATTCGACGAACGTAGAGCCCCCGGTACAGCCGATCCTCCAGCGGCGCCATGCCGTACCCGCTGGGCCCGCTGTACATCCAGAACTCCTCATGGGGCCGGTTCTTCATGGCCCGCATCGTGGTTTCATCCGCGTGACTGGAGAATGCGCGGATGTCGACCAGCGAATCAAGCAAGGCCGCGCTCGAAGGCGAGACGACGTTCGCATAGATGCGCACACCCGGCAGCCCCTCACGAATGAGCCGGAGATGGTAGGCCGTGGTCGCGGTCCGCTCGGGACTCACGTCGACCTCGTCACCGAACGTGAAGACAGGAACCGTCAGGCCGGCTCCCTCCACCTGCCTGACGATCTCCTTGAGGATCTCCACGAATCCGTCATCGCCCCAGTCATCCGCACCCACGGCCGGGTTGAAGATGATCGGGTCGACCAGGCCGACGTCCCGGCACTTCTCGAGCATGCTCAACAGCGACGTGATATCGACGCTGATGCGTCCCTTCTCTCTCTTCAGCTTCGGAAACTGACCGAACGCGAAGTACCCGCCCGTCATGCCGTGCTCGCGCATGTTGACGAGATTCTTCAGGATGATGTCTTCCCGGAGCGGGTTGCCGAACATGTAGGCATACATGTAGTGACCCGCGGGCGAGGGTCGCAGGCGGAACGGCAGGACGCCGAGATCCAGCGTGAGCGTGGACGCCGGGGCACCCCGCGGTTCGACGGCGACCGTGGCGGCATAGGCGCCCGGCTTCGCCGATGCAGGCACGTGCACCGTCAGCCAGTACTGGCGGGTCGCGCCTTCATCGACGTCCATAGCGCCGCGTTTCTCGATCACCCTTGGCCTGGTGACGTATTCCTGCTTGTTGAAGATCTTCGTCGGCAGGCAGCGCACGACGCGCACGTCGACGTGCTCACTCCCGATGCGACCACCCCCTTCACCGACGAAGTCGCTGACTGTCACCCGCACGTCGTCGAGTCGGCGCAGGGCGCGCACGGAGAAGCTGGCCGCCACGTACTCCTCGGGGGGCGACGCGACGCGAATCGAATCGCTCAGCTCCGAGGCCAGGGGCGCCGTCTGCGGGAAGACGAGGTCGCCCCAGCTCCTGACAAAGACCACATACCCTTTCGCTCGAACCGACGGCGCCAGATCGGGCATCACGGTGTTGATCCGGCGCGCCAGCGCCGGTTCCGCTTCCGCGATGGTCTTTTCGGTCCAGCCTTCAGGGATGGGGGCCGTGTAGACCTCGTCCGGCAGGGTGGTGCCGAGACAGGTGAAACCTCGCGGCGCCTCGGGCAACGCAGCCGTCATCCAGGCCATCATCAGCACGGCACCGAGCACGGGTGGCTCCACCAGGTTGATCGGGACGACCGGCCATACCGGATTGAACCCTTGTATGCGATAATCTATCTTAAACCACCGCGCACAGGATGGCTTGGTCATGCCACGAACCCTCAGGGCCAGGACGAAGATCGAGCGAGTCAGGACGGCCCTTCGCCACGACGAGCCGGACCGGATACCGCTGGCGGAGGTCTACTGGACCGACTTCCTCGAGCGATGGCGACGGGAGCTTGCGCTGCCGCATGACGCGGATCCGAAGCACTACTACGACCTGGACATCGATATCGCCACGCCGAATCTCGACCCGCACGTCCGCCCGTTCGAGATCCTGAAGGACAGCGCCGGGGAAACGACCGTCCGAACCGGCTTCGGGGCCGTGGTGCGCAAGGTGCATGAGATCCCGATGCCCCATTACATGGCCTTCGACACCGATTCGATCGACAAGGTGAGGTCGTTCCGGTTCGACGATCCCTGGGACGATCGGCGGTACTTCGCGCGGGGCGACGATCATCTGAGCGGAGTCGGCGACAGGATCGCGCGCGACGTCGATCCGTGGATCGATCGCGTCCGCGCGATGTCGGCGGACTTCGCCACCTTCGGCGGCGTCATCGAGGCCAACGAGTTCATGACGCGATCCATCGGTCAGGCCAACGCCCTGCTCTGGATGGGCCTGTATCCCGACGACATCGGCTGCTTCGCCGAGCGCATCAACGCGTTCATGACCGAGGCGATCAAGGCCCAGATCGACGCGGCCGGGGGCCTGCTCGACGGAATTCTGATCGCCGGCGACGTCGCGTACACGAACGGGATGCTCTTTTCACCGGATTACTGGCGGAAGCATTTCAAGCCCGGTGTGAAGGCCATGATCGAAGTCGCGCACGACCATGGTCTGCCGGTCCTGATGCACGCCTGCGGCGACATGCGCGCCATCCTGGACGACCTCGTCGAGATCGGCCTCGACGCGATTCACCCGCTCGAGTGCAAGGCGGGACAGGACGTCGTCGACCTGCGCCGGCGGATGGGGCATCGGCTGGCGTTCGTGGGTAACCACGATGTCGAGATCTGGGCTCATGGCGACCGCCAGCAGCTGAAGGCCTGCACGTTGAGAAAGCTGAACGCCGCCAAGGGCGGAGGCTGCATCTTCGGCGCCGACCATTCCGTCCCCAGCAACGTCTCCGGCGAAACCTACGACTACCTGATCGGCCTTGTGCGCGAGTACGGCAACTATCCCCTACAGCTCGGAGATGCCGACATTCCGCTCGCCTGATCGGATGTGTCATGAGGAACCGTCCAGCCGACGTCGAGGCCGCGGATCCGGGCAAGGTCAGGGCGCTGATCGATCTCAAGGTCGTAACGAACTCGCAACTCGAGAATGCGTGGGACCGACCGCGGCGCCGGTCACCGCGCCGCGCGCGACGCCCACGCCGACAGGCTCTCCAGATCGCGACCCTGCTCCCAGAGATGGACCACCGAGGGATCCTCGCGCGGCCGGCCCCGCACATCGAGGCGGATGACGGTGCACTGAGGATCCGGCGGGCGCGCAGGCAGGTCGTGCAGCACTGTGTGCAGCCCGCTCTGCTCGACGCGGATCTTCCCGCGTCGACCGAGGATCCGAGCGGACCGGACACGGTTCGCAAGACCGTAAAGCGTCGCCGACCTGCCGGGCCAGTAGAGGACATGGAGGTAGAGGCTGCTGCCCCTGACGGTCGTCGTGCCGAGCGTGCGCGTGTCGAGAATGCCCGCCGCGCTGCCGTAGATCGACTCTCCGTTGACGCCCGTCCAACGGCCAGTCTCCTTCAGGATGCGCGCAAAGAACGGCGGAAACGTCCCGTCCGCCTTCGGCCCGACGTTCAGCAGCAGGTTGGCGCCGCGGTGGGCCGCGCCGGTGAGCAGGCTGATCGCCCGGGCCGGCGTCATGTTGAGTCGATCGTGCCGGCAGATCCCCCACCAGGTATCGTGCGTCGTGCGACACATCTCGATCGGCCGCGCGAGGCCCGTGTCGGTCGCCGGCCGCTGCTCCGCGGTGTCGAAGTAGCCGCACAGCCGCTTCGACGCCGCGCCCACCGGCTTCACGTTGCCGACGCCTCCGCCATGGAGCCGGTCATTGATCATCACGTGCGGCTGGTGCCGCCGGATCATCCGGTCGAGCGCCGCCGCGCGCCATGCCGCGGCGTCATGGGGCCATCCGCCGTCGAACCAGAGCACGTCGATCCGACCGTATCGCGTGCAAAGCTCCTCGACTTGTCCATGAATGTACCGGCGGAAGCGCGCGAAGCCCCGCGGATCCTTCGAAGGACCGTCGAAGTAGGCCGGGAACCGCCAGTCTCCCAGCGAGTAGTAGAACCCGACCCGAATCCGGTGCCGGCGGCACGCCGTGACGTACTCGGCGACGAGATCGCGTCCGGCCGCGCGCTTCGCTGACGTGTAGTCGGTCAGCGCGCTGTCGAACAGGCAGTAGCCGTCGTGATGCTTCGTCGTCAGCACCATGTACTTCATGCCTGCCTCGCACGCCGCCCGCGCCCACGCGTCCGCGTCGAATCTCCTCGGGTTGAAACGATCGGCGAGCCGTTCGTACTCGGACTGATCAAGCCGCTCGCGGAACAGGACCTGCTCCCCGCGTCCGAGCAGCGCGTGGATCCCCCAGTGGATGAACATCCCGAATCGCGCCTGCTCGAACCAGGCGAATGGATCCTTCTGTCTGGCCATCACGCCGACTCTTCAACTGCGAGATGCCGCTCGAGGGTACGCATGCTCGGACGGCTAACGTATGCGCATTCGGTTTCAGATGCCAGCGCGACGCCGATCGAGGACGATGGGAAACGGGGTCGGACCCAATCCTGTTCGGCACTCGCGTTGCAGTGTAGAAATCGGGGCCGTCCCCAAGGTCAGCCCCCAGTGATTGCTGTTTGTGTTGTTCCGTATCTCCGGACGCTTGCCGAGCCGGGCCGTACTCGACCCGGAGTCGGCAAGCGCCTGCACGCACTTCGGGCCGCGAACGGCCCGGCTCGGCAGCGCGTACCCGATTGAAAAGGCTGCGCAGAACCCGTCCCGAGCATGATTGGGTCTGCCTACGGCCGACCGGATACACCGTTTTCGGACTCTGGCGACGGGCAACGTCCCGGAATCGCGGCCCTGCCGGGTCTGTGATGAGCGACGGAGAAAACTGCGACGGGCATCGGCGGCCGGTCGAATGGGAGTGGGTGACGAGGGTCCGTCCGCAGCGACACGAAAGGATTTGCTCATGAAGATTCGAGGCCTCACCCTGCTCGCTCTCGGCGCCTGTGGCATTCTCGCCGTCGCGCTGGTCCTCGCCGTCGCGCCCGCGTCGGCGCGGTCGCGTCCTGATCCCTCCGCGGGCGCGACGCAGCTGAGCGTGCGCGGATTGCGCATCGTCGGCGCCCCGTACGGCGACGACCAGACGATGCGGCCTTTCAACTACTTCCCGGGCACCACGTTGTCGGCGCTGGTGGTCCATTCCTCCGGCGGGTTGATCGAGCTCGACGACGACGCGTCGAAGATCACGTCGTTCGTCGACAGCCGCGGGACGAACCTGCTCGAAGGTGAGGACCGCTTCGGCCGGGCCGGCCTCGGCATGTTTCCCAGCTTCTCGGAGGACGGCAAGGCGGCGCTGATCGAGATCAACGGTCCGGCGACGCCGGCCCGCGGCGCGACGAGCATCAGCGCCGAGGGGGCGCTCACGTTCCGGGTGGCGACCCGCAAGAAGACCTTCTCGCAGTCGAACGTCGCCCTTGCGGCGGGCACGCAGATCAAGGCGGGGCCGTTCACCTTCAAACTGACCGAGACGGGCAAGCCGGACTGGGGGGAAGAGCCGTTGCAGATCACGCTGGAGGCGAAGCAGGATCTCGGCGCCCTGGCGGAGGTGCGATTCAAGGACGCCGACGGCAAGCTGATCGAATCGAAGAGCGGCGGATCGATGCGCAGCAGCAGCTTCGGCAACGTGACCGTGCAGAGCGCTTATCGCCTCGCGCGCAAGGTGGAGTCGGTCACGTTCGAGATCGACGTCTGGGCGGACATGCGGACGGTGAAGGTGCCGTTCGCGGCGAAGACGTCAGTGGGGTTCTGAGTGAGAGCGGGCTGCGCCCGCGAGAGGTCACAAGTCATGAGCTGGGGCGCATGTTGCGGCGCGACATGCGTCTCTGCGCGCTGGGCCTCGGCGCAGACGTCGATTGCACCGGCGAGTTCTTCACTCCTTTTGTTGTGGCTCTTCGCGGCTTTTCGTGGCGATCAGGCCGCGGCCGACCGGTTGCACCCGAATCGAGGATTCCCGTCCTATTCCGCGGGCGGCTCTTCCGGGATCGCGTCGGTCTGCTTCTTGCGGAAGTCGAGCAGCGTGCGCTCGATGTTGTCGTCGGATGTAGCGAGGATGGCGGCGGCCATGAGGGCGGCGTTGACGGCGCCGTGGCTGCCCATGCTCATCGTCGCGACGGGGATGCCCTTCGGCATGTTGACGGTGGAGAGCAGGGCGTCGAGGCCGCCGGCCAGCTTTCCGTCCATCGGGACGCCGAGCACCGGCAGGTGGGTGAGGGCCGCCATGACGCCGGCGAGATGCGCGCTCATGCCGGCGGCGGCGATGATGACCTTGAGGCCGCGCTGCCGCGCCGTGGTCGCGTAGTCATGGGCCCGCTGGGGCGTGCGGTGGGCCGAGCACACCTTCATCTCCCAGGAGATCGAAAGCTCGTCGAGCGTTTCGCAGGCCTTGCGCATCGTCGGCGCGTCGCTGGCGCTGCCCATGACGATGCCGACGATCGGATTGCTTGATGCCATGTGCTTGATCCTTGGTCTTCCGTCAGTCTTCCCTGGGAAAAACGCTCATTCTACCGTGGCGCGACGATCCGGGGCGGGGGCAACCGGGCACCCCTCGTCGGTCTCTGGCCTGACGGTTCATTCTGTCAGCGGCTCTTGTCCAGCAGACGCCGCCACGGCCTGGGGTGGGCCTCGAGCCAGAACCGCCCGCCGCGCCGGTGCACGGTCACGGCGCAGCCGAACGCTTCGGAAAGGTGCGCGTCCGTCAGGACCTCCCCGGGGGGGCCCGTCGCGATGAAACGGCCGTCCTTCATCAGCAGGACGTCGCCGGTGCTCTCGGCCAGCTCTTCGATGTGATGCGTGATGATCAGCACCGTCGGCGGGTCGTCGCCGTCGATGACGCCCTCGATCGTGGCCAGCACGGTCTCGCGCGCGGCGGGATCGAGCCCGGCGGTCGGTTCGTCGAGGATCAGAAGCTCCGGCCGGTGCACCAGGGCCCGCGCGATGAGGCACCGCCGCTGCTCGCCCGTTGAGAGCAGGGCGAAGCACAGGTCGCGACGGCGTCCGAGCCCGACCTCTTCGAGCACCTGGTCGGCGCGCTGTCGTTGCGCGTCGTCCGGGTCTTCGTAAAGTCCTACGGTGCCGTAGAAGCCGGTCAGCACCGCGTCCCGACTCGTCAGGTCCTCGTCGACGACGGCGCCGCTGACGTGATGGTGCGCCGTGGCGGTCGTAGGGTTGACGATGCTGATCCGCTGCCGCAGGGCACGGATGTCGGTGCGTCCGATCGTCTCGCCGAGCACGCGGGCCGACCCGGAAGTGATCAGCGCGTGCCCGGTGAGCGCCCGGGTCAGCGTGGTCTTGCCGCTGCCGTTGGCGCCGACGATCGCCGTGCATCGACCGGTGGCGATGCGGCAGGTCGCGCCGCGGAGGATGGTCGTTCGTCCGCGCCGGACATGGAGGTCGTCAGCTTCGACGGCATGCTGCATGGCGGCGTTACACTTTAGCGAACGGCGAACCGGGGCGAGATCGACTGACATGAAGCATTCGAAGCACCATGAGCAGCGCAAGACCCGGGAGAAGTGGCTCGTCGAGCTGACCGGCATCCCGACCGCGTCCGGTCGCGAGGGTCGGGTGGCACGCTGGATCCGCGGCTGGGCGGGCCGGCGATCGAACGTGCGTCTCGAGACGGACCGCTTCGGGAACCTGCACCTCGCGCTGGACGGCGCGCGTTCCCGCCGTCCTGTCGTGCTCGTCGCGCACATGGACCACCCCGCGTTCGTGCTTCGTGCCTCGGTCGGATCGCGCCGATGGGAGGCCGAGTTCCGTGGTGGCGTCGCGTCCTCGTATTTCCGCGGCAGCCCGATCCGAGTCCATCGAGGAGGCTGGTCCTTCGACGGGAGCGACCGGGTGTCGCCGGGCGCAGGCGCGAAAGGTCGAGTGCTGGGCCCCCCCGAGGACGGCGTAGGCGTTGTCGAGCTCCACGATGATGCATCCGCGCAGAAGGCGGCCCCGGGCGACGTGGCGACGTGGGATGTCGGCGCCGCTCGGATCACGCGCGGCCGGCTGGTGGCGCCCGCCGTCGACAACCTGGCCGGCGTTGCGGCGGCGATCGCGGCACTCGACGCCATTCGTCGCGGGCGTGCCGGGTCGCGGCCGGATCTGCGGCTGCTGCTCACGCGGTGCGAGGAGGTCGGATTCGTCGGGGCGATCGCGGCCTGCAAGGCGTCGCTGGTTCCGCGCGGCGCACGCGTGATCGTGCTCGAGAACTCGAAGTGCCTGCCCGATGCACCGGTCGGCGACGGTCCGATCGTCCGTGTCGGCGACCGCACGAGCACGTTCGACCCTGGCATGACCTACGCGCTCGCGCAGGTCGCCTCCGGTCTCGAGGACGAGGACGGCCAGTCGTGGCAGCGCAAGCTCATGACGGGCGGAAGTTGCGAAGCGACGGCGTTCTCGGTGTTCGGCTACCGGACCGGTTGCGTCTGCCTGCCCCTGCTCAACTACCACAACATGGATGAGCAGCGCGGCTGCATCGCGGCGGAGTCCGTCAGCGTCGCCGACTTCCACGGCATGGTGCGCCTGCTGGCCGAAGCGGCCGCCCGGATCGACGAAGCGGGTGACAGCGCGCTGCGTTCCCGCCTGAACGAGATCTACAAAAGCAGACGGAATCTGCTGACCTGACCGGCCCCATGCTTCGACTTGCGTTGCCGACACCGGGCCGTCTCCGGCCCGGTGTCGGCAACGCCCTCCGGGCCGAGACGACCCGGCTCGGTGAGGCAATCCCGATGAACGCCGGCGAATCGTCCTCGTACTCGATCAGCGTTGCGCTGGCCGTCGAACCCGAGTGCATCACCCGGCGTGATGCGGCGCCCATCCCGCAGACCTGCGGAAACGGCGTCCGACCGGTCAGACCCCGTCTTCGCTGGTGATCCGCACTCGCGCAACTGCTGCGCGTCGCGGGCAATCGTTGCGCCCCGGGTGACGGGACGGGCGGGGGCTTGAATCGACTCTGACAGGCGCCATCGAGGATCGATCCGGGGTTAAATTTTATAAAATATTTATATAAATTGGTTTATAGATACATATGAAATCTCCGGGGTCACTTTTCCTTCTTCTGGCATCGTCGTTGCGAAATGGTCCGCGTGAAGACGCCCGAATTACGGGCGGATCGAAAGGCGTTCCCATTGAGCGACACGAACTGGCTGGACATTCACGATCTGAGTGACGACGAGCACCTCGGGGAGACGATCGCCCGGCTTGCCCGGCTCGCGGCGCAACTGCACGAGCAGGCCGCCGCGCTGGAGGCGAGGCACGGGGCGCCCGGCACCGAGGTCAGCTACATCCAGACGAACGACGGGCCGGCGATCGCGGTTCACATGGAGGTGAACCGTTGAACTACGGCCTGTATCTCTCCGCTTCAGGCGTCCTGACGAACATGTATCGTCAGGACGTCTTTTCCAACAACCTGGCGAACGCCCGGACCGTCGGATTCAAGCCCGACATTGCGGGCATCAGCCAGCGACCGCCCGAGTCCGTGGAGGACGGCTTCGGGTTCGACCTGCGGCAGGACCTTCTCGACAAGCTCGGCGGCGGCGTGTTCGCCGGCCCGCAGCACATCAACTTCGACGTCGGTCGGCTCGAACGCACCGAGAATCCCCTTGACGTCGCCCTTGAGACGTCCAACGCGTTCTTCGCAGTGGCCACGACCGATGCGAACGGTCGGACCGACGTCGCGCTGACGCGCGACGGCCGATTCACGCGCAGCGGGGACAACTTCCTGGTGACGATGGCGGGCGGCCGGAAGGTGCTCGACGCATCGGACGCGCCGATCGCGCTGGGCACGGGGCCGATCCAGATCGATCGCTCGGGCCGGGTGCTGGAGGACGGCGAGGAGGTCGGTCGGCTGCAGATTGCCGAGGTCGCCAACCCGCGGCTCCTGCGCAAGCTCGGCAGCAATCTGTTCAGGATTCCAGAATCCGCCGGCGCCCGCCGCGCCGTCGAGAACGCCGGCGTGCTGCCCGGATTCGTCGAGTCCAGCGGCACCGAGCCCATTCGTTCACTCATGAAGATGATCAAGGCGACCAGCGCCGTTTCCGGCAACGGGCGGATGATCCGTTTCCACGACGCGCTGATGGATCGCGCCGTCAACACGCTCGGCCGCGTCGTCGCCTGAGGGAGGTTTTCGACTCCGGTTCCTGATTCAACCAGGCAGCGAAACTGAATGGCCATACTTGCATTACATTCCGCGGCGACCGGGCTTTCGGCGATGGCGCAGGACATCGACGTCATCGCCCACAACATCGCCAACACCAACACGACGGGATTCAAGTCCTTCCGGTCGAACTTCGAGGACCTGCTGTACGAGGAGAAGCAGCAGCCCGGCGTCGAGAACGCCGCGGGCGACCAGCGACCGGCCGGACTGTTCGTCGGCCTGGGCACCCGGATCAGCAACACGCAGATCAACCTGTCGCAGGGGCCGGCCGTGCCCGATGACGGCGACTTCAGCATGATGATCAACGGCTCGGGGTTCTTCCAGGTCATCGCCGGCGAGAAGACGCTCTACACCCGCGCCGGCAACTTCTTCGTCAACAGCGAAGGCGAGATCGTGCTCGGTCACGGCGACGGTCGTCGGCTCGAGCCGTCGGTCACCGTGCCCCCCGACGCGACCGACATCGCGATCTCGGTCGACGGCCGCATCACCGGCCGCGTGGGCAGCGACCCGGCGTTCCAGGAGTTCGGGCAAGTCGAGGTCGCCAACTTCACGAACGCCAACGGCCTGCGACCGCTCGGCGGCAACCTTTACGAAGAGACCGAGGCTTCCGGGCCCGCGATCACGGGCGAGCCCGACCAGGGTTCGTTCGGCAGCATCCGCCACAAGATGCTCGAGGGCTCGAACGCGGATCCGGTCAACGAGCTGATCAGCCTCATCAAGACCCAGCGACACTTCGAGATGAACAGCCAGTCGATCAACGCGGCCAACGAGGCGCTGCAGGTGATCGCACGGCTCGGTGACGGCTAGTGATGATTGACGCCCGATCGCGAATTCCGGCCTTCGTTCTCGCCTTCATCCTGGCGCTCGCCTCCGGTCTCGACGGGGCCGCGACGACGCCCGCGCGGAGCGCGGCGCAGCCGGCGTTTCTCGAGAGCACGGGCGCCAACACGGTCCGGCTGCTCGAGGAGGCCTGGGTCGAATCGAGAGACATCCGGCTGAGAGACGTGGCGCTCATCGAGGGGCCCGATGCCGACCGGCTCGGGGAACGCGTGGTCGCACGTCTGCCCGACGGCGCCGATCGTGCCCGCCTCGAGCTGTCGCGCCTCCGCGAAGCGCTCGAGCTTCCCGGGCTCAACGCCGGGGAACTCAGCATCGGCGGCCTCCGCCGTTGCACGGTAAACCTCGAGCCGGCGCCCGCGCCGGCGGTCGCCAACTCCGAGAGCCCGGTGAAGCTGGACTCGCCGGTCACGATCCGCGACCACCTGGAGGAGCTGCTGGCCGAGCGCGCCGGCGTGCCGCGACAGGAGCTGGAGTTCCGCTACACCGCGCGGGAACGGATGATTCTCGGCGCGAGCGCGGAATCCGAGCTGATCGACCTGCTTCCGACGGGCCGACGCCGGCTCGGCCCGACGACGGTGGTCATCCATCGCCGCAGCGGGCCGCAGATCCAGGTGCGTCCGGTCGTGGTGCACCCGGCGCTCGTCGTGGTCGTGCGACGGACGATCCGCCGCGGCGAGCTGATCTCGCCGGACGGCATCGCGATCGAAGAGGTGCGCCTGCAGCGCGACCGAGGACCTGCGCTGAATCGTCTGCGTGATGCGGTGGGGCGGGTCGCGCGCATCACCCTGCGCCCGGGCGCCGTGCTCTACAGTGATCTGGTCCGCGCCCCTTACCTCGTGCGCCGCAACGAGCCGGTGACCGTGACCTGCGCGGTCGGCGGGCTCGAGATGACCGTCACCGGGCGGGCGGAGCAGGACGGGAGCCTCGGCGAAGTCGTCTTCATCAGCAATGACCGCGCGAAGGGACAGGCGCGGCGGAAGGGCCGCCGCAGCGTGAACGCTCGGTTCAGAGCCCGCGTCACGGGGCCGGGACGGGCGGAGACCGAACCGGCGATCGACATCGAGGAGTCACCATGAGCCGCCTTCGCCCCCTCATCGTCCTTCTCGTCGTCGCGATGACCGGACCCGTTTCGGGTCAGACGTCGTCACTGTTCGTGCGCCGCGCGCCCGCCGCGTCCGTCGAGCCGGAATCGAAGCGCGTCGATGCGCTCGCGGCGAACGTCGCCGCAGCAAGCTTCGTCGCCGTCGGCCGGGCCGAGCCGCGCAAGTTCGCCAAGTACGACCTGGTGACGATCATCGTGCGCGAATCGGTCACCAACGACGCGAGCTCGAGTCTCGAGACCGAGAAGTCCTACAGCAAGGAAGGCAAGATCTCGGCCATTCCGCGGATCACGCTCAAGGACCTGCTCGACATGCAGGTCAACCAGTCGGATCTCACCGGCCGCGAGCCGGAGATCGGGGTGGAGTTCGACGACGAGTGGGAGGGCTTGGGTACGCACAAGCAGCGGCACTCGCTGACCGCGCGGGTCACGGCGCGCATCATCGACATCCGGCCGAACGGCAACCTCGTGCTCGAGGCGCGCAAGAGCATTCGTACCGACAGCGAGGCGTTCTCGATGGTCGTCACCGGAACCTGCCGCAAGCAGGACATCACCACCGACAACACCGTGATGTCCACGCGGATGTTCGACCTGGCGGTGACGAAGGAGCACTCCGGCGAGCTGCGCCGCGCGAGCCGCAAGGGCGTGCTCACCCGCGTGTTCGAGATGATCTTCAACTTCTAGGGAGCGACCGGACATGCCTGGTGGAACCGGGTGGACAACGCGAATTCGAAGACGGGCCGGCAGAGGATGCATGGCGGGGATCGCCCTGCTGATCATCGCGATCGCCGGCCAGGGGGCCCACGCGACGCAGGTCGGCGACATCGTGCGGATCAAGGGCGCCGAGTCGAGCCGCCTCGTGGGGCTCGGGCTCGTGGTCGGCCTGGCGGGCACCGGCGACGGCGGGAAGTTCCGCCCCGCGATGAACCCGCTGGCCAAGGTCGTGCGCACCTTCATCGACGCCGAGACCGTGACCGAGCACCTCAAGGACGTGAAGAACGTCGCGCTCGTCGCGCTCGAGGCGCCGACGCCGGCGGGCGGATTCCGCGAGGGAGACCGACTCGCCGTGCACGTCAGCGCGATCGGGTCGGCGAAGAGCCTCAAGGGCGGTCAGCTCCTGATGATGCCGATGACCGGGCCGCTGCCGGATTCGCCGGTCTTCGCGCACGCTTCCGGACCGGTCGTGATCGAGGATCCGGAGGTGCCGACGCGCGGCGTGATCCGCAACGGCGCCATCGCGGTGGCGGACGTGCACCCGTCGTATATCCGGCAGGGCACGATCACCCTCGTCCTCAACGAGGCGAACGCCACGCCGCAGACGGCCACGACCGTCGCCTCGATCATCAACGCGCTCGATCCGGACGACCGCAGGATCGCCCGGGCGCTCGACCAGAAGAGCATCATCGTCATCGTGCCGGAGGCCGAGATCGACGACCCGATGCCATTCATCGCCGAGGTGCTGGGGGCCTACATCGACCCGGGCTACATCGAGACCGGCGCCCGCGTCCGGATTAACGAGCGCACCGGCACGATCGTGATGAGCGCCGACGTGCGCATCTCGCCGGTCAGCATCTCGCACGGCGAGTTGACGATCCGCGTGGTCGAACCGGCTCCGGAGCCGACCGACGACGCGCCGCGCGTCCGCGAGCAGCGCTTCATCGGCATCGATCCCGAGCGGCGCGGCGGCGCGAAGCTGTCGGACCTGCTTTCGGCGTTCAACCAGCTCGAGGTCGGCGTCCAGGACCGGATCCGGATCATCAAGACGATTCACGCCATGGGCAAGCTTCACGCGGAGCTCGAATTCGAATGAACGTGAGTGACGTGTCGAGCACCGGGGGGCTTCGACTCGATTCGGCCACGGTCGGTGGCGGGCCGCTGCGCGATGCCGCGGGCGACCCCGAGGCCGCATCGTTCCGCGCGGCGCTGCTGGAGCGCGCCCGGGAGCGCGTCGACGACGTGGTCGACCGGTTCGTCGCGACGACCCTCGTCTTCCCGATCCTTCAGAAGGCCTCCGACAGCCCGTTCCGCAGCGAGATGTTCGACGGCGGGTTCACCGAGTCGTCGTTCCGCGGCCGGCTCAACCAGATCTACGCGGACCAGATCGCCGGCAGCGATCGGCTCTCGATCTCGCGTTCGCTGGGACACCGGTTCCATCAGTGGCTGGAGCACCAGGGCAACGCCGCGCTCGAGCGCGTCGTCGGACAGAAGGGGCTGGATACCCTTGGATAAGATCGACGCCCTCTACGACCGGCTCATCGAAGCGCTCGAGCAGCTTCTCGCGGCACACGGGCGCCTCGCGGAATACCTCGAGGCCAAGCGCGCGGCGCTGCGGGCCGCCGACTACCGGCGCGTCACCGAGCTCTGCGAGGACGAGCACCCCATCGTGCAGCAGATCAGCGAGCTGGAGAAGCACCGGCTGCAGATCTGCGCGGACCTGACGCTGGCGCTCGATCCCGGCGCGGCGCGGCCCGAGCCCGTCACGGCGCTCGCGCAGCGACTCGACCCGCCGCGCGGGGAGCGTCTGCTTCGCATGCGGGAGGAGCTCGTGGCGTGCATGCGCCGGATCAGGAAGGACACGAGCGTGGCGCGACGGGCGACGGAAGCCCTGGTCGCGCACATGCAGGGACTCGTGCTCGCCGTCGGCTCCGTGTGCGGCGGCGGGGGCGTGTACGGGCGCGACGGCGCCCCGCCTCCCGAGACGATGACCATGAGCACGTTCAGCGCCACGGCCTGAGCGAAGCATCGCCGCCTTGAACGAGACACCATGAGCCTCGGCAACGCCCTCCAGATCGGCCGATCGGCACTGGCCACGCAGCAGCTGGCCATCGAGGTGACCGGTAACAACCTCGCCAACCTGGCGACGGAGGGGTTTCACCGTCGGCGCACCATTCTCGAGCCTTCGCGCAGCCGGGAGGTCGTCACCGGCACGTTCGTCGGTCGCGGCGTGCAGACGCAGGCCATCTCCCGGCAGGTGGACAACGCCCTGGAGGCCCGGATCCGCACGAACATCGCGGACCAGTCCTTCTCGCTGGCGCGCCGGGACGTGCTGTCGCAGATCGAGGCGCTGTTCAACGAGTTCAGCGACGCGGATCTCTCGACGCACCTCAACGAATTCTTCAACGCCTGGAGCGAGCTGTCCAACGGGGCCGCGGACCAGTCGCTGCGCACGGTGGTGCTGCGCCAGGCGTCGAACCTCGTGCACTTCGTCCAGACCCTGCGCGCCGATATGCTCGACCTGCGCTCGCAGGTCGACGGGGCGATCGACGGCAACGCGACGGCGGCCAACGACCTGCTTGAGCAGATCGAGCTGGTCAACCGGCAGATCATCACCGGCGGCGGCTTCAACGGCGGCGCGCCCGCGCTGCGCGACCAGCGGGACGGCTTGCTCGCCCAGCTCGGCGAATACCTGGACATCTCGGTCAACGAGCACCAATCGGGTGCGATCGACGTCTTCGTCGGCTCGATGCCGGTGATTCTCAACGGCTCCAGCCGCGGTTTGCAGGTGCGGCGCGAGAGCATCGATGGCGCGATGGAGATCGACCTGGTGACGAGCGTCGACGAGCGCCTGGTCGTGGCGGCGTCCGGAACCCTCGCGTCGCTGATCGACGCGCGACGCGCCGACGTCAACGACGCGATCGCGCGGCTCGACGACTTCGCCAACCAGCTCATCTTCGAGATCAACCGGGTCCACAGCCAGGGCGAGGGCCTGACCGGGTTCGACTCGGTCACCGGCGCCAACCGCGTCCTCGACCTCGCGGCGACGCTCAACGACGAGCAGACCGGGCTCAACTTCACGGCGCAGCACGGCAGCTTCGACCTGATCATCCGGCAGAAATCCACCAACCACCGCACGACGCACACCATCGACGTCGACCTGGACGGGATCGATCCGGCGAACGACGCGACGCTGCCCGACATCGTGGCGGCGATCGACGCGATCGACGGCGTCAGCGCCTCGATCTCGACCGACGGTCGGCTCGTGGTCGACTCGGACGGAAGCGATTTCGAGTTCATCTTCAACCGCGACAGCTCGGGCGCGCTCGCGGCGCTGGGCGTCAACAGCTTCTTCAGCGGATCGCACGCCGGCGACATCTCGGTCAATCCCGTCGTCGACCAGAACCCGTCGCTGCTCGCCGCGGCGCGCGACGGCAGCGACAACCGCAACGCCCTGGATCTCGCCGCGCTCAAGGACGAGCCGATCGCGGCGCTCGAGGGCCAGACGCTGCTGGAATCCTGGAACCGGTACGTGGAGGAATACGCCGTACGGCTTTCCCAGGCGAACCAGCAGCTCGACGCCGAGGCGCTCGTGGGCGACAACCTCGCCGCCCAGCAGCAGTCGACGAGCGGCGTCAACGCGGACGAAGAGGTGATCAACCTGCTGACCTACCAGCGCGCCTACCAGGGCAGCGCTCGGTTCCTGCAGGTCGTGGACGAGCTGCTCGAGACCCTGTTGTCTCTCGTGTGAGTGGAACGATGAGTCGCATCAGCTTCAGCCAGGTCCGCACTTCGACGCTCAGCTCGAGCAACCAGACGCTGAGCTCGCTGCAGCGCACGCAGCGGGCGCTGGCGCAGCTCCAGCAGCAGCTCAGCACCGGACGAACGCTGGAACGTCCGTCGGACGAGCCCGCGCGGGTCTCGTCGGTGCTGCACCTCGAAGCGCAGATCTCGGCGCGGGACCAGCACGAGCGAAACCTCCAGCACGCGCGCGGCGTGCTGAACAACGCCGACTCGGCCCTCGGCGACGCCACGACCATTCTGCGCGAGGCCCTGAGCATCGCGCTGAGCCAGGTCGGCATCGGCTCGAGCGCCGAGACGCGCGAGAGCCAGGCGACCGTGATCGACGCCCAGCTCAAGGCCCTGATCGACATCGGCAACCGGCAGTACCAGGGCATCTCGCTGTTCGGAGGCAGCCTCAGCGCCGAGCGCAACGGCCAGGTTCTCGTGGAGTTCCTTGGCGGCGTCCGCTACCTCGGCGCCCGCGAGGATCTCGTCGCGGCCGTCGGCGGGGGCGGCCCCCTGACCGTCAACACGAACGGCGACGACGCCTTCGCGGCGCTGTCGAGCCGGGTCCAGAGCATGGTGGACATCGATCCGCAGGCATCACCGCAGACGCGCATCGTCGACGTGACCGGAGCGCAGGGGGTGCCGGTTCGGCTCGGATCGATCAGCGTGTCCGTGAACGGCACCGAGGCGCTGGTCGAGCTGGGGACCGCCGAGACGCTCGAGGACGTGGTCGATCGGGTCCAGGCGGCGATCGACGCGATCGATCCGGCGGCGGGCACCATCGCGATCGCGGGGCAGGGGTTCGAGCTCACCGCGGCCGGTGCGATCACGATCACCGACATCGGGCACGGTCAGACCGCCGGGGATCTCGGGCTGAACCTGTCGGCGACGGGCGGCGTCGTCAGCGGGGCCGCGCTCGATCCGCACCTGACCTCGCGCACGACGCCGGCGGAGTTCGGCGTGGCGATCGACCTGGCGAGCGGCCTGAGCATCACGCAGGGGGCCGCGACGAAGATCGCCGACTTCTCGTCGGCCCAGACGGTCGAGGACATGATCAACGTGATCGACCAGCTCGATCTCGGGCTGCGACTGGAGGTCAACGAGCAGCGTAACGGGTTCAACCTGATCAGCGAGGTCAGCGGGATCGAGCTGTCGATCGGCGAGAACGGCGGCACGACCGCGTCGGACCTGGGACTGCGGACGTTCGGCAACCAGACGGCGCTGGCGGACCTGCGCCTGGGGCTGGGCGTGGAGCCGGTGCTGGACGAGGACGACTTCGCGATCGAGCTTCACGACGGACGGACGTTCTCCGTCAACCTGGACGGGATCGCCACCGTCGGCGAGGCGCTTGACGCGATCGAGGCGGCCGCGACGGCCGCGGGCCTCGCGGTCGGGGCGCCGGGCGATGCCGGCACCGATTTCAACGTCGGGTTGCGGCCGATGGGCAACGGCTTCCGGTTCGAAGACGCGACGGCGGGCGCCGGCGATTTCCAGGTGGTCCAGCTCGGCACGAGCCTCGTGGCCACCCAGCTCGGCATCTACACGAACGCGGGCGCGGACGCCGTGCTCGACGGCCAGGACGTCGCGAAGGTCAGGGCCGAAAGTATTTTCACGCACATGATTGATTTTCGTGATGCTTTGCGAAACGACGACTCGTTTGGCATTGCGGTTGCTAGTGATGCAATAGACGTTGACATCGAGACCGTGGCACGCATCCAGGCCGACGTCGGCACACGTGCCCAGCGGGTCGATCGTCAAGAAGAAAGGTCGCAGCAGTTGAAGAACTCAGAGCGAACATTACTGAGCGAACTGCAGGACACCGAGCTGACGGAGGCGATTACCCGCTTCCTGCAGCTCCAGCAGCAGCTGGAAGCCTCGCTCCGCGTGGGCGGATCGAGCCTGCAGATGAGCCTCATGGAGTTTTTGCGCTGAGCGGCGCAACGATTGCGCGGCGGGGGCGGCCGATGGCCAGCCGCTCCACCGCCCTGACCCCGCGGCAGGATGCCGCAGCCCGCGCCACGATGCGGGCCGGACCAGGATGGGTGGCCATTCGCGGAAACAGGTGTCATGCGTGTCAATACCTCGCGTTTCGGAACGGTCGACGTTGATGACCAGCGCGTCATCACCTTCGGGGCAGGCATCCTCGGCTTCCCCGGCGTGAAGCAGTACGTGCTGCTGCAGCCGACCGAAGGCAGCCACTTCTTCTGGCTGCAGGCCGTGGGTCGGCCCGACCTGGCGTTCGTCGTGACCGATCCGAGCCTGTTCGTCCACCGCTACCGGATTCCGTTGAAACCGGAGCAGATGGGCGAGCTGGGGCTGGCGTCCTTCGACGAGGCCCAGGTCTTCGTGATCGTGAACAAGCACGAAAACGAGCTGACCGGCAACCTGCAGGGCCCGCTGATCGTCAACGTGCAGCAGCGCTCGGGCACGCAGCTGGTCCTGGCCGATCGACGGTTTCACACGAGGGTGCCCCTCGTGAAAGTGGATGCACCGATGGAAGCGATCTCTGCGTAACGACGAGTCGGGCGTGACGCCCGTCGGCGGGGTGACCGACGCATGGAGGCGTCGGACCTGGATTCATGAAAGGCGGAATCCTGTTCGAGTTCCAAGGAAGGAGCCGCTCGCATGCTGGTACTTTCGCGTCAGCGCGATGAAACAATCATGATCGGTGACAACGTCGAGATCACCGTCGTGGATATTCGGGGAGACAAGGTGCGCCTGGGCATCACGGCGCCTCGACAGGTGCAGGTGCACCGCAAGGAGGTGTACGAGGCCATTCGATCCGAGAACGCGACGGCAAGCCAGGTCCAGATGGACGACCTGGACGGCGCGGACAAGAAACTGCGGGAGCTCCGAAGCGTTCGGCGCAACCCGTAGCGACGTTTTATCTACGTGTTCCCTGAAACCTTGCATGAGGCAACGGACCTGAAGACTCTGGCATAAACGCCGGCACGACCGGCATCCGAACGACAATCAAGGAGGATTGTCATGTCAAGAATCAACACCAACATCACGTCCCTGGTCGCGCGACACCACCTCCAGCGGTCGAACCTGGACCTGGCGACCAGCCTGAGACGACTGAGTACCGGACTTGCCATCAGCCGCGGTGCGGACAACCCTGCGGGCCTGATCGTGTCCGAGCGGTTGCGCAGCGAGATCTCGAGCATCTCGCAGGCCATCGACAACGCGGAACGGGCGTCGAACGTCATCGCCACCACCGAGGCGGCGCTGCAGGAGATCTCGACGCTGCTGACCTCGATCAAGGGCCTGGCCGTCGAAGCCGCCAACACCGGCGCCTTCAGCCAGGAGGAGGTCGAGGCCAACCAGCTGCAGATCGACTCCGCGATCGAGTCGATCACGCGCATCTCGAACTCGACGAGCTTCGCGGGGCTCAAGGTGCTCAACGGCTCGTTGGACTACCTGACCAGCGGGGTCGACAACAACAACGTTCGCGACGTGAAGGTGTTCGGGGCGACGTTCGGGACGAACACGACGATTCCCGTCACCGTCGAAGTGCTCAACAGCGCCGAGAACGCGACGCTGTTCATCTCCGGCAACGCCGCGACGTCGCCCGGCGCGTTCCTGTCCAGCGTGACGTTCGAGCTGCAGGGCCCGAAGGGCGTCGAGGTCTTCTCGTTCGTCAGCGGCACGACGCTCTCGGCGGTCGTGCAGGCCGTCAACTCGACGGCGACGGCGACCGGCATCTCGGCATCGCTGGTCGATGCGGCGGACCAGACCTCGGGCATGGTGCTGACCAGCCAGGCCTACGGTTCCGACGCGTTCGTCAGCGCCCGCAAGATCAGCAACGGCGACTTCTTCCAGACGTTCGACCAGCAGGGCGGCACCGCGGTCAACCGTGACGCGGGCGAGGACGTCCTGTCGCTGGTCAACGGCCACCTGGCGCTGGGTGACGGGCTCGACATCAGCCTGAAGTCATCCACGCTGAACGTCGAGATGTCGCTGACCGCCGCGGCCGGCACGACGCTCGGGACCAACACGTTCACGATCACCGGCGGTGGTGCGCTGTTCCAGGTCGGACCGGGCATTACCACCAGCCAGCAGGTCGGCTTCGGCATTCACTCGGTCGCCGCGAGCCGCCTCGGCAACCAGGTGGTCGGCTTCCTGAACTCCGTGGTGTCGGGCGGCGACAACAGCCTTGTCGCCGGCAAATCCAGCGAAGCGACGCTCATCATGGATGCGTCGATCGACCAGATCGCGATCCTTCGCGGCCGCCTCGGGGCGTTCGAGCGCAACACGCTCGAGACCACGATCCGCAGCCAGCAGATCGCGCTGGAGAACCTGACCGCGTCAGAAAGCTCGATCCGCGACACGGACTTCGCCGAGGAAACGGCCCGGCTCACCCGCGCCCAGATCCTGGTCAACGCCGGCACCTCGACCCTGGGCATCGCCAACAGCACGGCCCAGAACGTCCTGGCGCTGCTGCAGTAGTTTCTTCCGCCGTCACTTCTTGTCGCGGTGACGAGAAGTTGAAGGACCACAACCACGGATGGACCACGGATGGACCACGGATGGCCACGGATGATTCAGAATAAAAACGTGTTCATCCGTGTTCATCCATGGTGCCACCGTACGACGATCAGTACGCCCCCGACGCCACGGCCGATTCAATCATCGTCATGTAATTGCCCTCGGTCTTCGGCGACAACGGCACGTTGATCGGCCCGGCCGTCGGCAGGAGCACGAAACCGCCGCCGGCTTTGGCCTGATCCATGATCTGTTGCACGGTGTCGCGCACCTGCTGCGTCGTGCCTTGCTCGAGCACCTTCAGCTCGACGTTGCCCCACACGCTCACTTGCCGCTCGGCACAACGGCGCTTCACTTCGTCCAACTCGATGTCGCCATCCGGAGGCGGCTCGCACGGATCCGTCCCGTCGCAGCCGCTGTCGAGAATCATGTCCAGCACCCGGCTGATCCTCCCGTGGCAATGCAGGCGCACGTAGCCCCCGAACTGGTGGATCATCTCCGTCATGGCCGTGATGTGCGGGGACATGAATCTTTCGAAGTAGGCCGGCGGCAAATAGGGAGGCGTCATGTACTCCGGCCCGCAGATGCGATAGAGATCCACCACGCACGCCTCGAGCATTCGCCGAAGGTTCTCCATCACCCGTGGCGCCGTCACGTCCACCGCCCTCGCGAAATGGTCGGGATGCTCGTACGCCCACGTCGTGTAATCCTGGAACGACATCAGGTCTGCGGCCAGGTACGCCGGGTCGGACAGAGACGACATGATCAGCCCGCGGTCCCCGACCTCCTCCCTGATGCGCGGATAATCGCCGGCGTCATACTCGATCGGCTCGAACCGCACGCTCAGCGCCTTGTCCACATCCTCGACGGACTTGCACCAGTGCTCGATGACCCACGTGGTCTGCACGCGGTCGTCGCGCTCGAGCACGCGGCGAAGGTCGCCCCTGGGCGTGTGCATCATCCACGTCGAACGTTCCCGCGTCCCGTCGCGCTCGACGGTGCAGTCGATCGGCACAGGATGCGATGAGCCGAGGATGTACGTGTTGTCGCCGCTGAGCACCTGGTCTCCGGTCGCGGCGTCCCAGTTGGCGATGCAGTCGCTGTGAGCGCGGATGAAGTTCATCAGCGCCTGGTAGCTGGGCTGCTGGTTGTACCAGCTCTGTGTATTCAGGCCGTCCAGCTCATAGGTATTGACCGGTACGCGATCCGGCGTTTCGCAGGTCAGTGCCGTCAGGAGACGTTCTCGGCTGTTCATCGCGGTCACGCGTGTTCGCTCCTCTACTTCAGCTTCCTGATGAGGCGCGCCGCCATCGTCGCATCCGCCGTCGTGTCCAGCGCCAGATAGCTGACACATCGACGGCCCACCGTGGCCGCCGAGACACCCCGAACGTTGACATTCGCATCCGCCAGGGTCTGCATGATCCTGTACATCAAGCCGGGCCTGTCGGTGCCCTCGACTCGGACCGAGTGCAGGTCCCTCGTCTTCGCGAATCCGGCCCCCCTGGCGGCGGCCAGTTGCTTCGCTCCCTTCAGGCCCGCGATCCACACGAAGCCGGTTTCAGGATGATCCGAGGACCGGCGCGCGATCGCGAAGCCGAGGTTGGCGCCCGCCTGGACGAGCGGAGCGAGCTTCTCGGCGAGTCCGCCCGGCCGGTCCTCGATCGTCGCGTGCCATACGTCGACTTTTTGTGCTGGCAGCGGCATGGGATGTCTCCTGTGAAGGTGCGCGTGATGCGTTCGAGGTGACGTTCAGATTCCGAGGCGCTCGCCATGAATCCTTCCGCTCCATCGCCTGCCGTCACGGGGTCTCGTCTTCGTGGTCATCCCTCTCGGTGAATGGACCACATTGAGTATAGAGACATTCGTGTCTTTTGAAAGGTCCCGTGCGCCGGCGGCTTCGATCGAATGGCGCGAGTGTCCGGGCTTGAACTGGTTCTGAGAGATCTGACGAACGCCGGAAATCGAGCGTGCTACACCCTCACGCTCTTCGGATCGAAGCGCTCGCGCAGGCCGTCGCCGTAGAGATTCAATGCGAGCAGGGTCGCGCCGAGCAGGACGCAGGGCCAGAGGATGAGCCACCATCGCATTTCCGATCCGGCGAGCCCGAGGTTGTGAAGCTCCTGCACGCCGTCGCTGGCCAGGCTGCCCCAGCTCGGCAACGGGGCCTGGACGCCGAGACCAAGAAAGCTCAGCGTCGACTCCGCGAGGATCGCCGACGGCACCGTGAGCGTCGCGTACACGATCATCGGACCCATGAGGTTGGGCACGAGGTGACGGCGCAGGATGCCGAAGCCCCCGACGCCGCAGGCGCGCGCCGCTTCGACGAACGGCTGCCGCCGCAGGCTCAGCACCTGCCCGCGTATCACCCGGGCCATGGTGAGCCAGCTCAGACCGCCGATGGCGACGAGCAGCGTGACGACGTTGGCGACGGTCTTCGTGGAGCCGGCGGGCACGAGCCAGGACAGCGCGTCTTCGACGACCGGCGAGAACGCAAGGTCGATGAGCACGACCAGAAGGATGTAAGGAAGGCCGTACAGCACGTCCACGACGCGCATCATCGTCGCGTCGACGCGCCCGCCCGCGAGGCCCGCGACCGCGCCCCAGGAGACTCCGATCACCAGCGCGATCAGCGCGGCGCTGATGCCGATGCCGAGGCTGATCGCGCCGCCGAGCAGGCATCGCCAGAGCAGCGAGCGGCCGAGGCCGTCCGTGCCGAGCGGAAAGCGCATGCTCGGGGCGGAGCGAGCGTACGCCTCGTCGCCGGCCTCCCCCTCGTAGCGCGACACCGACCAGGGCAGGGTGACGAAGCATGGCGCCGCGATGAGCAGCAGCACGACGGCGCCGAGCCCTCCCGTGCCCACGGGCAGCCTCGGTCGCGCGTCGGCCGTGCCGTCATGCTTCATCTTGGCCGGATTGTCGGTGAAGCGGCGAATCGGGACAAGGCACGGGTGAGGGAGTCAGAATTCAGACGAGCGGGATCCCGGACCCCGGACCCAAAAAACCATGCCCCCGGGGAGGAATCCGGGGGCATGGCGGAGGAGAAAGAGAACATCACGGGAACCGCGCGGTCCGACGGCGATTACATCGGCGCCGCGCGGCGGAAAAACCCGCGAAGGCTCCACAAACACGAACGACCCTTGCCAGCGGTGGATTTATCGCGCTCACGCGAGCATCCGATCACTGATTCACCGTGGCGACCGGATCCTGCACCAGTCATCCGTGACCGGTTTGAGATCCAGCGAGAGTCGTACGTATTGCAGAAGACGAGTCCGTTCATCCTTCGCAGGTTTTCCTACTGGGTGCTACTGTGGTAGGTGTTATGTGTTGTTACTTGTTGACCCGGAATGGTCAACCCTGAACGCCCGTTCGTTACGGTCTCCTGATCATGCGCCTCGGCCCGAATGGCGCTTCATGCGACGCGGATCCATCATCAGTTGCGGCTGTTCGGTCAAGATCTGCTTCTTATAATCGTACCAGTCCTGTCGGTTGCGAACTTCCAGATGATCATGCACGCCGAGCAGAACCACTTCGCTCTCCAGGTTCACGTCCTTACGAAGGTCGCCGGGAATCGTGATGCGCCCGGCGCCGTCCAACTCCACGCGGCGCGCCGCGCTGAACCACATGCGCTCGTAGAGCAGCAGCTCTTCCGTCTCGACTTCGCTGTCGATCAGATCCTCCGCCCGTTGCTCGACGTCTTTCTCGGTGTACAGGTAGAGCGCCTTGCTCTCGCCTGGAAGAATGAAGAACACCGGTGGCGCCGACAGTGCTTCGGGGTCGGGCGGCACGGCGAGGTCCGCGAACTTGCGGGCGCGGTGACGCGCCTGCTCGGACTGCACCTGGACACGAAGGTCCGCCGGAATCGACAGACGGTTCTTCTTGTCGACCGTGTGTTCGTAGGTTCCGGTGAATACCAAGGTCGTGTCCCGAAGCCGCCATGAATGGGATCGTATCCCACCTCATGGGATCATGCAACACCTAATTCGTCTGATTCTTGAAAAAAATTCACACTATTATCGTGTAAGGTTTTTGTCAGGGGATTTGCGCGGGCCGCGCGCTGACGCCGCATGATCATCGACGTCCACACCCACGCCTGGAACGCGAAGACCGATTTCTCGCGGCAGTTCACGTCCCTTCTGAGGAGCGCGGCCGGCATTCGCAACGACGCGCTGGTGTCGGACTACGCGGACTACCGTGCGCACGCGCCGAACCAGACGATCTCGATCGTTTTCGGCGGCAAGGCGCGGCTTGCGGGGATCTGGGTCGATGACCAGGACGTGGCGCGCTATGCGGCGCAGGATCCGAAGCGACTCGTGCCGTTCATGGCACTCGATCCCACGCAGGACGGCTGGCTCGACGAGATGCGGCACGGCCGCGATGCGCTCGGACTGCGCGGGATCAAGCTGATGCCGATGTACGCCGGCTTCATGCCGGATGATTCGCGCCTCGATCCGATGTGGCATTACGCCGGACGTCATCGTCTGCCGGTGCTGCTGCATACCGGCACGACGATCGTGCCGCAGGGGCCGCTCGAGATGACGCTGCCGCGCCGACTCGATGCGGTGGCGACGCGCTTTCCCGAGGTGCGCATCATCCTTGCGCATCTCGGTCACCCGTATGAAGGTGAATGCGTCGCGATGATCCGCAAGCATCCGAACGTGTACGCGGACGTCAGCGCGCTCTACTACCGGCCGTTTCAGCTTTACCAGAGCCTGATGCTCGTGCAGGAGTACGGCGTGTGGCACAAGCTCCTGTTCGGCACCGACTATCCGTTCACGAGGGTGAACGACACGATCGAAGGTTTGCTCGGGCTCAACGCGATGCTCGAAGGCACGGCGCTGCCGCGCCTCGACGAGAAGGCGATGCGCGCCATGATCGAGCGCGACACCCTTCGGGTGTTGCAGTTGAGACGCGGCTGAGGGCCAAGGGGAGTCATTAGCAGCTACATCCGGGCGCCGCGCAGCAGTACATCCGGCAGCCAAAGCGTCAGCGCGGGAAACATCGCCACGATCACCAGCGCGATAAGCTGAATCACGATGAAGGGCACCACGCCGCGAAACATGTCCCGAAGCGTGATCTCCGGCGGCGCAATGCCGCGCAGGTAGAAGATCGCCGGCGCCATCGGCGGCGTCAGGTAGCTCGTCTGGATGATCAGGAGAAACAGCACGCAGAACCAGATCGGATCGAATCCCGACACGATCACGATCGGCATGAACAGGGGAATGAACAGCAGAATGATGGAGACCCAGTCGAGGAACATGCCCGCGACGAACGAGATCGCCAGCAGCAGCACGAGCGTGCCCCATCGACCGAAGTTCAGCCCCTCGATCAATTCGGTCGTCACGTCGGAGCCGCCCGCCGAGATGAACACGGTCGTGAACATGTTCCCGCCGAGGAGAATGAGCATGATCATGCAGGTGAGCTTCAGCGTGTTGCGCAGCGCCTCGATGAACACGCGTCGACTCAGGCTCCGCTGAAACGCCGCGAGCAGCATCGCGCCGAGGGCGCCCAGGCCTGCCGCTTCGGTCGGTGCGGCCAGGCCGAACACGATCGAACCGAGGACGGCGGTGATCATGACGATCGGCGGCACCATCGCGACCGCGGTGAGCTTCAGCTTCTTCGCCAGGGTCACGTCGAAGGTGCCGCGCGGCAGCGTCGGACCGTCCTTCGGAAAGATCGTGCAGCGGGCAAGCACGTAGAGCAGGTAGAGCCCGGCGAGCAGCAGGCCCGGCAGGATGATGGCGACGAACAGGTCCGCGACCGACTGGTCGGCGGTCGGGCCGAGGATGACCACGACGACGCTCGGCGGAATGATCGTCCCGAGTGATCCGCCGGCGCAGATGGTGCCGCTGATCAGCGATCGGTTGTAGCCGTACTTCATCATCGCGGGCACGGCGAGCAGCCCGATCACGATCTCGGTCGCGCCGATGACGCCCGTGGACGCCGCGAAGATCACGCACATCACGATCGTGGAAAGGGCGAGACCGCCGGGAACGCGGTGGGTCCACAGGTGCATCGCCTCGATGAGATTCCGGGCGATGCCGGAGCGCTCGAGCATCGATCCCATGAAGACGAAAAGCGGCACGGATGCGAGCACGAAGTTGGACGCGACCCCGTCGATCTGCGAGCTGAACAGGTACATGACCGTGCCGAACTCGCCGAACGCGTACCAGCCGAACGCGAGCGCCGTCGCCATCAGGGCGAATCCGACCGGGACGCCCATCAGCAGCAGGCCGATCAGCACCGGGAACATCAGCAGCGGCAGGTAGGCTTCCAGCTCAGCGCTCCGTCCGCGGATGGCCGAACAGCGCGAGCAGCGATCGAATGACCTGTGCGGTGCATTGAATCACCAGGAGCGCGAAGCCGAGGAAGAACATGGCGCGGAACGGCCAGAGGACGGGATTCCACGCGGTCTGACCGGACTGCTCACCGCTTTCGTACGCCTCGTGGGCGTAGCCGAACAGCGGCCACGCGATCAGCGCCACGGTGGGCAGCGCGATCAGCGCGAACGCGACCAGGTCGGCGACGGCCTTGCCGCTCTTCGAGAAGCGGTTGTAGAGCACGTCGATGCGGATGTGCGCATTCTCGCGCAAGGCGTACGCGAACCCCAGCATGAAGTAGCTGCCGGTGAGCATGTACCCAAGCTCGTATGTCCAGATCGTGGGGGCGTTGAACACGTGCCTCGCGATCACCTCGTAGACGGTGACGCCGACGAGCGGCAGGACGAGCCATCCGACAAGGGCGCCGGTGACGCCGGTGAGTCGATCAAGCAGTTTCTGAATGAACGCCAGCAGCCTCAAGGTGCGCACCAGCGTAGCGTCTCGAGTGCGGATGGGCCGGTGCCGCGCGGGTGATCATCAGGTTTCGTCAAGCGTCCCGATGATCATCATGATCAGGAACAGTAGTGACAGGACCAGCAGCAGGTGAATGACCGCCCAGCAACCGTTGGGAAGCGAATTTGCCTGGGGGCCCCCTGTTGTCTGCCCGGGCTCCTGCGCCTGCCCGCATGCAGGGCATTGCTCGAGGCGCCGAGGGCCGAAGAGAAAACCACAGTGCGCACACCGGACCGTCTCGACGTCGGGCACCATGATCGCGTCGACTGCCTCGCTCAACGACGTGCCGCATTGCCAGCACTGATCGAATCCCGCGGGGACCTGCTCACCGCAGTCCGGGCATCGTGTCGGCGACTCCGACGCGGCGATCGACGTGCGATAGGGATAGCCGCATTCGGGGCAGTCGCCATCGCCCGTGTGCCCGCGCAGGTTGTAACGGCACTCCTTGCAAAGCGGATCTTCGCCGTCATCCCGATCGAGGCGCGTGGCCTGGAATGCATGGTCCAGAAGCCGCCTGGCCATCGGGCACTGAGCCGCGTCGCGGATTCGAATCGGGATCGCGACGGCTTCGGTGAGTGCGTCGGGCAGGCGATCCGACTCGATCCAGGCGTCGATGCCGAACGAATGAAGCTGATCCACCGCAATCCGGGCGTTCAGGACGCCATCCACCTCGATGGTCGTATCGCTCACGGCTCCGTCACCGGGTTGCGAAACGCCGGCGCGTCCTTCCACCTCTCTTCGTAGGCGCGCTGATGGTCGAACACCTTCCGGAACCAGTCGTTGCCTTCCGCCTGGCGCTGTGCCCACTCGATGCCGAGCTGCTTGACCTTCAGCTGCGCCTCCGGCGACAGGACGACGATTTCGTTGCCCTGGTCCCTGAAGAAGTGGTAGGCGCCGATGTCCTCGTGCCCGACCTTGAGCCAGCTCTCCAGCGTCACCATCTTCGCGGCGAGGTCGACGAGCTTCCGGTCGCGCGGCGTCAGCTTCTTCCACGCCCGACCGTTGATGACCAGCTCGAACGGGGCGGTGGGCTGATGGACGCCCGGGACGATCACGTAACGCGTGATGCGATGGAACCCGGGCGAGACGTTCTCCCAGAGCGTGCCCCACTCGGTCGCGTCGATGACCTTGCGGTCGAGCATCGGGTACACCTCTCCGCCTGCCGAGGCCAGCGGCGAGGCGCCGAGCTGCTTGGCGATCTCGAGCCAGGCGCCGACCGTTCTGATCTTCAGGCCCTGCAGGTCCTCGAGCGTCTCGACGCGCTTGTGCGAGTGAAGGAACACCTCGGCCGTACGCGTGTACAGCGGCCGCGAGACGAGCTTGAAATTCTCCTGTCGCCACTGCGCCCACAACTCGGCGCCGCCGCCCTCGTAGAGCCAGTGCAGCATGACCTCGGTGTTGAAGCTGCCGGCGTAGCCGCCGAAGAGCACCGCCGTCCTGTCCTTGCCCCAGTCGTATCCAATCCACGTATGACCGCATTGCGCCACGCCCGCACGCACGGTGTCGCTGACCTTCAGCGGCTTGCCGAGGACGCCCGCCGCGAACACCTGGATCCTGATCCGCCCGTCGGTGAGCAGCTCGACGCGCTCCGCGAACGCCTTGGCGCCGTGATCCATCAGCGGGCCGCCCGGCCAGGACGTGGCCATCTTCCATTTCTGCGCTCGGGCTTTCTGCGCCGACGTGGTGGCGGTCAGCGCCGACCCGATCAGCAGGACCGCGCAGAGGACGATCTTCGTGTGGTGCGGCATGGCTTGATTCCCGTACGTGCCGGCGATGCGGAGGTCAGGTCACCGATCGTAGTCAAAGCTGTCCGGCGACCAGGGATGGCCGTATTCGCTCTTGTGAAGCCGGCGTGCTTCGCGGGCGACTTCCGGAGACAGCCGCCGCGGAAACGGCAGGCGCGTCGCGTTGGCGACCTGGTCCAGGAGTATCGCGTTCGTCTCGATCGTGCGCGACAGCGGCGCGGCGGACACGTTCTCGAGGTTGTCGTGAACGCTGTGAAGCTGCCAGTAGCTGCCGGTGCCGATGCTGGGACGGGTCATCCAGACCGTCGGAACGCCGATCGCGTTGAGCGGAAAATGATCGGAGTAGGGGGTCACCATGCGTTCGATGTGGACGGCGTGCCGGCGCGCGTTCCAGATGCGCTCGACGAACCGGGCCAGCTGCGGCGTGCCGGTCACGCCGACCATGTCGCTGCCGATCGTGGTTGCGATCGAGTCGGCGTTGATGCCGAAGACGATGCGTCGGCGCTCCGCTGGCGTGAGGGACTGCGCGTAGAGATAGGCTCCGACGCTGAGTCGTTCCTCGACACCGTAGCTGATGAAGCGGATCGTGCGTTTCGGGCGGCGGCGTGCGAACAGGCGCGCCATCTCGAGCAGGAATACGACGCCGGATGCGTTGTCGTCGGCGCCGACGTTGCCCCAGACGGCATCGTGATGCGCCGAGACGACGATCACCTGGTCGGGATGACGCGACCCGGGAATCTCGCCGATGACGTTCTGGCTCATGGCGGGAAAGCTGCGCGCCTTGACCTTCAGGTGCGCCCGCGCCGGCATCTGCTTGAGCAGCCGTATCGCGTCCATGTACGCGATCCCGACGGTCGGGACGTGGTAACCGTTCATCCAGGCCGGGCAGTTGCCGTTGCTGGTGATCCACTCGAACGGGATGCGCGCGTCGACGGCGAGCAGCGCCTTGATGCCGGAGCGGACCAGCTGGTTTCTTACGTCGGGATCACCGAGCAGCAGCGATCCGACGAGCACGCCGATCTTCCCCTTCATCGGCTGCGCCAGGTCCCACTTGTGCCCGCCCTGAAGGTTGATCAAGGGGCCCGACACGCCGCGATCGGGCGTCGCGGAGGAGTACGCGTTCGGCCGGGCTTCGATGCGGCGCGTCGGCCTGCGCTTGCCGACGCGCAGCGCGCACTGGGAGTAGCTCCAGTTGGGAAACTCGAACGGCTGCTGATGCGTGCCGGCCAGGCCCAGGCGCCGCATCTGGCCTTCGATGTAGTCGGCGGCGTCCTGCTCGCCGCGCGTGCCGGCGTAGCGCTCTCCGATCTCGCTGCAGAGGACATGCCAGTGGCGATTGATGCGCGCTCGCGACGCCTTGAGGTGGAGGGCCATGCGGCGAGTGTGGGGAGGGGGCGGGGGAGTGTCAAGTGTTCAGCACGACATCCGGTGTCGCGGCCTCGCGGGAGCTCGTCCTGCCATGGCGCGCTTCACACCCCGACCTTCGGGCACAGCTCCGCCAGCGCGCAGTCTTCACATTTAGGCTTGCGCGCGGCGCAGACCTGGCGGCCGTGGTAGATGAGCAGGTGCGCGAGCATGGTCCAGCGCGACGCATCGAACCGGACCATGAGGTCGCGCTCGATCCGGACCGGATCCTTCTGGCGGGTGAGGCCGAGGCGACGGCTGAGCCGGCCGACGTGGGTGTCCACCACGACGCCCTCGTTGATCCCGAAGGCGTTGCCCAGCACGACGTTCGCGGTCTTGCGCGCCACGCCCGGAAGCTGCAGGAGCTCGTCCATCGCCTTCGGCACGCGCCCGCCGTGAAGGTCGGTGATGCGCGTGCTGGCGCCCTTGATCGACTTCGCCTTGTTGCGAAAGAAGCCGGTCGTGCGCACCAGCTCCTCGAGCTCGTCCCGGCCGGCGTCGGCCATGCGCCGCGGTGTCGGAAAGCGCCGGAAAAGCGCCGGCGTCACCATGTTGACGCGGACGTCGGTGCACTGCGCCGAAAGGATCGTCGCGATCAGCAGCTGAAACGGGCCCCGGTGCTTCAGGGCGCAGGTCGCGTCCGGGTAGAGCGCTTCCAGCTCCCTGTAGATCCGGTCGGCCTTCTCGCGCGCCGCCGCCGTCGTGCGCGGCAGCTTCTTCCGTGAGCTCTTCGGAGTCGAGTCGGGCACTTCTGAATTCTGGCTTCTGAGCTTCGGCGCTATCGGAGCACCGGCTACAGGCACGCAAGCTCCACCGTGGCCGCGTGCTCGATCTGCTCGAGCGTGTTCAACGCCTCGGCGAGATCGCGACCGGTGACGAGCACGCCGCGGTCGGCGACCACGGTGACGCGGTGATCGGCGATCGCCTGGCGGATCGACGCCTCGTCGCCTTCGGCCATCGCGACGTCGGGCTGGTGAGGAAGGCTCAGCGGCTGGCCGCGCCCGCGCTTTCGAATCAGGGCGAGCGTCATCGGCGGGCAGGCCATCACCGTCGAGCGCACGGCGTCGGCGCCGTTGTCGACGCGCTTCTGGTAGGCGAGGCGATGCGGCAGCCAGTCCGCCTGGTCGATGCCGACGTTCGACTCGACCGACAGGCCGCCCACGTCGACCGTCAGCAGCTCGGTCGGTTCGAGCGAGCTCAGGCGGCGCGCGGGCGGCGTGGCGACGTAGCGCCGGCGATGGTGCTCGACGCTGATCAGCCCGTCGCATCCGGCGATGAGGCCGCGCAGCCACAGTTCCCGGGCCGCGACACAGATTTCAAGCTCGATGCTCTGCGGTTCCTGCATGCTCCATGCCCTGTTCGGCCGGATCGCCGGCCGTTCCGTGCAGCGCGAAGCCCGAGGCGAGAATCGCCGCGCCAAGCATCGCGATCTGTACGCTGATCAACCTTTCGCTGAGCCCATGGTATCGGTCGAACGACCTCTCGGCACGCGCCACCGCCTCCTCGGCCTGGGCCGGGTCGTTCTTCACCGCGCGGGCCGCCTTCATCTGCGGGCTTATCCAGAACGAGTCGGCGGCGAGCACCAGGACCGGCACGAGGATCAGGGTCACGCGGAGGTTGTTCAGCCACTGGACGAGACCGCGCGACGGCATTCTGCGGGCGAAGACGGTGTGATGCAGGAGGACGGCCAGGACGATCACGACCGCGCAGATCCACTGAAGGCGGCGAAGGCCGTCGATGGACCGCCCGACGATCGAGCCGGCGAGACGGTTCATGGACTCGACCGACGTCGTCTGCATCATCGACTGGAAACCCTCGCCGGCGCCACCGGCCGCGATGGCGGCGGGGTCGAGCTTCGAGAACGCGGGCATCACGGGCTTCTGCTCGTAGATCGTGCGGAACGTGGTCGGCGCCACGATGCAGAGCATGACGAGCGCTCCGAACCAGGTCCCGGCGGCCAGCCAGTAGAAGCCCTGGACGAGTCGCCAGGAGGTAAGACTACGCATCGCGCTCCCCCCGGTCTTCCGGATGTGCGGGGCAGCCCTCGACGAACGTTTCGCCGCGCTGCCAGATCTCGCGTTTCCACACGGGCAGCGCACGCTTGAGCGTGTCGATGAGATATCGGCAACCGTCGAACGCTTCGGCGCGGTGCGGCGCGGCGACCTGGATGATGACACTGCCTTCACCCGGATCGACGGCGCCGATCGAATGGATCATGCGGACGGCTCCGAGCCCGAATCGGCGCGCCGCGGTTTCGGCCATGTCGCGCAGCACGCGCTCTGCCATCGGCGCGTAGGCTTCGTATTCCAGGCGGACGAGTGGTCCGTACTCGGGATGATCCTCGCCGCGCGTGCGCCCGACGAAGCATGCCTCGCCGCCGCAGTCGTCGGGCCAGGGCAGATCACCCTGGGCGACCGGACCCGCCTGGAGACCGGTCTCGATGCGGGCCGAACTGCCGGCGGCCGCCTGCGGGGGGGTATGGGGTGCGGGCATCACTGGGACAGATCCTATTGCATTGGCGTGTCGGCCGCGATCCCCGCAAGTAATGGCACGGCAACACGTTGGAACCTCCGCCGCCGGACCGTGCGAACATCCTGCAAACATTTCGGCCTCGATGGAATACCTGACGCCCCTGACAACATTGTTCAGGTGGACCTCCACCCAAGCCTCCCCCTCCCGGTCCGCCGGATAGTACTGTCGGCGGGCCGGTTTTTTTGTTGCTCGTATCGAGCGCGCCGCCGTCCTCGCGCCGCTGCACGTCCGACCCGTGGGCTGACGCCGGCTGACGCCCACGGTACGCCAGCCGGCCCTGCGAACCGCGCGGCGTCAGCCCGCGGGTGGCACGCGGTCACGATAATCTACAGTGAGCGCCGCGCATGCGCGCCCCCCATACCCCACCCCTACTCCCGCTCCAGCGCTTGGCGCAGGCGTCGCAGCGCATCGAACGCGTCCATCGGGTTGATGCGGTTCAGATCCATCTCGCGCAGCTCGACCACCACCGGATGATCGAGATACTCGGTAAACAGTGACATCTGCCCGTCGCGCGGTGGCGACGCGGCGGCCGACGCTTCGCCCGGCGTCACCGGCGCCTCGTGACTCACCTGCAGCCTCGCGAGCACTTCATTGGCGCGATCCACGATCGACGACGGCAGTCCCGCGATCTTCGCCACGTGAATGCCGTAGCTGCGGTCCGTCGCTCCCGGCACGATCCGGTGCAGGAAGACGATCTGGTCCTCCCACTCGCGCACCGTGACGTTGAGGTTCACGACCTGCTCGAACTGCTCCGCGAGCGACGTCAGCTCGTGGTAGTGCGTCGCGAACAGCGTGCGGCATCCGCGCGCCGCGAGCGCTTCGGTGATCGCCCACGCCAGGGCCAGGCCGTCGAGCGTGCTCGTGCCGCGGCCGATCTCGTCCAGGATCACGAGGCTGTGCGCACTGGCGTGATGGCAGAGGTTCGCCGTCTCGATCATCTCGACCATGAACGTCGACTGCCCGGTGTGCAGTTCGTCACTGGCGCCGATGCGCGTGAAGATTCGGTCGCAGCGACCGACGACCGCGCGGTCCGCGGGCACGAAGCTGCCGGTGTGGGCGAGCAGCACGATCAGTGCGGTCTGGCGGATGTAGGTCGACTTGCCGGCCATGTTGGGGCCGGTGATCAGCGCGAGCGACGGCGCCTCGGCGTCTTCGGACGCCTCGTCGCGCCCGAGCCGCACGTCGTTGGGCACGAACCGGTCGCCGAGCACCTCGTCGAGCACCGGGTGTCGTCCGCCGTCGACGTGGAGCACCGGCTCGTCGACGATGCGCGGTCGCACGTAGCGGTGGCGCACGGCCCGGCGGGCGAAGCAGGCGAGCACGTCGAGCTCCGCGGTCACCTGCCCGAACTCGTGAAGATGGTGCAGGTGGTCCTGGGTCAGGGCGCAAAGCTCGGCGAACAGGTCGAGCTCGCGCTGCACGGCCCGTTCACGGGCGGAGAGCACCTTGCCTTCGTACTCCTTCAGCTGCGGCGTGATGAAGCGCTCGGCGTTCTTGAGCGTCTGCTTGCGCGTCCAGTCGGCGGGGGCGCGGTCGCGGTTGGCGGCGGTCAGCTCGATGTAGAAGCCGAACACCTTGTTGTAGCCCACCTTGAGGCTGGCGATGCCGGTCTGCTCCGTCAGCTGCTTCTGGTAGTTCGCCAGCCACGTGTCGCTGTCGCGCTGGAGCATGCGGTACTCGTCGAGCTCCGCGTCGTGTCCGTCGCGGAACAGGCCCCCTTCGCGCAGGTGGCCGGGCGGAGCTTCGACGCACGCGGCCGCCACCGTCGAGGCCAACTCGCCCAGCGGCCCCACGATCGGGTCGAGACGTCGGTGGTATGCGGCAACGGTGGGGCGATCGGCGACGAGGTCGGCCAGCTGCGCGGCGGTGCCCGCGCTGGTGCACAGTGCGACGAGGTCGCGCGGCGACGCGCGGCCGACCGCGATGCGTCCGATCATGCGCTGCACGTCCTGGATGTCATTGAGCACGGCGACCAGGCCGTCCAGGAATGTCGCGTCCTCGACGAGGGCCGCGACGACGCTCTGCCTCTGCTCGATCGCGTCGCGGCGCGCGAGCGGGTAGCAGAGCCAGTGGCGCAGCAGCCGTTTGCCCATCGGCGTGCGGCAGTCCTGGAGCACGCCGAGCAGGCTGCCGCTGACCTGCTCGGAACGGATCGTCCGTTCGACCTCGAGGCTGCGCAGCGAAACCTGGTCGACGACGAGATGGTCACTGCGCGTGAATTGGCGGGGCGGTCGCAGGTGCGGGATGCGGCCCTCGCCGGCCTCGCCGCGCACCTGCGTCTCGAGCAGGTAGTGCACGATCGCCGCGGCCGGGCGCAGCACCGGGTCGCGTTCCTCGAACCCGAATCCCTCGAGCGTCTTCACCTCGAACTGGCGCTGCAGGATCTCCTGCGCTTCGCGGGCGCCGAACTGCCACGCGGGCCGCGCCATCGAGGCGCATCCGCGCGCGTCGATCAGCGCCTGGATGGACTTCGGCACGCCGCCGTCCGCGGTCTCGGCGAAAAGCAGCTCGCGCGGCGCCACGCGGGCGACCTCGTCCGGCAGGTCGCGCAGCGCGAGCCGTGCGACGTGGAACGAGCCGGTGCTCAGGTCGGCCCAGGCCAGCTCCGCCGAGTCGTCGTCGAGGGTCACCGCGGCGAGCGGGTTCTCCTCGGACTCCTCGAGCATCGCATCGTCGGTCAGCGTCCCCGGCGTGATGACGCGCGTGACGTCGCGCCGGACGATGCCCTTGGCGGTGCGCGGATCCTCGACCTGGTCGCAGACCGCGACGCGGTATCCCGCGACGATGATGCGGCGCAGGTAGTTCTCGACGGCGTGATACGGCACCCCGGCCATCGGCACGCCCTTGGTGCGCTGCGTCAGCGTGACGCCGAGCACCTTGTGGGCGATCTTCGCGTCTTCGAAGAACAGTTCGTAGAAGTCCCCCATCCGGAAGAACAGGATGCAGTGCGGATGCGCCTCCTTGAAGCGCCGGTACTGCCGCATCGCGGGCGTGTCACTGGTAGCGCGGGCGGGGGACATGGGGGGATTCTAACGTCGGGCGTTGAAGGTCGAAGGTCGGAAGGTCGAAGGTCGGAAGGTCGAAGGTCGGAAGGTCGAAGGTCGGAAGGTCGGAAGGTCGAAGGTCGAAGGTCGGGCGGCGGGTGGACTGCACACCCGGTTCCGTCGAGCCCGAGGTACCCCTGCGCCGTGGCCCAATCGACCCGCGGGCTTACGCCGCGCGGTTCGCCACGGTCCGTCGGTCGCCTTCGCGCCGCGCGCCGCCGTCATGAAGCCCGTGTGCCCTGGTCACATCATGGCCAGCGGATCGATGTCGATCGCCGTGTGCTGGTCGGCGCGGAGGAGCTTTTCGTTGCGGACCGAGGTGAGCAGGCGCTGCAGCGTCGCCGCGTCCGGCGCGGTCATCTCGATCTGCAGGCGGTGGTGCTCGGCAATGCGCGCGATCGGGCAGGGCGAGGGGCCGCCCAGCTCGACGCGCTCGTCGAGGTGGCGGTTGTGCAGGGCGAGCGTGTCGGCGAGCGCCTGCGCCGTCTGTCTCGCCTTATCGAGGTCGAGGTGGCGCACGACGATGCGGGCCATGCGCGTGACCGGCGGCAGGCCCACCTCGCGGCGGATCGCCAGCTCGCGCTGCGCGAAGCCCGCGTAGTCGTGGCGGCTGGCCAAGTCGATCGTGACGTCCTCCGGGCTGTACGTCTGCACGACGACGATGCCCGGCTCGTCGCCGCGTCCGGCCCGGCCGGCGACCTGCGCGATGAGCGAGAACGTGCGCTCGGCGGCGCGGAAGTCGGGGAGGTGCAGCGCGGTGTCGGCGCTGATCACGCCGACGAGGCGCACGTTCGGGTAGTCCAGCCCCTTGGCGATCATCTGCGTGCCGATGAGCACGTCGATCTCGCCGGCGCCGAAGCGGTCGAGCGTCTGCAGGTAGTCGCGCCCGGTGCGCATCGTGTCGGAGTCCATGCGCTGGTACCGCATCTGGGGCAGCTTGCGCGACAGCTCCTCCTCGACGCGCTGCGTGCCCAGGCCGAACAGCGTCACCTTCCGGCCGCACGTCGGGCAGAGGCGCTCGAGCATCTGCTCCGCGTCGCAGTGATGACAGCGCATGACGCCGCCGGTCGGCAGCGCCTGGTCGCGATGGTAGACGGCGGCTGCGTCGCAGTAGGTGCAGATCTTCTGCCACCCGCAGTGGTGATCGGGGCAGGCGACGTAGTTCGCATAGCCCCGCCGATTGAGCAGGAGCATCGCCTGGCCCCGGTGTCGCAGCACGTGCCGGAGCAGGTCCTCGAGGCGTCCGCTGAGCAGATGGATGCCGCGGCGGCGCCGTCGCTCGGCGATCATGTCGATGACCTGCACGCGCGGGAGCGTCAGGCCGGTGACGCGGTCCGGAAGCTCGATCAGTTCGTAGCGGGGCGCCGATCGGCCCCGCGCGGCCGGCGTGCCCGCCTTCGGAGCGACGATGGGCTCCGTCGCGTTGTAATAGCTTTCGAGGCTGGGCGTTGCCGAGCCAAGTACGACGGGCACGCCGAGAATCTGCGCCCGTCGGATGGCGACGTCGCGCGCATGGTAGCGCGGCAGCTGATCCTGCTTGTAGCTCTGCTCGTGCTCCTCGTCGACGATGATCGCGCCGATCGAGCTCAGCGGCGCGAAGATCGCGGAGCGGGCCCCGACGACGATGCGCGCATCGCCGGTGCGGATGCGACGCCACTGCTCGTGCCGCTGGCTGGCGCGCAGGCCCGAGTGAAGCACCGCGACGCGCTCGAAGCGCTGAAGAAACCGCGCCGTCGTTTGCGGCGTCAGCGCGATCTCGGGCACCAGGACGATCGCGCCGCGCTCGCCCGGCATCCGAACAAGCCGCTCGATGAGCTGCAGGTAAACCTCGGTCTTGCCGCTTCCGGTCACGCCGTGCAGCAGGAAGATGCCGAAGCCGGCGTCGAGGCTGCGGCTCAGTCGGTCCACGGCAGTCTGCTGCGCGGCGCTCATCGTGACGGGCGACGCGGGCGTGCCGGGCGGATCGATGAACGGGTCGGCGCGCACCGCGGTCTGCTCGCGCGTTTCCAGCATCCCCTTCGCGATCAGCTGCTGGACCGGGCGCACCGTGCGCGCCGATCCGAGGTCGGCGAGTCGCTTCACCTCCGTCCATGGTTTGCCGCGCTCGGTCTGCGCACGGGCGGCGTCGAGCACGGACTGCTGGAGCTTCGTGAGCTTCGGACCCGCCGGCGCCGCCGCGTCGCCTTCGGCCGGTGGCGGCGGCGCGGCGCGCACCTCCTTCAGCGTCACCGATCCCGTGCCGCGCTTCACCGCGGCGGGGAGCATCGTCGCGAACACCATGCCGAGCGGGCAGCAGTAGTAGGAGGCGAGCCAGCGCGCCAGCTCGATCAGGTCGGGCGTCAGCGAGACCGACCCGGGGTCGCGGCCACGGACGAGCTTGACCTCGTCGAGCTCGCAGTGCCCCGAGATGGCGGTGACGAAACCGGTCGCCGGCTTGTCGCCGCGACCGAGCGGCACGACGACGCGCTCGCCCACCCGCAGGTCCCGCAGCGACGCGGGCACGCCGTAGGTGAGCCCTTCCGGCGAGACGTCGATGCCTTGTTCGAGGGCCACGCGGGCGAACGCGACGGGAGACGGCCCCTCAGACGGGAACAGGCCGGACAATCAAGTCTCCCCGAAGAGCGCCCTTCCGATGCGGACCAGGTTGGCGCCTTCCTCGATGGCGACTTCGAAGTCGGCGCTCATGCCCATCGACAGGATATTGAAGTGGTCGCCGCCGATCCGGTCCTTGCGCACGTCCTCGAAGATCTCGGCGGTGCGGGAGAACACCGGCCGCGACGTCTCCGGATCGTCGCAGATCGGCGCCATGGTCATGAGCCCGCGCATGCGCAGGTGCATCATGGTGTCGATCTGCTCGGCGAGGTGTTGCGCGGCCGGAGCGGCGACGCCGTGCTTGCCGGCTTCGCCGCTCATGTTGACCTGGAGCAGGACGTCGACGACCTGGTCGGACTTCATGGCGACGGCCTGGATCTCCTCGGCGAGGCGCAGGCTGTCCACGCTGTGGATGAGCTTCACGAGGGGAATGACCGGCTTGACCTTGTTGCGCTGCAGGTGGCCGACCATGTGCCAGCGCACCTCGTATTGGCGCTGCGGATCCTCCTGTGCCGCGCGGCCGAGCGTGCGCTTGCGGTTGAGAAACTCCGCAAGCTGCGCTTCGCGCTGAATCAGGTGCTGGACGCGATTCTCGGCGAGATCGACGTGCCCCATCTCGACGAGCGTTCGGATCTGGTCCGGACTGGCGGTCTTGGTCACCGCGACGACCATCGGCTGGTCGCCGCGATGAATGGCGCTGCGCGCGCATGCTTCCCCGACGCGATCCATGACGCGACGGTAAGCGTCACGCAACTGATGTGATGCGGCTACGGCTCCCATGTCTGCATCATAGTGCAGGCCGGACCGTGAAGCCAGCAGGAAATCAGGCCATCGGCGCGCGCGACGGTCCCGACGGTTTGATCGCCGACCGGTTCGCCGGCTTAACGCCCTGATGATTCAAGGGCTCGATTTTTTTTTGGCGCATCACCTTGTAGGTGATCAGGCCGGCGATCGCGATGACGATCGCCGCGGCGATGAGGATCTGGCCGATCAGCGCCAGTTCCTTCACTCGATCGAACTGGTGCGCGCCAATATAGCCGAGCACGACGAGCGTCGGCGCGCTGATCAGCGCCGCGGATCCGTCGTAGGCGATCATCTTCCAGGCTGGAATGCGGCATGCGCCGGCGCTGAAGTAGACCGGGGCCCGAAGGCCGGGAAGAAACCGGGCAATGAACAGCGTCTTGCCGCCGTGATCCTCGAAATAGCGCTCGGCCCTGGCGATTCGCTGCTCGTTGAGGAAGTATCGCAGCATGGGAAGCCGCGGGACGTGGTGCCCGTAACGGCGACCCAGGCCGAAGAGCACCAGGTCGGCGCCCGTCACCGACACGAAGGTCAGGACGATCATCGGCCCAAGGTCCGTGATGCCCTGCTGGCACAGGAGGCCGCCGGTCAGCAGGGGGATGTCCTCGGGGATGGGCACGCCGAGTCCGCTCACGAGCAGCATGCCGCAGATGATCGCGTAGGCGACCACGGCGCCGACGTCGGCGTCGCTCTGCAGCAGGCTGTCGAGCAGTTCATTCATCCCTGGCTTCTCATTATTGCTTACCTGAGCCCGCGCGGCCACGGCGGGGCGGGACCTTCTCCCGGTTTCGCCTCACGATCCAGCCATTCGAGGGCCTCGTCCCGCGTGCGGACCGTTCCCTCGAGTTGTGCGTCGTAAACCAGATCAAGTAATCGGCTGAACCGGGGGCCGGGCTTGCGTCCCGTAACAATCAGGTCGTCGCCGGTGAGGAGGGGGGCGGGAGCGATGCCTTCCGCCTCGAGGCGTGTCCCTTCGTCGTCGATCGCGCGGCGCAAGGCATCCAGACCCTCGATCTCGAGGCAGGCGAACACGCGGATGCAGTCCGGCCACTGGGGGCGCGCCATCAGCCGCTTGCGATGCGCGACGCGCAGCGCGGGCCAGGCGAGCAGCGTGGGAAGCGTGGCGAGGCAGTGGCGCAGGGCATCGCGCTGCTGGTTGGTCAGGCACAGGGCCCGGCGCCACCGGCGGACCAGCGTCCCGGCGGCGTCCGCGAACCGATCGAGCGGGCCCGCAAGGTCTCCGGCCGCGGCGCCCGGCGGAAGTCCGGGAAGCAGGTGGCGATCCAGCGCCCAGGCGCCCAGCGCCGCAACGAGATCCGGCGACGGACCCAGTCGGCTCAGGGTCGGCAGGTCGGCCGTCAGCGCCGGCTCCTTCAGGGCGGGCGCGTCGAGTCCGAGCGACTGGAGCAGCGTCGCCGCCCGGGCCGGGCGCGGGCCGCTCAGCATCGCCTGCATCTCCATGCCGATCCGCTCGCGACTGATGCGCTCGAGCTGCGGCGCGTGCCGCGCGATTGCGCCGGCGGTGTCCGGCTCGATCTCGAAGTCGAGCTGGGCGGCGAAACGCACGGCCCGGAGCAGCCGCAGATAGTCCTCGCCGAAGCGCTGACCGGGCTCGCCGATCGCCCGGATCACCCGCGCTGCGAGGTCGTCCCGCCCGCCGACGTGATCGATGATCCGCTCGGCGATCGGATCCTCGAACAGGCCGTTGACCGTGAAGTCGCGGCGCTGCGCATCCTGGTCGGCGTCCGAGAACCGGACGTGGTCGGGCCGGCGGCCGTCCTCGTAGCCCCACTCGCTGCGGAACGTCGCGACCTCGAACGGGTGACCCTGCTCGAAGACGAGCACGACGCCGAAGGCCTCGCCGACGAACCGCGTGCGCGGAAACAGCTGCCGAACCCGCTCGGGCGTGGCGTCGGTCGCCACGTCGTAGTCCTTCGGATCGAGGCCCAGGAGGCGATCGCGCACGCACCCGCCGGCGAGATAGGCGACGTGGCCCTGCTCCTGGAGCGTGCGGACGATCCGGACCGCCCGCCCGCGTGCCGGGGACTCGTTGGCGTCGGCCATGGGTTCGGGTTCCGGGGTTCGGGTTCCGGAAGGACGGCGCAAACAACCAATATCGGATAACGGATCGGGAACCACCAATCCCCCGGCTCCGGGCGGGACCTCGGACCCCGAGACGCTGCGTACCGTGGGCGTCAGCCAGCGTCAGCCCACGGGTCGAACGTGCGGCTGCGCTATGACGGCGGCATCGCAACGCCGCGCCCCGGAACCCGATACCCGGCCCCCGGCCCCGCATGTTATTCTTGTCGATTCATGCCTCCGGCGACGGCAACCAAGGTGACCAACGATCAGCTTCAGCAGCTTGCGGCCCAGGTCGAGGCGGCGGCCGGCCAGGACCTGCCGTTTCTCACGCTGCTCATCGAACTGATGGCGAAGCTGGTCGGCGGCGTCTCCGGCGCCGTGTTCGTGCTTCGCGAGGACCAGCCGTCGCGCCTCGTCACCGTCTATCCCATGGCGCCCGGTCGGCACGTGCAGGTCGAGCCCGACCGCGTGGAGATCCTGCGCGACTGCGTGCAGCGGTGCGAGAAGGCCGGGCAGCTCAGCGTCTACCGCATCGCGATGGGCAACAGCGTCTATCACGCGATCTGCACGCCGCTCGAGTCCGAAACCGCGACCGACGGCATCGCGGTCGTCCTGGCCCCTGACCAGGACCAGGAGCGGATTCAGCCCTTCCTCGCGCACCTGCAGTGGGCGGCCCGCCTCTACAAGCTGCACCTTTCCTCCCGGGGTCTTCGGCGCCAGCTGCGCGAGAACGCCGGCGCCCGCCGCGCGCTCAGCGTGCTCACCGCCGCGCAGCAGGCGGGCCGGTTTCACGAGTCGTGCATGGCGGTGTGCAATGCCCTGTCCGTCGAGCTGAACGCGTCGCGCGTCGCGATCGGGTGGGCGCGCGGCAGCTCGATCCGGCTCGTGGCGATGAGCGACACGGACAACGTCGATCGGCGCCAGGAGCTGAGCGAGGCCATCGCGTCGGCGATGGAGGAGTGCATGGACCAGGGCCGGGCCGTGGCGGCGCCGGCCGATCACTTCCAGGGCGAAGACCAGTGGCTGCAGCAGGTGGTCAGCCGTTGTCATCACGAGCTGGCGACCGAGCAGGAGGGCGTCGTGTCCGTGCCGCTTCGTCACGGCGACGAGATCGGGGGGGTGCTGACCGCGGAGCGCCCCCGCAGCCGGCCGTTCGAAGGCTCGGACGTCACGCAGTTCCAGGTGATCGCCGACCTGGTCGCGCCCGCGCTGGCGGACCGGCATCGCGGAGACCGCCCCGCCGCGGTCCAGCTCTGGCAGGACCTGCGCACGCTCGCGGGGCGCGTCATCGGTCCCGAGCACGTCGGCTTGAAGCTGGTCGCGCTCACCGTGAGCGTGCTGCTGATCGCGTCGTGCTTCGTGAAATGGAACTACCGAGTCGAGGCGCCGTTCGTCTTCGAGGCGCGCGAGAAGCGGGTCTACGCGTCGCCTTACACCGGGCACATCGAGGAGGTGTTCGCCCGCAACGGCGACCCGGTGAAGGCCGGCGATCCGCTGGTGCGCATGGATGCGCGGCCGCTGGAGCTGATGCGGGACGGCGCCGAGAGCCAGCTGGCCGTGGCGATCATCGATCACCGGCGCTCCCTGGGCGGATCGCCCGACGACGCCGAGCGTTACAAGGCGATGATGCGCGTGTACGAGGTCGAGCGCGATCTCTACGCCCGGCAGATCGCCGACGCGCACATCGTGGCCGTCGAGGACGGCGTGGTCGTGACGGGCGACTGGCAGGAGCGCAAGGGCGTGCGGGTCGAGCTGGGCCAGACGCTGTTCGAGGTCGCGCCGCTGCACGGCAGCGAGGACGGCCGTCCGCTGCTGCGGGCGATGATCCGGGTCGACGAGCGCGATATCGACCAGGTGCGTCTCGGCGGCACGGGCGCACTCGCCGCCCGAGGCAACCCGTCGGTCACCGTGAACTTCACGGTGACGCGCGTGGTGCCCGTGGGCGTCGCTCACGAGGGCGGAACCTTCTTCCCGGTCTACTGCGAGCTGGAGCGCGAGGAGGACTGGATGCGCCCGGGCTTCGAGGGCGTGGCGAAGATCGACGTCGCGTCGCGCCGCGTCATCTGGATCATGACCCACAAGCTCGTCGACTTCCTGCGCCTGGCCCTCTGGTGGTAGCTGCGGATGGAACGTGCGACCCACAGCCATGAATGGGACCGGATCGCGTCGTTGCGCGTGCGGCTGCGCAGCTCCGTCGTCGTGCGGCGCCGGCACTTCCGCCGCCGCCGCGGCTACGTCCTCTCCGACCCGGCCGCCAACCAGTTCTATCGCCTCGATCCGGTGACCTACCACCTCGTCGCCCTGTTCGACGGGCGGCGCACGGTCGAGCAGGCGTGGACGCTCTGCATGGAGCAGTTCGGCGACCGCGCGCCGACGCAGGGCGAGGTGTTCGCCCTGATCAGCCAGCTCTACCAGACCAGCCTCGTGACCGTCGACGGGACGACCGACGCCGCGCAGCTGTTCAAGCGCATGCAGCGCCGGCGGTCGGTGATGCGCCGGAAGCAGTGGTCGAGCTTCCTGTTCGTCAAGGTGCCGCTGTTCGACCCCGCGGCGGCGATCGATGCGCTGCTGCCGGTGGTCCGTCCGCTGCTGAGCCGGTGGGGGCTGCTGGCCTGGATCGCGTTGCTGCTGGCGGCCCTGGTCCGGCTGGCGCCGCGCTGGTCGACGCTCTGGGAGCAAACCACGCTGATGATCCGGCCGGGCAACGTGCTTTGGCTCGGCGTGCTGTTCGTTCTCATCAAGGTGGTCCACGAGTTCGGGCACGGCCTGATGTGCCGGCGGTTCGGCGGGCAGGTGCACGAGATGGGCGTGATGCTGCTGGTGTTCGCGCCGGTGCCGTATTGCGATGCGACGAGCAGCTGGGGGCTCGAGAGCCGGTTGCAGCGGGCGCTCGTCGGCCTGGCGGGGATCATCGTCGAGACCGCGGTCGCCGCGCTGGCGGTGTTCGTCTGGGCGGGCACGGCGCCCGGCGTCGTGAACGAGCTGGCCCATCGGACCATCTTCGTGTCGGGCGTCGCGACGCTGCTGTTCAACGCCAACCCGCTGCTCCGCTTCGACGGCTACTACGTGCTGACCGACCTGCTGGACATTCCCAACCTGCTGAAGAACGCCAACGCGCAGCTCCAGCAGGTCCTCCAGCGATGTTTCTACGGTCTGCGCGACCTGCGCCCCGTGGCCCACAGCCGCACCGAGCGGTCCTGGCTGCTGACCTATGCGGTCTCGGCCTGGACCTATCGCGCGTTCATCATGGTCGCGATCGCGTGGTTCGTGTCGCGCCTGTTCTTCGGGCTCGGCGTCCTGCTCGTGACGATCCTGCTGCTGACCTGGGTGATCGTGCCACTCGCGAAGCTGACGCGGTTCCTCGCGGTGAGCCCGATGCTGCATGGTCGGCGCGGTCGTGCCTGGGCGTCGACGTGCGGCGCCGTGGCGGGCGTCGTCGCGGTCGTGGGGCTTCTTCCGGTCGGGCGTCACGCGTACGTCGACGCCGTGATCGAGCCGGAGGACTGGATGGAGCTCGTCATGTCCGTCGACGGCTTCGTCGAGCGCGTGGCGCTGGACGACGGGCAGCCGGTCGACGCGGACCAGGTCATTCTCGAGGCGACCAACCGCGACCTTGCGCTGGAGCGGGAGCGGCTCGTCGCGAAGATGGTCCACGAGAAGCTGCTCGCGGACGCCGCCGGCGGCGAGGGCTTTCATGACGAAAAGGACAAGGCGCTCGCCCGTCTTGCGTCGCTGGAAGGCCAGCTCGCGGAGGTGGACCGCAGGATTCAGGATCTGACGCTGACGAGCCCGGGCGCCGGTCAGCTCGTCGCCCCGGCGCTCAGCGTGCTCCAGGGCCAGTACCTCGAGCGGGGCGAGGTGCTTGGGCGCGTCCACGCCGGGAACGAGCGGCTCGTGGCGATCGCGATCATCGACCAGAAGCACAATTCGCTGCTGTTCGGCGAGAGCGCCGCCCCGGCGGTGCAGCTGCGACCGATCGGGCGGATCGACCAGGTTCTGGACGGAAAGGTCGAGCGCGTGAGCCCCTCCGGCACGCAGCAGCTTCGTCACCGGATGTTTGGCTACTACGGCGGCGGCTCGCTCCGCACCGACGCGCGGGGCTTCGAGGCGGCGGAATCCGTGTTCGAGGTCCGCATCAGCCTGCCGGACGACGTCGCGGTTCAGCCCGGGCAGCGGGCGAAGGTCCGCTTCACGTTCGGGCGGACGAGCCTCGCCGCACGCTGGTGGCGCCGGTTCCTGCAGGCGGTCGATACGGCGTGAGGGCCGAGGCCCCGGCCCCGTAGCTGAAATCCGGCGACTTCAGCTACGGGCGCCCTGCGATGCCCCGAATCCTCCGTCTCCTTCCCGCGCCGGACTTGCATCGCGGCCCGGTTCCTGTATCCTGTGCATTAATTAACAATTCCGGGGCCGCCGCCCGGGCGACGCACCGGCAAGGCGGGAGCAGGCTGATGACGCAGGCAATCGGACGCTACGACGCCATGTGGTGGTCTTTTACGACCCGGCGTCGCCGCGCGCCGGTGGCATGGGGTCTCGACGGTCTGGTGGGAAGATGGGTGACGCGAATGCGACAGGTTCCGGGCCGCGTTCGGCGCTGCCGGCAGCTCGCCGCGCAGGTCGACCGGCTCGGCCCGCAATATCAGGACCTGTCCGAGCCCGAGCTCGACGAGCGCGCCGCGCGGCTGCGCGAAGCATTCGCCCGCCGACCCGTGTCGCCGTCGTCGCTGACCGAGGCGATGGCGTGCGTGCGGGAGATGGCCGCGAGAGAGATCGGTCAGAGACCTCACGACACGCAGGTGGCGGCGGCGCTGGCTCTTTTTCACGGGCAGGCCGCGGCGCTGGCGGGCGCGACGCCACGGGCTCCGGTCGTCGCGCTCGCCGCCGTGCTTGCCGGGTGGTCGCATCCATCGGTGCACGTGGTGGTGGCGAATGATTTCCAGGCGGCGCGGGACGGCGGCGCGATGGCGCCGCTGTTGCGCCGGGCCGGGCTTGCGGCGGCCCACGTCGAGGCGGGCCAGCCCCGGGACCGGAAGCTTGCGGCCTACCGCCACCCGGTGGTGTACGTGGCGGCGCGCCAACTGATCGGCGACTGGCTGCGCGACCAGATTCGTCTCGGCCCGGCGCGGGAGGCGGTCATCGAGCACATGACCCCGGTCGCGGCATCCGCGGCCGCCACGGAGCGCATCACCGTGCCGGGCCTGCACGCCGCGATCGTGGACGACATCGACGGCACGCTGCTGGACGATGCGATCTCCCCGCTGGTCATTTCCACCGTCCCCGGGCCCCATACCGCGCCGGACGTCCTGCGCCGGGCGGTCCGACTGGCCGGGGACCTGGTGGCGGACGTGGACTATATAGTGCACTCCGATCGCCGGATCGTCCGGCTGACGGACGAGGGGTGGATTCGCCTGGCCGAGATCGACGAGCCCGACGAGGCCGGCATCGACACGGCGTTCTGGCACGGCGACCGCCGGCGCCGCGAGGTGGTCGAGCGGGCTCTCGCCGCCTCCATCTGCTACGAGCGGGGACGCGACTACGACGTCATCGAGGATCGCGTGATCATGATCGACCCGTCCACGGGCCAGACCTATCTGCCCGACCGTCGACGTCAGTTCGGCGTCGAGCAGGCGATCGAGGCGAAGGAGGGGCTCGAGATCACGGCGGAGCGCAGGACGCTGGCAAGCCTGAGCCTCCAGCGGTTCTTCCGCCTCTACCGCGTACTTTGCGGCGTGTCCTCCACGTCGTGCCGCCTCCGTCGGCGGGAGTTATCGCAGATGTATGGTCTTATTCTTCGGGGGTTTACGGCAAGACGGGACCGCACGTTCGCGGCGACCCCGCGCCTCGTCGCCGCCACGGCGCGCATGCACGGCCTTGTCGCGGACGAGGCCGAGAGGTGTTATCGGGAAGGGATGCCGGTCCTGGTCGTGACGGGCTCGGCTGCCGGCGTGCGTAGCATCGGCGACCTGCTGACAGAGCGCGGGATGGACGCCGGGCAGGTGACCGGCGTGCAGCCCGACCGCGAAGCGTCGGCGCTGGATCGGCTCGCAGTGCCCGGCGCGATCACGGTGGTCGGCGGGCAGGGCGGGCGCCTCGGCGCGGCGGCCGATGAGCGAGACGCGATCGACGCATCGGTGCAGGTCATCGTCGTCGGGCACGAACCCTCGGCGGTGCGTGACGCCGAGCGACTTATCGGTCGTGCCGCCAGGAACGGGCCGTCGAATTCCTGTCAGCTTTTTATAAGTTTGGAGGACCTTTTTTACACATGGGAGGCATCCTGGGTTGTAAAGTGTTTGCGCCGCATGTATGCTGCCGGCGCCAAGGCCGAGTCCGGCCGTGTTTCATCGCCGCGAATCGTCTCGCGGGCTCTGATCGGATGGGCGCGTCGGCGGATTCGGACGCGGGCCGGCGACATCCGGCGCTCGCTGGTTCGGCGAGACGACTGGCTGGACCGGACGATGCCGCTCGGTTAGACTCCCGGCCGGTTCGACGGAGCTGGCGCGAGCCAGGGCAGATCGGGACGTATCAGGACTCGTCCCGGTTTCGGGACAATAGAACCAGAGATCTTCGCAAGGACGCTCCCCCTGAACATCACCGACAACAACGACGCTATCGGAGTCGTTACTGGAAATCCTGTCGGTGCGATGCGGCACGATGAGACCGCCAGCACCACGCGGCGACGCAATATCGGTCGTTGACGATGCGTCGAAGCGCCGCGCTTTGAAGTTGAGAAATTGGCTCAGTAATCTAAAGTCTGAACTTGTGTGGTCCCGATAAGCCGTCCTGCGACGGAATATCCGGCCATTTTGGAACTTTCGTATTCTGTATTCGCGCACACCAAGTCGCAGAGCAGCGCAGAGCAATGCAGGTCTCGGGTCGACGCGACCCCAGTCCAAGTGCTCCTAGGGGTACTCCACCATGTCCAAGCGGCGCCAAAAGAGGCATCAGAAGCATGAAGTCAACCGTCGTCAGCGTTCGCGCCGTCGCGCCAGGACGCGCAGCGAGTTCGTGCCTTCGCAGCGCGATTTCGCCGTCGAAGCGCTCGAGCCGCGCGTGCTGCTCGACGCGACGCTGGTGCCGCTGCCCGGCGGCGGGTTCCGGCTCGAGCTGATCGACCAGGCGAACGAGGCCAACGCGGTCGCGCTTTCGAGTGACGGCACGGACGGTCGCGTGACGGTCGCGGACGGAGCGGGCGACATTCTCAATGGCGCCGGCCCGACGTTCGACAACGTCAACGAGATCCTCGTTCAGCTCGGTGACGACGACGACAGCTTCACCACCGCCGCGAACATCGTGAACGTCGGCACCGCTGCGCCCGGCGACGGCGTGGCCTACGGCATCACGATCGAAGGCGGCAACGGCAACGACACGATCATCGGCGGCGTCGGCGACGACTCGATCATCGGCGGCGACGGTGACGACGTGCTCGGCGGCCACATCGGCACCGACACGCTGCGCGGCGACGCGGAGCCGTTCGATCCGGGATTGAACGACGACGTGTTCCTCTACGAGGCGGGCGACGGCAACGACACGATCATCGACGACGGCGGGACCGATACGGTCGACCTGCAGGGCGCGACGATCGGCGCCACCGGTCTGTACACCGGGACCGCCGTGCCCAACGTGACGACCGTCGGCCTGACCGGCGGCGGCCTGGTGATCACGGACACCGTGACGGCGCAGACCATCACCAACACCGCGAACACCATCGAGTCGGTCCTGCTGGGTAGCGCGAACGACACGGTGACGATCGGCAACGGGCTCGAGCTGGGCAATGGCACGGGCACGCTCGACGGCGGTGCCGGCGCCAACACCTTGGACGCGACTGCGTACACCACCGGCCTCAACCTGGACCTGACCGACAACCTAGACAACTCGATCGCCGACACGCTCGACAACTTCGACACGATCACCGGCGGCTCGGGCGATGACGACATCCGCGGCGACGACGACGGCACGGGCGAGTCGCTCGTCGGCGGCGGTGGCGACGACACGATCGAGGGTGGCGACGGCACGGACACGCTCGACGGTGGCACCGGCACCAACACCCTGAGCCTGGCCAACGGCTCCGCCGCGGTCACGGTCGATCTTTCCGCCGCGAACGAGATTACCGACGACGGCGACGGCAACACCGAGAACGCCGACAACTTCCAGAACATCATTGGTTCGGCCAACGCGGACGACCTGACCGGCAGCACCGCGGCGAACGACATCCGCGGCGGTGACGGCGACGACACGATCGCCGGCGGCGCCGGGGCCGACACGATCGAGGGCGGCGACGGCGCCGACACGATCGACGGTGAGGCCGACGCGGACGAATTGATCTTTCAGGGCGCCAACCCCGGCGACGACGTGCTGACGACCGGCGCCGGCGACATCGTCAACATGACCGGCGTCACGCGCGACCTGACCTACGACTCCGCGGCCGACACCGTGGACGACGGTGTATTCACCGTGACGGGCATCAACGGCGCGACGGATCTGGACGTGAATCCGGCGCAGGCCAACACCGTCGACCTCTCCGGCGAGGCCGGCCCCGAGACGGTCAACTTCGCGACCGGCGTCGTGACGCCGAACTTCCCGACGTCGGTCAGCGGCTTCACCATCGCGATCGGCACGGCCGCCGCCGACACCTTCGTCGGCACCTCCGCGGCCGAGACGTTCATTCCCGGTGGGGGCAACGACACGATCACCGGCGGCGGCGGTGCCGACATCTATGACATTGCCGCGGCCGAAGGCACCGACAGCATCATCGGCAGCGGCGGCGCCGACACGCTCGAAGTGGACGACATCGGCGTGGTGATCACCTACGCCGCCGGTACGAACGGCGGTGAAATCACTGAAGGCGGCGGCGGCGTCATCCAGGGCGTCAACAGCGTCGGCATCCTCGACGCGGCGAACGGCCAGGCGAACATCATGACGTTCGCCGGTGTCGCGGCCGCGGCCACGGTGGACCTGGGCGCCGGCACGATCAGCGCCGCGGGAATCACGCTTTCGACGTTCGGCGGCGGTGAGTTCGTCAACGTGACGGGCGGCGACGGTGCAGACAGCCTGACCGGCAGCGCGGCCGACGAGACGCTCGCTGGCGGGGGCGGCAACGACACGATCGACGGCGGAACCGGCAACGACTCGCTGGACGGCGGCGCCGGCAGCGACAACTTCGTGTTCCTCGACGCCTGGGGCACCGACACGGTGTCCGAGGCCGTCGGCGCGGACGTCGACACGATGGACTTCTCGAACGTGACGGCCGGCGGCATCACCGCCAACTTCGCGTCCGTGACGGTGACCCAGGGCGGCAACACGGTCACCCATGCGGCGAACGACGTCGAGGTCATCATCGGCACCGCGGACGACGATCAGTTCAACGTCGCGGACAACGTGGTGATCGGCGGCGCCGGCACGGTCATCGACGGCGGCGGGCATGTCACGTCCGATACGCTGACCTTCAACTACACGACGCAGGGCGTCTCGGCGACGCTCGGCGGCGCGGCGGCCAAGGCCGACCTGACGGCGATCGTCTCGTCGATCCTCAACTTCGAGGTGCTCGAGGGCGGCACGCAGGCCGACACGCTGACCGGCGGCGTGGGCAACGACACGATCCAGGGCAACGAGGGCGACGACGTGCTGAACGGTGGCGCCGGCACCGACACACTGCTCTACCCGGCCGGCGTGGCGCTCGGCAACGACGTGATCTCCGGATCCGGTGGCGACGTCGTGGATCTATCCGCGACGACCAACAACCTGACGGTCGACATCACGGCAAGCTTCACGATCGCTGACGCCACTCACACGATCACGCACACCGGCGACGGGTTCCTCGTGATGCGATTGGGCAGCGGCGACGACCTGGTCAGCCTGAGCGGCGCGGCGGTGTTCGGCGGCGGCGCTGGAATCATCACCGGCAACGCCGGCAGCGATACCATCAACTACACCAACTATGCCTCCGCGGTCGCCGTGGATCTCTCGGTCGTCCCGACGCCGACGGCCACCGGCACGGGCGGCATCATTCTCTTCGAAAATGCGACCGGCAGCGCCTTTGCCGACACGCTCACCGGCGACGGTGGCGTCAACGCGCTCATCGGCCAGGGCGGCAACGACACCCTGAGCGGCCTCGCGGGCGCCGACGCCCTGACCGGCGGCACGGGCGACGACACCTTCGTTATCACCGACGCCGCGACGACCGACGACGTCAACGAAGGCACGGGCGAGGGCAACGACACGATCGACTTGTCCACGATCGGCCAGGCGGTCGAGGTCATCCTCGGCTCGATCACCGTCGACAGCGATCCCGGCACGCCGGGCGCCAACGCCACGACGATCGTGCAGCACATCGACGACAACGTCGAGAACATCATTCTCGACACGCAGGTCGGCTTCAGCTTCAACGACATCATCGCCTTCGACGAAGACGGCGACTTCCTCAACGGCACGATTGACGGCGGCACCGGCACGAACCAGCTGCGCTACGACGGCGGCGACTACGGTCTGACGTCGAACTTCACGACAGACGTGACGGTCAACCTGAACGACGGTTCGGCCACCAACGTCAACGGCGGCGCCGCGGGCGGCATCGCCAATATTCAGCAGCTGTTCGGCGGCGACGGCGACGACGACTTCACGGCAAACAACGAATCGAACGTGCTGAACGGCAGCGCCGGTGACGACACCTTCCGGTTCATCGGCGATGCCTGGGGTGTCAACACGGTCAACGGCGGCGGCGGTACGGACGACGCACTCGACTTCTCGCTGGCCACCAACACCGGTATCGGGACGCCGACGGCCGGCGTGACCGTCGATCTCGACGCCGGCACCGTCACGGACGGCAACGACGTCACCAACAGCATTTCCGGCGACGGTCTCGTCGAGAACGTCACGGGCACCACGCTGGACGACGTGCTGTTGGGGAGTGCCGCGGACAACGACCTCATCGGCGGCGACGGCAACGACCAGCTTCAGGGTCTGGCCGGCGACGACTCGATGGACGGCGGCGACGGCAACGACCAGTACTTCGAGGAGCCGGGATCGGCCGACGTGATCAACGACTCGAGCGGCGACGACTCGCTGAGCTTCGAGTTCTTCGGCGGGGGCGTGACCTTCGACGTCGGCCAGACCGCCGGGCAGGTTCAGAACATCAACGGCGGCGACACGCTCGCCGTCACCGGCGTGATGGAAACGGTCATCGGCTCGACCGGCGACGACACGCTCGCGCTGGCGCCCGGCATCGTCGTCAACGGCGGCGGCGGTGAGGACACCCTCAACGGCTCGGCCGGCGACGACGTGGTCCTCGTCGACAGCACGCAGCTCGACGACGACGTGACCATCAACGGCAACGGCGGCACCGACCAGGTGCAGTTCGTCGGCGACGACACGGACAACGACGACTGGACGATCGACGCGAACGCCGCACCTGACCCGACCGTGACGCTCGACGGCGACGAGGTGACGCTCGTTGGGATCAACAACCTTGACTTCGGTGGCGGCGCGACAGGCGGCGAGGACGACACGCTCACCATCGACGGGACCAATCTCGCGATCTTCACCGGTGGCATCACCTTCGACGGCGGTCCGCCCACCGCCAGCGATCGAATCACGGTCAATCTCGATCCGGACGACAGCGTGACCGTGGATCTCACGACCGACCAGATCACGGGCGTCGTGGGCGGTCCGATCGCCCTCACGGGCATCGAAGAGGTCGAGATCAACGGCCAGGAAGATTCGGACGAGACGGTCACCGTCAACGGCGTGGGTGACGCGACCTCGGATGTCACGGAGTTCTTCCTGGACGGCGGCGATACCGACAACAACGATGCCGATGACATCGTCGTGAACCTGACGTCCTCGGACGACAGCGCGGTCTTTACCCCGGCCGACCCGAGCGCCGGCACCTCCACGCTGGATGTCGACACCGATGCCGACAGCGTTCCCGGCAACGGCTTCGAGGAGGAAGTCGACTTCGAGATCACGCAGTTCAACGTCACCACCCTGACGCTCGACACCGGTGACGGCACCGACGCCGTGGTCGTCGAGGCGACGGGTGGCGACGACGCCATCGGCATCAGCGACGGCGCGCCGGGCACGACGCGCGTCGCGGTCGGCGGCCTGGTTCCGATCGAGATCGTCGCGGCGAACGCGGGCATCACGGTCGACGGCAATGCCGGCGACGATACGTTCACGCCGACCCAGAGCTCGCCGCTCGACATCACCGGCGGCGCCGACACCGGCGCCGGCGACACGCTGAACTACGCAGGCCAGGCCGTCGGCACGGTCGTGACCGTCGATTTCACCGGCGAAGATTTTGCGGCTGCATTCACCGGCTCCGGCCAGGCCGACACGGGTGGCACCATCACGGGCGCCGTGACCACCAGAACCATGGAGAACGCCATCGGCGGTGCGGATGCCGACATCCTCATCGGCGACAACGGCGCCAACGTGCTGACCGGCAACGCCGGCGATGACACGATCACCGGTCGCGACGGCGACGACACACTGATCGGCAACACCGGTAACGACACGTACGAGTACGTGCAGAACAACTTCTCGGCTGGCGGCGGCGACGTCATCACCGAGTTGACGGGCGAAGGCACCGCTGACGTGCTCGACATGTCGGCACTGAGCGAAGACCTGGTCGTGACGCTCTCGTCCATCAACGTCACCGACGGCTCGGAATTCCTTAATGCGGCCGGCGACTTCATCGAGTCGATCCTGACCGGCAGCGGCACGGACTTCTTCCGCTTCACGGACAACGGCGCCGACATGCCCATCCCGTTCGGCACCGAGGCGCCCGCCGGTCTCGGCTCGTTCGACGGCGGCAGCAGCCCCGCCGGAACGGTCGACAGCATCGACTATCGCAACGTCGATCCCGATGGCAGCACCGGCCAGGTGATCAACCTCGGCACCGGCGTGCATCAGGGCGTCGACAGCATCGCGAACATCGAAGGTGTCGTGGGCACGCCCGGTCCGGATGACATCACCGGCTCGACGGCGGACGACAGCCTCCTCGGCAATGCCGGCGACGACACCCTCACGGGTCTCGACGGCAACGACACGCTCAACGGCAACGGCATCGCCGTGCTGGCCACCGACGACGACCTGCTGGTCGGCGGCGCGGGCGACGACACCTACCAGTCAGACTCGATCACGACGGGTGGCGAAATCGACACGGTCGACGAGCAGCCCGGCGGCGGTGACGACACGCTGGACAGTTCGCGCGTCCTCCAGGGCGGGGGTCCCGGCTTCGACACGCTGGTCGCTGACCTCAGCACCACCCCGACGCTGCAGACGCAGCACGACGGAACCATTGCACCTGTCAACCGCACGACCGTGACGGCCAACGTGCCGCACAACATCGAGAACGTAACCGGCACGCCGAACAACGACGTGATCACCGGTGACGAGTTCGCCAACATCCTGCGCGGTCTCGTCGGCGACGACTCGATCCAGGGTCTGCAGGGCGATGACAGCCTGCACGGCGGCTCGGACGATGACGACGACACCCTTCGCGGCGGCGATGACGACGACGTGCTCGACGCCGGCGACACCGGCGGCAGCGGTCTGGACAACCTCTTCGGTGACCAGGGCAACGATCTGCTGATCGCCCGCGGCGTCGGCGCCAACGGTGACACGCTCGAAGGCGGCCAGGGCGACGACACGCTCGTGGCCGGTGCCGGCAACGACACGCTGAACGGCGGCGGCGACGACGACCTGTACGTCGTGACCGACTCGACCAGCGATGGCGGCTTCGGCGCGGCCAACACGATCGTAGAGGCCGAGGACGAAGGCGAGGACGCCCTGACCTTCAACGGCTTCGCCGGGCCGACGCTTCCGCCCGATTTCGGCGGAGCGTTCAACCCGAGCGCGATCAACAGCGCCATCACGGTCACCATGGCGAGCGTCACCGCGACCTCGGCCGGCGACTCCATCACGCATGGCGGCGACGACCTCGAGAACATCACCGGCGGCACGGCCAACGACGTGTTCGAGTGGCTCCATCGGAACAATCCCAACGGGTCGGGCATCCTCAACCCGCTGGCACGCGGCACGGGATCGATCGACGGTGCCGGCGGCATCAACACGATCGACTTCTCCGACGTGATCACGTCCGGCATCTTCCCCTCGACGACTGCGTTCGACGTTCAGGTCGACCTGACCACCGGCGACGCCAGCTTCGACAGCGATCTTGGCATCGGTGTGACGACGGTGGACCTGGTGCGATCCGGCGGCATCGACAACATTCGTGACATCATCGGCGGTGACGGCAGCGACTCGCTTCGCGGCGACGGCCAGGCCCAGTCGATCAACGGCGGGCTCGGCGACGACACGCTGCTCGGCGAGGCCGCCAACGACACGGTTGCCGGCGGCGGCTTCGGCGGCGGCGGCGGCAACGACGGTGACGACGAGATCGACGGTGGTGACGGCATCGACCAGGTCAGCTTCGCCGGAGCGCCCACGGGCGTCCGCGTCCGCGTGGACGCCGGTTCGTCCGAGGACGGCACCGGCGGCACCGACACCTACGCGAACGTGGAGGGCGTGGTCGGCAGTGCGTTCCCCGACATTCTGTACGGCGGCACGGGCGGCCCCTACACCCTGACCGGCGGTCTCGGCGCCGACACGCTCGTCGGCGGTCCCATGAACGACACCCTGCTCGGCGGCGGCGGGTCCGACCTGCTGCTCGGCGCCGACGGCAACGACACGCTCAATGGCGACGGCGGCCGGGACACGCTGATCGGCGGAGGCGGCGACGACAGCCTGACGGGCGGCACCGACGAAGACGACTTCTTCTTCTCCGACGGCTTCGGCAACGACATCGTGGTCGACGAGGCCTCCGAGTCGTTCCAGGCTGGAGACGAGGACACGATGAGCTTCGGCCTGTTCGCTCCGACGGACCTCGTGCAGGCCGATCTCGACCTGCTGGGCCTGACGGCCGACGACTTCACGAACTTCGCGGCGACGTCCGCGATCAACTTCGGTATCAACAGCGTCACGGCGACGGACGGCCTCGGCAACAGCGTGACCCATGCCGATGACGCCAACGGCCTGACTAACATCGAGCGCATCGTCGGCGGCGACAGCGACGCCGACCAGGTGGACTACAGCGGCTTCACGACCGGCGTCCAGGTCGACCTGGACGCGGGGGAGGGCACGGCCAACACGAACCGGCCGGGCACGGTGGTGCCGGGCATGACGATCGCGATCGTGGACATCGAGGACATCCTCGGCAGCCCGCAGGACGACATCCTCAGCGGTGACGGCGGCGACAACAAGATCGACGGCGGCGGCCATGACGTCGCCGGCGACACGATGGACGGTCGCAGCGGCACCGACCTTGCCAGCTACGAGTCCAATGCCACCGGCGTGACCGTCGATCTCGACGGCATCGCGCCCGGCATCGGCAGCGGCCTCGGCGCCGGCCCCGGCGTCGACCAGCTGGCGAACTTCGAGGACCTGACCGGCGGCAGCGGCGACGACAATCTTGCCGGCGATGCCAACGACAACACGTTCTTCGTCAGCAATACCGGCAACGACACGCTCGACGGCGACGGCGGCAGCAACACGCTCGACATGTCGAACCAGACGGATCCGGTCACCGTGACGGCGACGACCGCCACGGGCACCACCTTCAACTACACCCATTCCAACATTCAGAACATCATCGGCGGCTCCGGCGATGACAACATCGACGGTTCCGGTGCAGGCGGCGGGCTCACGCTCACCGGCGGGCCCGGCAATGACACGCTGACCGGCAGCCCCGGTAATGACAACATCGACGGTGCCGGCGGAGACGACGTGATCGACGGCGGCGACGGCAACGACGACATCATCGGCGGCGACGGCAACGATGACCTCGACGGCGGTGGCGGCAACGACACCTTCCTGGCCGGTCTCGGCGATGACAACATCGACGGGGGCACCGGCACGGACGACATCGACGCCGCCTTCACCACCCTGCCCATTACGGCGGACCTGGCGGCAGGCACGCTGTTCGACAGTGCCGAGATCGGCAACAACACGCTGGCGCCGAATTCGATTGAGAACCTCTTCACCGGCAGCGGTGACGACAACATCACCGGCACGTCCGGCAACAACCTGATCGGCGCCGGCGAAGGCAACAACACGATCCGGTCTTCGGCGGGCAGCGACACGATCAACACCGGCCTCGGTGACGACACGCACATCATCGAGCCGGGCGGGACGGACGCCAACGTCATCAACGACAGCGGCGGCAACAACCTCGTCGACTTCTCGAACTCCGTGTCCGGCGTGACCTTCGATGGCGACACCGTTGGCCCCGGCCCGGTGTCGGGCGGCAGCACGCTCGACTTCAACGGTCCTGTCGGCGGCGTCACGGGATCGCCTTTCGACGACATCCTCGCCGGCACCGGCCTCACGGTGAACTCGAGTCCCGGCAGAGACACGCTCGACATTCCGGGCGGCACGATGGACCTCTCGGGCGATCCTGCGGATCCGAGACGTCCCAGCCGGGGCGTGGTCATCTCGCTGAGCAAGAACCCGAACCGACCCGGACGCCTCACGCTCTCCGACGGTACGAGGGTGGAGGTGAGCGGTGTCACGGACTTCATCCTGACGCCGCGTGACGACCGGTTCACGGGCGACAGCCAGGACAACGTCGTCGACGGTAACGGCGGTCGCGACAACCTCAACGGAAAGGACGGCAACGACGTCCTCACGATTGAGGGCGATCGCAGCATCGCCAAGGGCGACCGGGGCGATGACGTGATCAACGTCGGTGACGGCGAGCGCATCCGGGTCGACGGCGGCCGTGGTGACGACGACATCAACGTCAACACCGACATCGACAGGTCTCGCATCGCCGGCGGCTCCGGCGATGACGACATCGACGCCGACATCGAAGGCGACAACAACATCGTCGACGGCGGTTCCGGCAACGACGACATCGACGTCGAGATCGACGGCGACAAGAACCGCGTCAAGGGCGGCTCGGGCAACGACCTGATCATGGTCGACTTCGAAGGCTCGGACGGCAACCAGATCGACGGTGGCGGTGGCGACGACATCATCCAGATCGTCGACATCGGGCCGACGACGACCAACACGAAGATCTCCGGCGGCGGCGGCAGGGGCGACTCGATCGACTTCAGCCTGCTGACGTCGACCGGCGTCTACGTCGACCTCGCGGCGAAGATGGCGAGAAGCACGCCTTCCGGCATCTTCCTGATCGAAAGCGTCCGGAACTTCGAGGCCATCGTCGGCACGAACCTGAACGACGCGCTTCGCGGCGGAAACGCTTCCGACTCGATCTTCGGTCTCGGCGGCGACGACCTGATCGACGGCGGCCGGCGCTCCGACTTCATCGACGGCGGCACGAACTCGCCTACGGGCGACATGATGGTCTTCAGCGAGGACGACGTCATCGCCGACCCGGGTGGCGTGAGCTCGATCGAGGGCTTCATCGCGAACCTCGGTCTCATCGCCTGATCCGGATCGAACGGCCGACCTGCGGCCGACAACCTGTGCACCCACCAGTCCGCGCGGCTCCACAGGAACCGCGCGGACTGTGCTATAATCCGCGGCCTTCCCGCCAGGAGACGCTGCATGAACGTCGTGATGATCGCGCTCGACGCGGTCCGCGCCGATCACCTTTCCTGCTACGGCTACCCGCGTTCCACGTCACCGCGACTCGACGCCCTGGCGGCCGGCGGCGTCCTGTTCGAGCGCCACTTCACGCCGATCACGGGGACGATGCCGGCGATGACGACGGTGTTCAGCGGGACCCACCCGCTGACGCACCTGATCCTGAACCAGGACGCGTCGTCCGGGCTCAACCCGAAGATCACCTGGTTGTCCCTGCTGATGCGTCACCACGGCATCGACGCCGTCGCGGTCGACGATCTCGTCGACCATCGGACCTGGTTCGCGCGCGGCTATCGCTACTACCTGAATCCCCGCCGCCGCGGTGAGCGGACCACGGCGGCGAACGTGAACGATCTGGCGATCGAATGGATCGAGACCGGGCGCGACGCGCCTTTCTTCATGCACATGCATTATCCGGACGCGCACGCGCCGTACATGCCGGCTGACGATCGCATGGGGCTGTTCTACGACGCCGATCCGACGACGACGAACGTCGGCAGCCTCGACGAGTTCTACCGCCGTCCGACGGGCGAGAACTGGCCGAAGCAGTGGTTTGGCGACCTCCTGCAGCGCTGGCCGAGCACATCCGGGCAGCGTATCGAGGACATCGACTTCATCGCCGCCCAGTACGACGCCCAGGTCCGTGCCGTGGACGACGCCGTGGGCGTCCTGTGCGACGCCCTCGAGCGGGTGGGCCGGCTCGACGACACGCTTCTGATCGTCTACGGCAACCACGGGGAGCAACTGGGCGAGCACGGCGTCTATTTCGACGCCCATGGCCTGCATGACGCGAGCCTGCACGTGCCCCTGATTCTGCACTGGCCTTCCGGGCTGAAGGGGGGGCGGCGCGTCCAGGCCCTGACGCAGCACCAGGATCTCGCCGCGACCGTGGTCGAAGCCGTCGGGGAATCGTTGCGCGAGGACCTGATCGAGGGGCGGTCGATGCTGCCCCTGGCTCGCGGCGAGACGACGATGTCGCACTGGAACCACAAGCTGATCGCCTGCGAGTCGACCTGGCAGGCGGCCTGGGCCCTGCGCACGAGCGAGTACAAGCTCATCGTGTCGCGCGAGTGCGACTACCGCTCGAGCCCGCCCGTCGTGCTCTTCGACCTGCTGGACGATCCCGGGGAGACCCGGAACATCGCGGCGGAGAACCCGAACCTCACGAAGAAGCTGCTCGACATCTTCGACGGGGCCCTTCGGCAGATGCTGGCCGGTCGCGGCCATAAGTCCGACCCGATCGTGCCGGGCGCGGTGACGCTCGGCCGTCGACTGTTCCAGGCGCAGGGGCATCGATACCCGCCCCGGCCGTCGACCTGGAACCCCCACCCTCCGCCCCGGCTCGAACCGGTTCCGAAGGTGACGAGCCGCGTCTAGCGCTCCCCTCGCCGCGCCCTGCTCCTCGCTCCCTTCCCTTATGCACGTTCTTTACGTCCATCAGAACTTCCCGGCCCAGTTCGGCCATATCGCGGCGCACCTCGTCCGCGAGAAGGGGTGGCGCTGCACGTTTGTGTCGGAGCGCGATCCCGGGCTGTTCGACGGCATCGAGCGCATTCAGTACATCACTCGCGGCGGGGCGACGAAGCACAACTCCTACTACACCCGGACGTTCGAGACGGCGGTGGCGCACGCCGAAGGCGTCTACCGGGCGCTGAAGGCACGGAGCGACGTCAAGCCCGACCTCATCGTCGGCCATTCAGGATTCGGCTCGACGATCTTCCTTCCGGAACTGCACGACTGCCCGATCATCAACATGTTCGAGTACTACTACCACTCGCGACACTCGGACATGGATTACCGCCACGACGCCCCGATCAACGAGCAGAAGATCCTCCGCTCGAGCATCCGCAACGCGATGATCCAGCTCGACCTGGTGAACTGCGACGCCGGCTACGTGCCGACCGGGTTCCAGAAGAGCGTGTTTCCCGGGATCTTTCAGCCCAAGCTCGAGGTCGTCTTCGACGGCGTCGACACGGGCGTCTACCACCGGGTGGCGGATCCGCCGCGGCGTTACCTCGACCGGACGATCGGCCCGCAGACGCGCATCGTCACCTATTGCGCCCGCGGGTTCGAGCGCATGCGCGGCTTCGACATGTTCATGCAGGCGGCCCGGATCATCTACGAGCGCTACCCCGACGTGGTGTTCCTCGTCGTCGGCACGGATCGCATCTGCTACGGCGGCGACGAGGAGCAGATCGGCGACGCGAAGTCGCTGCGGCACTACGTCCTGAGCCGGGACCAGTACGACCTGTCGAAGTTCATGTTCGTGGGGTGGAAGACGCCGGCCGAGCTGGCGGCGATCCTCTCGGTGGGCGACGCCCACATCTACCTCACGGTCCCGTTCGTCCTGAGCTGGTCGATGATGGATGCCCTCGCCTGCGGCGCGGCGGTCGTCGGCTCCGACACGGCGCCCGTGCGCGAGATGATCACCGACGGCCGCAACGGCTTTCTCGTCAGCTTCTTCGACCCCGAGCAGATCGCCGCGCGGGTCGTCGAGATCCTGGAGGATCCGCCCGCGTACCGGTCGATCCGCGAGAACGCGATGGACTTCATTCAGCGCGACTACAGCCTCGACGCGGTGCTTCCCCGCATGCTCGATCTGTACGACCGGACGGTCAGCGCCGGGCGGAAGGCCCGCCCGATCCCCGAGGATTTCCTCAAACGTCCCTCGGCGCCGGAGGTCGGCTGATGTCGACCTGGGTGCATGACAGCTGCCGCGGGTCCCTTTGGAATCGGTCGCAGAGTGGGTGGCTGCGCTCGACCCCAGCCACCCAATCCTCTGGGGCAATCTGAATCATGCCCGCGTCAGCCGTCATGCACCCTGTCGACCTGCGACGCCACGCTGGCGTTTGCCCGGCCTCCCGGCACCCTCTAAAATGCGGAACTGCGATGTGTAGAAGCCGCGAAGCGACAGACCAGGAGCCCGACGATGGCCAGCGAACAGGTCCTTGAACTGACCGACGACAACTTCGACGCCGAGGTGATGGACAGTGACGTGCCCGTTCTGGTCGACTTCTGGGCCGAATGGTGCATGCCCTGCCGCATGCTTGCGCCGACGATCGACGAGCTGGCCAGCGACTTCAGCGGCCGCGTGAAGGTCGGCAAGGTCGACACCGACTCCAATCGCGAAGTCGCCTCGCGCTTCGAAATCAGCTCCATTCCGACCATCATCCTGTTCAAGGGCGGGCAGGTCGTGCGCAAGTTCGTAGGCGTCACCCCGAAGCAGACGTTCGCCGACGAGCTCGAGAAGGCGGTCTAGCTGTTCCGTGTTCATCGGTGGTTCCTGGCGTTGCCGCTCGGCCACGTTGCTGCTCCGGACTGCTCCGGACTGATCCAGACTGATCTTCACTGATGGCCCTCCGGTTCCACAAGGAGACGCTCCCCAACGGCCTGACCGTGGTGGCCGAGGAGAACACCGGCGCCCATACGGCGGCGGTCGGCTTCTTCGTGCGCACGGGGGCGCGGGATGAGGAGCGTCCCGTCATGGGCGTCAGCCACTTTCTCGAGCACATGATGTTCAAGGGGACGGCGCAGCGCACCGCCGACGAGGTCAATCGCGAGTTCGACGCGATGGGCGCCAGCAACAACGCCTATACGAGCGAGGAGAACACGGTCTACTGGGCCCGGGTGCTGCCGGAAAAGCTGCCGCTCGCCGTCGATCTGATCGGCGACATGCTGCGGCCGGCCCTGCGCGACGAGGACTTCGACATCGAGAAGAACGTCATTCTCGAAGAGATCGGCATGTACGAGGATCGCCCCCAGTGGCGGCTTCACGACAGCCTTTGCGAAGTGCACTTCGGCGACCACCCGATGTCGTACCGCATCCTCGGCACGACCGACTCGATCAAGGCGCTCTGCGTCGACCAGATGCGCGACTATTTCTCCGAGCGCTATAGTCCGGACAACGTTACCGTCGCGGCAGCGGGCAAACTCGACTTCGGCCGTCTCGTCGAGGACGTGAAACAGCGCTGCGCGGCATGGGCGCCCACCGGCACCGAGCGCCGCTACGATCCGCCGTCGCTCGAATCGCGCGACCATGCACTGCAGGATCCCAAGCTGAGTCGCCACTACGTCGCGATGATCTGCCCCGGCCCCACGGCGCAGGATCCGCGACGCTACGCGGCCGCGGTGCTCACCGACGTGCTCGGCGCCGCGGACGGCTCCCGCCTGTACTGGGCGCTGATCGATCCGGGCCTCGCGGACGAGGCGGACATTTCGATCAACACGCAGGATCGAACCGGATGCTACCTCGCGTATGCCTCGTGCGATCCCGGACGCGCACAGCAGGTGGAGCAGATCCTTCTCGAGACGCTTGACGGCTACGCGCAGCGCATCGATGCGGGCGAGATCGAGCGCGCCAAGAACAAGATCGCGACCGACGACACGCTCGCGGGCGAAAGCCCCGGCGGGCGCATGCGCGCGATCGGTCTGCAATGGACCTACCTGGGCCGATACGTATCGCTGGCCGAGGAGATCGAGCAGCTCATGGCGGTCACCGTCGACGACGTGCGCGACCTGATGACGGCCTACCCCTTCCAGCCCCGCACGGTCGCGCGCCTCGGCCCGTGATGGATGGTGCCTGCACCCATGAACGATCGGGTGGCTGGGGTCGAGCGCGGCGAGCCCCCAGTGACCGCAGTGGTTCATTCACCAGGCTCGCAGCGTTTCGATGGCATCCCACTGGGGGCTCGCTGCGCTCGACCCCAGCCACCCTCGTTTCATTACATCCATCCGCTTGAATCCCATTCCTGAAATCCTCGACGACCTGCGCCACGGGAAGATGATCGTTCTCGTCGACGACGAGCACCGCGAGAACGAAGGCGACCTGGTCTGCGCGGCGCAGTTCGCTGACGCGAAGACGATCAACTTCATGCTGCGCGAGGCGCGCGGCATGCTCTGCGTAGCGCTGGCCGGCGAGATCTGCGACCGGCTCGAGCTGGGCCCGCAGAGCGCCGTGAACACCGCGCCGCTCGGCACCGCGTACACGATCACGGTCGACGCGCATCGGCGCTTCGGCATCGCGACAGGCGTCAGTGCCGCTGACCGCGCGACGACGATCGGCGTCCTCGTCGACGGCGCCTCGGTGCCGTCCGACCTGGCGCGACCGGGGCACGTCAACCCGCTGCGGGCGCGGGACGGCGGCGTGCTCGTGCGGGCGGGACAGACCGAGGGTTCGGTGGATCTCTGCCGCCTCGCCGGGCTCGAACCGGGCGGCGTCATCATCGAGGTGATGAACGACGACGGCTCGATGGCGCGGCAGGGGGATCTCGAAAAGCTGTGCGCGCGACATGAGCTGAAGATGTGCAGCGTCGCCGACGTCATCCAGTATCGGCTCGAGCGCCAGAAGCTGATCGAGCGCATCGCGGAGACGGACATCGAGACCGAGACCGGTCCCTTCCGCCTGATCGCCTACGACAGCTTCGTCGATCCGTACCCGCACGTCGCCCTGGTGTGCGGCGATCTCGGGCGGGCCGACGAGGGGCTCACCGTCGAGACCACGGAGCCCGTCCTGGTGCGCATGCACCGCCAGAACCTGCTTGGCGACGTCTTCAACTGCGTCGATCGACCGACGGGCCGCACGCTGGCCACCGCCATGCGGCGCATCCAGGAAGAGGGATGTGGCGCGCTGGTCTACCTGCGCCACGAGAACCCGGAGACCGACCTGCTCCAGCGTCTTCAGACGCCGCGCCTTCCCGACGATCGCGGCCGCCGCGTGGCGCGGCCCGGCCTTTCCGAAGGCCTCGGCGGCGCAGGCAGGAAATCGCCGGTCGACATGGGCGCCTACGGGATCGGGGCGCAGATCCTCAGGGATCTCGGCATTCTCAAGCTGCGCCTCCTCACGGACCATCCGTTCCGCCCGGCGGCGCTGAGCGGATTCGGGCTGGAGATCTGCGAGTTCCTGCCCATGGCTGGGGAAGGCGGTGTTCGAGGCGACGAGCAATGATGAGCCAGCCGTGTCCGCATTGCGGCACCCGGGTGTTCGCCGATGCCGACGGTACCTGTCCGCATTGCGGAAGGAACGTCACTGAAGCGCCTGACCGGTCGACGATCACGTCACCAGCAGCGAACGAGGATGCCATCGGCGCGGCGTATCCATTGCGCGCCGCCAAGGCGAGCTGCGTGTGTTTCGCAGCCTCCGTGATCTTGAGCTGCTGCACGTTTCCCGATTCGATTCCGGAAGCCGTGGATCCGTTAGTTCAAATCAGCAGGATCGTCTATGCACTGCTCCCGATCGTCCTCGCGGCCGGGGGCTTCGGCCTGGGTCTGATCGCGATCGTGAAAAGGCGGGGGCATGACGGCGTGCTGCCTTACGCCGTCACGGGCACGATCCTCAACGGCCTCTATGTCGGTTTTATCATTTTCGGTACCTACGTTCTCTTCTTTAAGTAGCGGTCGATTTTCGGCGCTGCACCCATGGGCCCAACGGCCGAGGCGCTGCGCGCGTTCGGGGCATTTACGGTTTCGCTTGGGGGTGGATTCGGCGTCAGCGACGGCTGCGGCGCCGCCGGGTCAAGATCATCGAGCAGCGCGCCGAGTTCGCCGGCCAATGCGCCGGCGTGCGATCCATGCACGATGCTCTCGTGGTTCCCGTCGATCTGACGTATTTCCACGTCGCCGGCAACACGGCCCCAGCCAAGGTCGCGCGGCCAGTCGCTCAGAAGCGGTTGGGTCTTCGCGCGGAGGAGCACCAGCCGGCCCGCATAGGGGCGGGGGGCGAAATCACGAAACGCGGCGAAGGCCGTGCGCGTCAGCTCCCGATGGCGCGAGGGGATGCGGTTGATGTCCATGAAGTGATCAAACTCGATCGGCGCTCGCCCGTGCGATGCCACGTGGCGGTACCATCGAGGAATCGTCCGACGGACGCGCTCGATCCATCGTGGTGCCGAGACGTGCCGAATCTCGTCACGCAGCCAGAAGGGAAGGTTCATCGCGATCCATGCGAGGCGCACCGCCGGCCGGGTGGATCGCGATTCGGAATTCGCCGGACCGGGCCCCGTGTCGATGACGGCCAGCAGATCGACCTCTTCCCCCGTTCCCTCGAGCATGCAGGCCACCTCGTAGGCCATCAGCCCGCCATAAGAGAAGCCGGCCAGGGCGTAGGGGCCGGATGACTGACACGCTTGCACCGCCTCGACGAAGGCATGCGCGGTTGTGGGAATGTCCCGGAACGCTTCCACGTTCTCGGGCGTCGGGTCGGGTTGAATGCCCGTGACCGGAAAACGTCGGTCCAGCTTCTCGAGCACGTGGCGAAAGTACATCAGCTCACCGCCGATCGACGGAAACAGAAACAGGCGACGACCCTGGCCGCCTTCCCGCAGGGGTATGGCCGACGCGACGGTCGAGGCCGAACCCGGCTGCTCGTCAAGGAGTGTCGCGAGGTGACCGATCGTGTCACGCTCGTACAACGTGGCCAGCGGCAGGCTCCGGCCGAATATCTTCTCGATCCGATCGAACAGCGGCACGGCCATGAGTGAATGGCCTCCGAGCTCGAAGAAGCGGTCGTCGGCGCCCACGCGATCGAGGCCGAGCAGATCGCACCAGATGGCCGCCAGCTGCTTCTCGGTGGGCGTGCGTGGAGCGACGGATTCGGGATCGCATTCCGAGCGACGTGCAATCGGCGGCGGCAATGCGCGTCGATCGACCTTGCCGCCTGGAAGTTGCGGCAGCGCGTCGAGACGCACGAACGCCGTGGGCACCATGTAGCGCGGGAGCCGTCTCCGCACGTGGCGGGCCAGATCCGCGTCATTCGGTTGCACATCGCGCGCGGGCACGAAGTATGCCACGAGTCGCTTCTCGCCGGGTCGATCTTCCCTTGCGGTGACGACACTCCGGGCGACATCCGGATGCCCGGTGAGGACGTACTCGATCTCGCCGGGTTCGATGCGAAACCCGCGAAGCTTGACTTGGTCGTCCACGCGGCCCAGGAACTCGATCTCACCGTCCGCCCGCCAGCGAACCAGGTCGCCGGTCCGATACATCCTGGCATCGGGATCCCCGCCGAACGGATTCGGCACGAACCTGGCGGCGGTCAGCGCCGGTTGGTCCAGGTAACCTCGGGCCAGGCCCGACCCGCCGATGTACAGCTCGCCCCTGACGCCGATCGGAACCGGCTGCCGCTGATCGTCCAGAACGAAGACCTGCGTATTCGCGATTGGACGACCGATCGGCACTGATTCGACATCCGGAGCCAGGCGCCGCGGCAACCGGTAGCAGGTCGCGAACGTCGTGCATTCCGTCGGCCCGTAGGCGTTCGTGAAACGCGGTCGCGGCCCCAGTGCGGACTGCGCCGCCCGAACGTGCGTCACGGAAAGCGGCTCGCCGCCCGTAAGCACCTCGTCGATGCCTCCCAGCACCTGCGGTCGATGCTCCACGATCTGGTTCAGCAGCGTCGCGGTGAGCCAGAGCGTCGTCACGCGATGGCGCTTGAGCAGCTTTTCCAGTTGCCGGAGATCCGGAACGCCGGGCGGCGTGATGACCAGCTTCGCGCCATGGAGCAGCGCGCCCCACAGCTCGAACGTGGAAGCGTCGAACGAGATCGGAGCAAGGTGCACGAAAACGCGATCCGGGCCGAATTTCGCGTAATCGGTACCGAATACGAGACGGGCAATCGAGCGATGTCGGATTTCAACACCCTTCGGCCGCCCGGTGGTTCCTGAAGTGAACATGACGTACGCAAGGTTGTCCTCTCCGACATCGACGGGCGAATTCGATCCAGGCAGGTTCTGAAGGAGCGAGTCGTCCTCATCAGCGCGGACGACCCGGCAGCCGGCGGGCATGGCGCCCGGCGAAGGATCCTGCGTGACGAGGATGTCGATCTTCGCATCACCAAGCAGGGCCTCGATTCGTGACGGCGGATCGTCCACGTCGAGTGGGACGTACGCACCGCCCGCCTTCAGGATTCCGAGGACGCCGATGATCAGCTCCGGTGAGCGCTCGAGATGGAGGCCCACCAGCGTCTCCGGCCCGACGCCCTGGTTTCGCAGGCGGGACGCGAGCAGATCGGCCCGATCGTTCAATGCGCGATACGTCAGCTGCCGATCGCCGAAGACCAGCGCGATCGCGTCCGGTGACCGCTCAACCTGCTCCTCGAAAAGCTCGTGGACGCACTTGTTGCGAGGGGTGTCCGTCGTCGTCTCCGTCGTCATGTGGTTCCACGTCACCAGTTGCTGGTGGCGTTCCGCATCCGGGAGCAGTCTCAACGCGCCGAGTCTCTGGTTCGGGTTCGTGACGATGGATTCCAGCAGCGTCAGGAAATGTCCGACCATGCGCTCGATCGTCGCCGGATTGAACAGGTCCGTGCTGTAGCTTACGGCGCCCCGGAATCCCCCAGGCCCCTGGCGGATGTGCATATCCAGATCGAACCGTACCGGGTGGTGGCGCGGTGTCAGTCGCGAGACATCGACGCCGTCCAGCGCGGGGTCGAGCTCCGGGAAGTTCGTCAGCTGGAACAGCGTCTGGATCAGTGGGTCGCGATTGAGCTGTCTTTCCGGTTGAAGCTCTTCGACCAGCTTCTCGAAGGGCAGGTCCTGATGGTCGTACGCTGCCAGCGACACGTCCCGGATGCGTCGCAGGATCTCTCGGACGGTCGGGTCCCCCGAGAGATCCGTGCGGAGCACGACCACGTTGATGAAGACCCCGACGAGGTCTTCCAGCACCTGGTCGCTCCGGGCTGCCACCGGCGTGCCTACGGCCACGTCGAGCTGGTGGCTGTAGCGCGACAGCAGGATCTTGAACCCGGCAAGCAGCATCATGTGAAGCGTGAGCCCCTCCGACTGACCCAGCGACTGCAGCCGCTCCCTGAGTGTTTCGTTCAATTCGAAGTCGTGCCGTGCGCCGCAATGCGTGAGGACGGAAGGACGAGGCGAATCGGTGGGCAGCTCGAGCGCCGGGATCCCCTCGAGCTGCTTGCGCCAGTAGCGCAGCAGATCGTCGCGTCGACTTTCTTCGAGTGCGTTCCGCTGGCAGACCGCAAAGTCCGCGTACTGAATCGTCAGCTCCGGCAGGTTCGCGGTCCCGTTCCGCGCGTGCGCTGCGTAGAAGGCGGAAACGTCCCGCCACAGCACGTGCTCCGACCAGCCATCGGCTGCAGCATGGTGATTGGTCAGCAGCAGGATGTGCTCATGACGGCGCAGACGAAGCAATGACGCGCGCAGCATGAGATCGCGCGTGAGATCGAAGGTCCGCATCGCTTCCTGGTCGCGGCGCCTGGAGATTTCCTCGTCTTGCGGATGGGTGGCGCCTTCCCGGAGGTCGACGACGGGCAGGTCGAACGGCGCCGGCGTCCGGATGACCTGGAACGCCTCCCCTTCGTGCACGCGAAAGTTCGTTCGCAGGGACTCATGGCGATGAATGACCGCCTCGAACGACCGGCGCAGGGCCTCCACCTTCAGGTCACCCACGATCCTGAAGGCTTCGGCATGGTTGTAGGCGGTCAGATCGTCTTCGATCCGATCGAGAAACCACAGGCGCTGCTGGGAATACGAAAGCGGCACGTGATCGACGTTCGCACGATCGATGCGCTCGAATGATTGCCGGGGCGCCGTGTGCGTCGCATGCGGCGATGATTTCGGCGATCGGGCGGCGACGGTCTCGGCGCGGCGCAGCGACCATCGCTCGAACAGCGCCAGGACCTGCTCGCGCAGCACGTCCGGAGTCAGCTCGATCGAGGCGTGTCCCAACTCGCCCATCTTTGCGGCACCGATGGCGAGGCTGGGGGTGCCGAATGCGTTTGCATCGTCGTGGCCAATGCCGTACACGATCCGCGAGATGTGCGCTTCGTGGCATGCGGCATAGCACATCGGACAGGGCTCGCACGTCGTGTACATCACGCAATCGGCGAGGTCCAGGGAGCCGAGCGCACGGCAGGCGCGGCGTATCGCACAGACTTCGGCGTGAGCGGTGGGATCACCGTCGAACAGCACGCTGTTGTGGACCGTCGTCACGACCGATCCTGCTCGCGTGATGCAGGCGCCGAAGGGTACGCCGTCCTTGTCGAGTGCCCGGGACGCCTGCTCGATCGCGAGCAGCATGAACTTCCTGTCGTCCGCCGATCCGGGCGTTGTCTCGACGTGCGGATCGGCGACGTGCTGCGACTTCGGAATCCGCCGGCAACCTGATATCAGGGCGGACAGCTGCCGAACCGTGGGGTGATCGAAGACCGCCGACGGCGGTAGTTCGACACCTTCCTTGACGCGCAGTCGCGCGAGTATCTGAGCCGCGGCGAGTGAGTGGCCGCCCGCTTCCAGGAATTCCTGATCGATGCCCACCGCGTCGCGGTCCAGGACGCTCTCCCAGATGGCGGCGATCCTTCGCTGAAGCGGTGTCGCGGGATCGACGAAGGGCGTGGAGGGAACCCGGGTCGCGCTGTCGGGCGACGGAAGAGCGGATCGATCGAGCTTGCCACTCGGCGTGCGCGGCATTTCGTCGACGACCATGATGTCGGACGGGATCATGTAATCCGGCAGTGTGCGCCGCAGGTGCGACTGAAGGCTCGTGACCGACAGGTCCGCCCGATCCAGGTCGTCGAACAGCAGTCGATGAATCGCGGTGCTTCGGTATGCACGCACACGGTGCGGTGACGCGTATGCGAAGGCGACGTCACGGGCGCGTGATCGAACGACCTGGCCGCAGATGGCGTAATCGGGGTTGCGTCCGTTCGCGGAGACGGTGCACGTCCACGTCGCGCTGATCCGGTCGCCTCGCGAGACACTGATGCCGGTGTCGGAGATCGGAAAGATGACGGGCAACCAGCCGTGCGAGTGCTCGAGGTAGTCGATGGGCGCGTCATCCGTGATGTGCACCTGCACCCAGAGCAGGAACGCGTCAAGTCGCGCATCGTCGGTCACCGCGAACTCGCTCCGACCGGTCCGCTCCGGAGCGATGAAATCCGAGAAGTCCAGCTCTTCGAACGTGCCTGCGTTCGCGATCAGGTGATCCCGTGGGAAGTTCCTGACGCAGAGGCGGAGATCGGATCTCCGGCCGACATGCTGAAAGACCCGTTTGACGTAGGTACGGGCGAGCCCGCGGAACGACGGCTGCGTTTTCAGGTCTGGAGGGATCTGGACGGGAGCGATCCTGGTGATGCAGCGAGGCGGAATGGTCACGGCTTCCGGCTTCAGAAACCGCCGTGCGTCGTTCATGATCGGCACGATGCCGTCGGCGCTGCCGATGTTGCCGAACAGTCCGTGGACGCAGACTTCGGCAGGTTCGGGCAACTGCAGGCGCGTGGCGTCGCCGTGGATGACATCGATCCGGTCTGCCAGGCCGAGCGACTCGACGAGCGACCTGGCTCTTCGAAAGGCCTCGTCGATGATCTCGATCGCGTAGACCTTTCTCGCCCCGGCCTCGACGCAGAATCGTGCGAGCAGCGCGTCCTGCCCGGTGCCGATGTCGACCACGACCCTGTCTCGTACATGTTGATCGATGGCCTTCCGGTACTGGTCGAGACGAACCGGATCCGCGGCCATCAGGTCGTAAAGAACCTCGTCGTAGAGCTGGTGCTCGCCCAGCGACGGCCAGAGTTCGATGCGGTCGTGATCGTCCGCGTTCGCGGTCGATTGCTTCTTCGGTGCGTCTGCGTATTCGGGAATCGGCACGACGTAGCCGAACAGCCGATTGTCACCGGAGGCATCGCGGCGGCATACGACCGCGGATTCGTGCACGGCGTCGTGATCGCTCAACGCGGCTTCGATCTCGCCGGGCTCCACCCGATAACCGCGAATCTTGACCTGGTCATCGACGCGCCCGATCAGGGCAATTCTTCCGTCGGGCAGGATTCGTGCGCGATCGCCGGTTCGGTACAGGCGACCTCCATCTGTCCTGCTGAACGGGTCGTCGGGGAACCGGTCGCGCGTGAGCGCCGGTCGATTGAGGTAGCCACGAGCCAGTCCGGGGCCGGCCACGTGCAGCTCGCCGGTCGAGCCCGTCGGAACGGGCCTCAGCTGCTCATCCAGAATGTGCACGGTCGTGCCGGACAGGATGTCTCCGATGTCGAGGGTACCTGAATCGTCGATATCGGAAGGTTCGATGAGCCGGCACGCAATCTGCCCGCCCGCCTCGGTGATCGCGTAGGTATCGATCAGTTGCACCGCGCGTCCCCGCGCGCGGTCGAACCATCGCCTGAGATCCCCCGATACGACCGGCTCGCCGCTGAACACGATCATGCGGAGGCACAGCCTGTCGGCGGTTTCCGTCGGCACTTCCGGCAGCAGAAGCTGGCGGAACGCGGACGGCGTCTGGCTGAGGACCGTCACGCGCCGGCGGCAGAGCTCGTCAAGCAGGGCTGACGGCGACAGGCAGCTTTCCGTCGGCAGAACGATGAGGCGGCCCCCGTGAATCAGCGCCCCCCAGATCTCCCACACCGAGAACCCGAAGGCGCAGGAATGGAACATGGTCCAGATGTCGGTGGCGTCGAAGCAGAGGGACGGGGGCAGGCCCCGATAGAGGTGAACCACGTTCCGATGCGTGACCATCACGCCCTTCGGCGGCCCCGTGGATCCCGAGGTGAAGATCACGTACATCAGGTCGTCACCCGTCGCGCGGCAGTCCGGCGTGTCAGGAGGCTGACCGCTGATCGCGGACCAGTCAGTATCGAGGGACACCACCGTCGCGCCCGTCCCGGGAAGCTGGTCACGCAGATCGCTTGTCGTGACCAGAACGGGAGGCCGCGCGTCCTCCAGCATCGACGCAAGACGCGCGTGGGGATATGCAGGATCCAGGGGCACGTACGTACCTCCAGCCTTCAGAATGCCCAGGATGCAGACGATCAGCTCGCACGAACGGGGCAGGCACGATCCGACAAGCACGTCGGGTCCTACGCCAAGATGCTGAAGATGGTGAGCCAGCCGGTTGGCTCGCTCGTTCAGTTCGCGGTAGCTCAACGACGTGTCGTTGAAGACGATCGCGATCGCGTCCGGCGCTTCCGCCGCCCGTTGCTCGAAACACTGATGAACGCACGCGATATCGGGAGGCGGTGTGTATCGTTCGCCGTGCACCATCGGCTCAGTCGTCCTCGCCCCGGTAGATGCAGCCGGACGTGCATGTCTCGTTGACGACGACGCTGGAGAGGTTGGCCAGATCGGCGCGCAGGCGCTGCCAGATCCAGCGGGCGATGATCTCGCTGGTGGGGTTCTCCAATCCCTCGATCTCGTTCAGATAGTGATGGTCCAGCTGATCCCGGATCGGTTCGAAGAGCCGCTTGATGTCGGCGAAATCCATGACCCAGCCGGAATCGTCGCCGATCGGGCCGCTGACATGGACGATCGCCTTGAACGAATGCCCGTGCAGACGCCCGCACTTGTGACCTGGCGGGACGTTCGGCAGGCGGTGAGCGGCCTCGAAGGTGAACTCCTTGTAGATTTCCATGTCCTGTTCCACGTTCCGGGAATCTCGTCTCAAGCGTCACGTGAGGCGCCTCGATTGCCTCCGCGTCGTCTCCTGGCAGGACCAAGGGACCTTGATGGCGATCCGAACGATGACGAGGGTCGTGCCGATTTAACAGGTCAGGTGGAACGGCACCGGCTTGATCGTCGATCGGGAGCGCGTCCCCCTGACCCTATCGAGTGCGTGAGCCGCGAACTTGATTCGAACCCGGCCGCGAACGGCCCGGCTCGGCAGCGCGTACCCGATCTAAAAGGCTCCGCGAAATCCGTGCCGAGCAGGATCAGGTCGGACCAGAGATCTCATGAGCCTGGATCACCCCAGACTGGTCGATTCGCTTCGCAAGGCGTATTCCGCCGAAAAGGCGGCGTCCTTCGCTTACATCGGGCACGCGGCATCATTGAAGGATCCCCGGGAGAAGGCGGCGGTGCAGCGCATCGAGCAGGACGAGTGGGACCACCGCCGCAACGTTCTGGAGATCATGCGCCGCCACGACATCGAGGTTTCGCGCTGGTACGAGATCAAGTACCACGTCATCGGAAAGCTGCTCGGTCTCAGTTGCCACCTCATCGGGCGATTCATGCCTTACTTCTTCGCGGGCCGGCTCGAGAGCGGCAACGTCTGCGAGTACTTCGTGATGATCCGGTACTTTCACGAGCTGGACATCACCGAGCACGACGAGATGCTCTACGAGATGGGCATCCGTGAGAAGGAGCACGAGGTGCACTTTCTCGATCTCGTCCGCGACGCCCGATGGTTCCCCCTCTTCGAGCGCATCTTCTCGTGGGGCGATCGCAAGAGCTTCAACGACGTGGACCTGGAGGACCGTCGTCCGGTGGCGCGCTCCGACCGGTATTGTGCGCGATACAGATCATCGCGCAGGTGAGACGGGAAGATTGAGCTTGACCTGATCTGACTATCGCGACTTCTCGAGATCATCGAACACGGTCTGATCCCACTTCGGGCAGCCGTCAAGGTGCGCGGCCTTGGAAAGCAGGTGGGCGCCGACCGGGTTGGCGATGAACTGGAACATGATCGCGAGGACGACCTTCGTGAAGACGGCGATGAAGGTCGCCTCCATGTGATGCGGGACGTAGAGCAGGGCGGCGACGAGCATGCCGACGATGCCGAGAGTGACCCCCTTCGTCGCGGCGTGCATCCGGTGGTAGAAGTCCGGCAGGCGCCAGAGGCCGACCGTCGCCACGAGCATGAAGAAGAGTCCGGACACGAGGAAGAGCACGGTGGCGAGGTCGTTGATCGTCGTGAGATTGATGGTCATGTCGTGTTTCCGGATCCGGTGGACCGGCGGCGAGCCGGGCCATCCGCGTTCATCCGTGTCCGTCCGTGGTTCCGCTGACCTCGCCGCGCGTCTGCGGCTTTCGGTGCGGCCGCCCGATGTACTGGGCCATGGCCACGGTGCCGGCGAAACCGAGCAGCGACAGCACCAGGATGCCGTCGAAGAACATCAGGGTCTTGAGCTGCATCGTCAGCAGGACGACGAGCCCGATCAGCATGACGCCCAGCGTGTCGACTGCCAACGCGCGGTCGGCGAGATGAGGCCCGATGATCAGGCGCAGGATGCAGAGGAACATCGCGATGGCGATCACGATGATTCCGATGTGCACGGTCCAGGCGACGAGCTGTCCGCTCCACGTCGGAGCCGTCCCGGCGGCGGCGGACGCCGCGCCGAGCGCGAGGGAAACGGTCATCCGAAGACCTCCTTCATGAGCCGGTCGCGCAGCTCGTCCAGCTCGCGAATCGTGGCGTCGCGGTCACTGGCGTACATGCAGTGCACGAAGAGCGCATCGCCCTCGTCGGAAACGTCGACCGACAGGGTGCCCGGCGTCAGCGTGATCGCGTTCGCAAGGCTGGTGATCTGCAGCTCGGTCATGCCCGAGACATCGTAGCGGAGGATGCCCGGCGACATGCCGAAGCCCGGCGTCACGATCTCGCGGGCGACCTGGAGGTTGGCGATCACCAGGATCCTCATGAAGTAGAACGCGAACGAGAACAGCCGCCAGCCCTTGACGCCGTATCCGTCCTTGTCCTGCACCGTGACCCGGCTGATGACGCCGAGCAGGAGGTATCCGAGCGCGAACCCGAACAGGAGCGTGAAGATGTCGATCGCGTTCCACATGAACATCCACAGCACCGCGAGCAGGATGTTCAGCAGCAGAAGCCGCACTCTCATCGCGTCACCTCCTCGTGATGCGCCGCGTGATGCACCTCGCGATGCGCCTCATGCAGATCGCGGGCCGCGATCCGCTGGTGCAGACCGTAGTCATCGAGGACGCGCGGTCCGAGGACGGCGGTGATGTAGGGTTTCGGGTCGATGAGCGAGCGGGCGGCGCCCCGGCAGACGTCGAACCACGCCTGGGCCCCGAACCCCATCGACAGGGCGACGAAGACGAGCATCGCGATGGCGACGATGCCGCCGGAGGTCCGCGGCGTGTCGTGCGGCCGATCGACGTGGTGGCCGCGCGGCGGGTTCCAGAATCCGTAGCTCCAGATCTTGAGCATCGACAGCAGCGTGAGCAGGCTCGTGGCGATCGCGAATCCCGTGATCACGTAGTGACCCGCCGTCCAGCCTTCCTTGATGAGCACCCACTTGCCGAAGAAGCCCGAGAGCGGCGGAAGGCCCGCGAGCGAAAGCGCCGCGACCAGGAACAGTGCTGCGAGCCACGGGGCCCGCGGCAGCAGGCCGCCGATCTTCTCGAGGTCGTCGCTGCCCGCGTGCTCCACCATCAGGCCGCCGCAGAGGAACAGGCAGCACTTGACGGCCATGTTGTGGATGATGAAGAAGATGGCTCCGGCCGCCGCCATCATCCGGACCTCTTCGCTCAGCCCGGCGCCGATCGCCAGGCCGACGCCGAAGATCATGTACCCCACCTGGCTGATGATGTGGATCGACAGGATGCGGCGCACCGTGTGCATCGAGACCGCGCCGAGCACGCCGAAGAACATCGTCACCGCCGCCGAGACCAGGATCACGGGCGCCACGACCTGCGTGACGGCCTCGGCCGTGCCGAACATCATCACGAAGACCCGGATCATCACGTAGGCGCCGACCTTGGTCAGCAGGCCCGCGAACAGGCCGCCGATGGCCGCCGGCATCGTGTAGTAGGAGTCGGGCAGCCAGAACCAGATCGGGAAGATCGCGGTCTTCAAGCCGAACACGACCAGCAGCATCGCGACCACCGGCACGGCCGCCGTGGGCAGCTGTCCCTGCAGGGCGATGCGGGCCATGTCGGCCATGTTCAGCGTGCCGAGCTGGCCGTACAGCATGCCGGCGCAGGTCACGAACAGGGTGGAACCCACCAGGTTGAGCAGCACGTACTTGTACGCCTGGCGCATCTGGTCGCGCGTCGTGCCCAGGCAGAACATCGCGTACGACGCCATGAGCATGATCTCGAACGCGACGAACAGGTTGAATAGGTCGCCGGTGATGAAGCTCCACTGGACGCCGAAGATCAGAAGGTGATACAGCGGGTGGAAGTATCCACCGGCGATGTTGTCCTTGAGTTGACTCACGCAGTAGATGAACACGGCCAGGCACACGATCGAGCACACCGCCAGCATGATCGCCGCGAGCGGATCGACGGCGATCGTGATGCCGAACGGCGCGGGCCAGTTGCCCATCTGCGAGACGAGGATCCGCCCGGCGCGGTCGGCGCCGGCGTAGACGTGGTACAGCGCCGACAGCGACGTGATCACGTTGAACAGCAGGAAGAACAGTCCGATGACCCGCTGCGCCGGCTTGTGGCGGTGCAGCAGCAGCGTCACGACGCCGGCCGTCATCGGAACAAGCACGAACAGGATGATCAGGTGTGGGTTCATGAGGACAGTTCGGACAGCTCGAGGGTCTGGGCCCGGCGCCAGGTCAGCACCAGCAGGGTCAGCAGGAATGCCTGCACGGCGAAGCCGATGACGATCGCGGTGAGGATCAGCGCCTGGGGCAGCGGATCGGCGTACTGGCCGAGGTCGATGCCGTCTCCGAGCACGGGCGCGATCCTGCCCAGCGGCGACGTGCTCGACGAGATGATCGCCAGGTTGGCGCCGTGCCCGAGCAGGAACACGCCCATGCACACGCCCTTCAGCTCACGGCCGAGCATCAGGAACGTGGCCGAGGCGAAGATCACGCCGACCATGATGGCAGTCAGAAACGTCATGCACGATGCTCCCTGACACCGAATCCCGCGGCCCTCGGCTCGTGGTGCTCCGGCTTCATTCCATCTCCCTCGACAGCGCGTCGATCATGCCGACCACGACGCCGGTGACCACGAAGAAGACGCCGAGGTCGAACACCATCACCGTGGCCCATTCGTAACCGCCGGGCAGCGGATCGTGACCGTGGTTGGACGTCAGAAACGGCAGCCCGAGCATCAGCGCCGCGGCGCCGGTGCCGCCGGCCATCAGCAGGCCGAGGGCGATGAACGTGCGCTCCGTGAACGGCAGCATCGCCTGCAGGCTGTCGCCGCCGAAGCTCATGCGGTGCACGATCAGGGCGACCGACGCGACGAGGCCCGCGACGAACCCGCCGCCCGGGCTCTGGTGACCCTTGAAATAGATGAACATCGCGAACACCAGGCTCAGGGGCACGATGATTCGCGCTGCCGTCTTGAGGATGATGCTGCTCATGCCGGGCTGCTCCGATCGGCCAGGCGCGCGACGACCTCGTCTTCCGGATCGGGGCCGCCATCGGGCTCGGGGATGTCGACGCGGAGGTCGCCGCCGCGCTCCGTCGTCTCGGCCGCAGGGCCGACCGCCGCCGCGGCGTTGCGTGAACGGCGCAGCAGCGACCAGACGCCGAGCGCGGCGAGGCCGAGGACGGTGATCTCGCCCATCGTGTCGAAGCCTCGAAAGTCGACGAGAATCACGTTGACGACGTTGCGCCCGCCGCCGCCCTTGTGCGCGGTGAGCGGCGGTCCGGAGGCCAGCTCGTTCGCGGTGCCGTGCCCGACATGCGCGGCGCCGGCACCGTGCGTGCCGAAGCTGTGCTGGTGCGCCGCGCCGCGGTCGACCACGCCGCCGTAGACCTCGTGCGCGTTCATTTCCATGGTGTCCTGCGCGTGGTGGCTGTTGCGCAGGAAGTAGTGGCCGAGATGGGCGATCGGCTCGCCGGTCTTCGTGAAGTAGGGCATCGGCGGCCGGTCGCCGATCGAGCTGGTCAGCGTCATCCAGAACATCACGCCGCCGACGAGGATCGACAGAACGAGGCGCGGCGCGATCCAGATGTTCGGACCGGGCGCCTCGGAGGGCAACAGTGAGAGCACCAGCAGGAACAGGATGAGCGAGACGATCTCGATGCTGATCTGCGTAAGGGCCAGGTCCGGTGCCTTGTACAGGTAGTAAACGGCCGTGACCGTGAAGCCGACGGTGCCGAGCACGAGCACGCGGCTCGCCCGGTCGCGCACGACGGGAAGCAGCACCGCGGCGATGCACACCAGCACCGTGATCAAATAGCCGGCGCGAAGCTCCATCGGGTGACTCGAGTCCAGGGACGACGTCGCCGGCCATCGATCCAGGAGGCCGGCGAAGTCGAACCCGATCGACCATGCGAACAGGAGCACGATGGACGCGAAGACGATCGCGATGTACTGCCCCATGTGGCCGGTCTGGAAGCGGCTGAACAGCCAGCCGCCGCCCCTGGTCGACAGCGTGTAGAAGCCGGGGTAGGCGTGGTCGAACGGATCGTGCCAGGTCTTCCTCAGCAGCGGTGCGAAACCGAGCCCGAGACCGAGCGCGATCGCCGCGAAGCTCATGTACAGCGGCAGGCCCGGGCGCAGCAGCGCGTCCCAGGTCATCGGGAAGTGGCCGACCGACGCGTGGAAGTCGTAGTGGCCGCGGCTCGGGTCGAGCCAGCCGAACAGCGTCTCCCAGGCGCCGGGCACGATGCCGCCCACGAACTGGAACGACACGATGACCAGGCCGGGGATCCACAGGAAGGCCGGCCACGGACCGGATTCGTGATGGTCGTCGTGACCGTGGCCGTGGCCATGGGCTTCGGCGTGCGCCTCGGTCGCCGATCGTGAGAGCAGCGTCGTCGCCAGGCGCACGAGAATCGCGACGTTGAACATGCCGGTCGCGATGCCGGCGGCGACGAGCGGCCAGGTCCAGGCGCCCATCGCCTCCTTCGCGTGGACGATCTGGTAGAAGAAGAGCTCCTTCGCGGTGAAGCTGACGGTCAGCGGACCGGCGGCCAGGCCGTAGGCGGCGAGCAGCAGGACGATCGTCATGATGCGCTCGGTGCGGCCGCGATGGAACAGCCCCTTCAGCTCCGGAAGCTCGCGCGACGCGACGTGACCGATCGCGCCGGCGAGAATGAACAGGGGCGCTTTGTAGAAGGCGTGGTTGAGGATCTGCGTGACGTCCCAAAGCAGGTTGGGCTCGTGGTGGTACTCGAAACCTGCGAGACCGTACATCGTCATCAGCAAGCCCAGCTGGCTCACCGTCGTGTAGGCGAAGATCTGCTTGAGGTCGGTCTTCTGCAGCGCGATGAAGGCGCCGTACACCATCGTGACGGCGCCGAGCGGCACGATCAGCACGGGCCACGCGCCGACCGACACGGCGAAGATCGGCCACATGCGCCCGGTCAGGTAGACGCCGGCCTTGACCATCGTCGCGGAGTGCAGGTAGGCCGAGACGGGCGTCGGGGCGGCCATCGCGCCGGGCAGCCAGAAGTGCAGCGGTACCTGGGCGCTCTTCGCCGCGGCGCCCGCGAAGATCATGATGAAGGAGGCGACGGTCAGGGTGTCGAACGCCAGCGTGTCGCGCTGGGCGAGCAGGGCGCTGAACGACCAGCAGGACGTGTGGACGCCGAGCAGAATCAGCCCGCCCATCATGACCAGGCCGCCGGCGCCCGTGACGATGAACGCCTGCATGGCCTTGCGCACCGCGTCCTTCTTGTCGCGCTCCCAGCCGATCAGCAGGAACGAGCTGATGGAGGTCATCTCCCAGAACAGCAGCAGCAGCATGAATCCGTCGGCCAGGGCCACGCCGAGCATCGCGGTCATGAACAGCAGCAGGCTGGGGTAGAAGCGATAGAGGCTGTCGGCGTCGGGCCCGAAGTAGGCGCGGGCGTAGAGCACGATCAGAAGGCCGATCCCCGCGACGAGGAATGCGAAGAACATGCCCAGGTGGTCGGCATTGAGCTGGATGTTCAGCTGCAGCGTGGGCATCCAGGCGATCGTGGACAGCTCCGCGCCGATCCCGGCGCCCGCGGCAAACTGTCCGAGCAGGGTGAGAGCGAGCACGGGGCCGGCGAGCGCGAGGCTGACCCGGGCTCCGATGGCCGCGCGCGGCAGCAGCAGGCTGAGCGCCCCGCAGATCAGCGGGGCGAAGATGGCGAGCATCAGCTGTACGGTCGGTTCAAGCAACCAAACGGTCCTTCCAGTGCGTGCGACGGCGCCGTGCTGGCATCTACAATCAATCGGTCGGCGGGACACGGGGACTCAAGTCCCGTCGCATCATGCAGTTATCCGCCGGGACAGGACGGTATTCTATAGTCCGTGCGTGATAGACTCGGCATGGACCGTTTTATCCGGACTTTTCAGGGGTTCTCAGAATCGAAGGGCGCGCCGGTGGGCGCGCCGCGTTCGTGAACGGGGTTCAGGTGTCGGCGACCGCTCCGTGTTCCTTCGCCCACTCGACAAATCCGTCCGGTGGGTTCTCAAGGTCGCTGATGCTCGCTCTTCGTATTCCAGCGATCATCTTCCAATAAGTCACACTTCCGAGGTCAGCTTGGTCGAGGATCGCATTGTCCAGATTGGCTTGCAGGAGCTTCGCCCCTGCCAGGCGAGCATCGTGGAGGTGCGCCATTTCCAAGTGCGTTCCCCTGAGATTCGCCCTTTCTAAAAAAGCTCCCTCAAGGTTCGCCCCTTCCAAATGAGAAAAGAAGAGGTGCGCCGCTTCCAAGTGCGCTCCCGCGAGGTCTGCCCTTTCTATTCCCCATCCTTCTCGCCCGGGATCGTGACCTCGAGGCGGCCGATCTCCCGGTCCTCGAGGATCGGGAGATCGACGGTGGCCTCCCAACCCTGGGCGTCTTTCCTTATATGGATGGTGGTGCAGCCCGCGGCCAGGACAGCCACGGTGAGCAAAGCAGTCAGGATCCGGCGGTGCACGGCGCGCTCCTTGCCCGGCCGATGGGCAGGGAGCGTCGGCGTGAACCGACCACGCTGGATTCTATCGCATCAATCGAAACGTATGTAAGGCGGGATGCTGAAGGCCCCTAGCTGGCTCCGTCGCTCCCGGAATCGTGACCTCATCGGAGCAATTGAAATCTGTAGCAATCCGATGGCCCAGGATGGATCGGGTCATGATGCTCACCGATAAACGAATCAATCAATGACTACTGCGAATGGAGGATACCTGTGTTGAGTCGTATCAGGTCCATACCTATCGGAACGCGTGCCATCGTGGTTGTGGTAACTCTGGTGGTTGTCATCACAGCCTTGAGCTATGCCGTGTTCACCCGGCGTTATCGGGCCAGTGCCACTGGGTATCTGATCGATAAAGCCGCAGCGTTCACTGCGGTTGCGGACGAGGCAAAGGACCACGCGGTAGCGATGCATAGGGACGGTGCATTCGATCAAGAAGGATTGCTGGAAGATTTGAAAAGGACGCTTTCGAGTGGCAGGCCCTATGACGAGGCGAAGATTTTTAACACGATCCCAGTCGTTGCTGGATGGAAGGCGGCAGAGAAGGCAGCCAACCGGGAGCAAATTCAGTTCGACGTCAAAGCGTTTGACGCTCGAAACAAGAGGAACCTGCCGAAGAGCGGATCCTTTGAAGAAAATCTGTTGAGAAAGTTGAGAACTCAGGTTGAGAGCGGCGGCGAAGATGTTGCGTATAGTGTCGACGAACAGGCCAACTCGTTGCACTACATGCGCGCGATCACGTTGAGTGCTAATTGCATGATGTGTCACGGACAACCCGGAAATGAGTACGACACGGATGGCGACGGGAAGGATCCAATCGGTTTCAGCATGGAGGGCTGGCAGATCGGTGAAATGCACGGCGCGTTCCATGTCACAACGCCTTTGGATCCGTTGGATGAACAGGTTGCAGCGTTTGTCTGGGCCGGAATCTCGTGGACGGTGCCTGTGCTGGTAGTAGTGCTTGGTCTCTTCGTGTGGTTCTTCCGCGCAATCATCTCGAAGCCGATCAGAAGTATGATAGACAGGATCCGTGTGATCCAAAGCACCAAAGATCTCACCCAACGAGTCGATGTCCACAGTCACGACGAGATCGGTCAGATCGGTGGGTGCTTCAACGACTTCATTCAGACGCTTCAGGGCGTGATCACCGAGGTGAGTACTTCGACGCAGGACGTTGCGTCGGCAGCTGCGGAAATTGCAGCGACAAGCGAACAGACGGCCGAAGGCATGCGACAGCAGCATGGCCAGACGGCGCAGGTGGCGGCCGCAATTGAACAGACCGCCGCATCAGTAGCGGAAGTATCACAGATGAGTACGAACGCGTCGACGAACGCCGACGACGCGGGGAAGCAGGCGAGCGATGGGGGTCAGGCCGTCACAAGAACAGTCGACTCAATGCGGAGCATCGAACAGGTGGTGAATCAGGCGGCGGCGGCGATCACGACGTTGGGTGAGCGGGGCGAGCAGATTGGAAACATTATCGAGGTCATCAATGACATCGCGGAGCAGACGAATCTATTGGCTCTGAATGCGGCAATAGAGGCCGCTCGGGCGGGTGAACATGGGAGGGGATTCGCAGTCGTAGCCGACGAGGTCAGGAATCTAGCCGAGCGGACAACGCAGTCGACCAGTGAAGTGACCGAGTCGATCAAGTCCATCCAGGAGGAGACCAAGAAGGTCGTGGAGCAGGTTGGTAGTGGCACAGAGCACGTTGGCGACGGCGTCAGACTGGCGACCGAAGCGGGCGAGTCGTTGAAAACGATCGTAGGTGGCGCAGAGCAGGTCTCCAGCATCATCCAGTCGATTGCGGCGGCGACACAAGAACAGGCAGTGGCCGCCCAGCAGATCACAAAAAGCGTGGAGGCGATCCGCAATTTGACCGAAGAGAGCGCGGAGGGCAGCGAACAAGCATCCCAAGCGGCTACACAGTTGTCACGGAAGTCGGAGGAATTGCAGAATGTCGTCGATCAATTCCAAGTGCGTTCCGCGAGCTGATAACGCCGCGGACGTGGCCATTGCCTGCAACCTGAAATCCCATCGATGACTCCGTTCAGTTGTCCACCCAGACGCAGGCCGAAGGGAAAATCAATGATTGACCAGGCCGGAGGTTGCATCCCCGCCTCGGGTAGCAGAAGCCATGCCGCGAAGAGCAGATACGGTCCCAGCGTCACGGGGAAGGCTCCTCGTGCATCTCGCGCCAGGCCGCGGCCATGTCGCGCCGGACGTAAGGACAAGGGCATCATCTGGTCTGCTCAACATGGCGGCTGGCGCAGCTGTAAGGCGTAGAGTTCATCGCGGGCCCGCTCGACCATCCATCTCCGGGCGTCCGCGCCTGCCAGATCAAGACCGACGAGTGCCAGCCAGCTCCCTGGCGGGCGCGTTCCTCGAGGACAGATTGAACGTCGTTCACGCCTTGCGAACGTGGCGCCGTGGGCGCGCCGGTGGGCGCGCATGGTTGCTTCACAGGGGGGTTCGGATAGGCTGAGACCCGCTGGGAGGGCCTCAGCAAGCGGGTCAGAAGTGATGCGTGATAACCTCTGGGCGCCGTGGCGGATGGCGTACATGGAGCAGTTGGGCCGGCAGGAGCACGCCGATCGCCCGGCGCCGTGCTTCTTGTGCGAGGCTGCGTCCTGTAAAACCGGGACGGACGCGGCACGCAGCCGTCTTGTGCTGGTCAACGATGCTCGGGGCCTGCTGATGCTCAACCGCTACCCCTACACGAACGGGCATCTGCTCGCCGCGCCGGTCGCGCACCGGGCCGATCTACCGGACCTGGACGCCGACGGCCGGCGCGATCTGATGGAGCTTGCGATGCTCGGCGAGCAGGTCCTTCGCCGCGCCGTCAACCCGCAGGGTTTCAACGTCGGCATCAACATCGGACGTTGCGCCGGCGCCGGGCTGCCGGGTCATCTGCACGTGCACGTCATTCCCAGGTGGAGCGGCGACACGAACTTCATCGAGACGGTGGGCCAGGTTCGCGTCGTGCCCGAAGCGCTGGAGCAGAGCTTCGCGCGGCTGGAGGCGACGCTGAAGGACATGGGGGAATAGAACAGTGGGGCAGCGGGACTGCGAGAGCGCGGTTCGCCGCGTACGTGGACGGCGCAAGAAAAAGCGATACCGGGGCCTGAATCACGGTATCGCTGACCTGCTCTTTTCCCATGGCCCCTGAAGGCCCCAGCACGGCATCTTTCTTCTATTTCAGGCTGCGTTCTTCTGTTGGAACTGGATCCCGATCTCGTGCCCCTCTTTCCGGTCGCGGCAACGGACCACGCGTCCCTGGACGTCGAAGCCGCGCTCGGGCCCGTGGGGCGGGAAGAAGATCGTGATCGGGGTGTCGAGATCGAAGGCGTCCTGGCACACGGCGCCGATGCCGGTGTCGGAGATGTTCTTCAACTCGATCGCGCAGATCCGGGTGCTGCTGGGGTCCTGAGTCGATCCGCGGCGCAACGCCGTGACGCGCCCGGTCAGGACGTGGCGGGTGGCGAGCCGCCGGTCGAAGCTCAGCACATCCTGGTCGTCGGTTTCAACGAGTCTCAGTCCTGCCGAAGACATATCCTTATTCCTCGTGTGGTCCCTCGTGTGGTCCCTCGTGTGGTCCCTCGTGTGGTCCCTGGTGTGGTCCCTCATATGGTTCCTGGCGCGTCGTCGAGTACCGTAATCTGCATCGGCGGCACAAATGACAAGGTTTACTTAGATTGACAGGTTCGGCGGAAAAACTTCCAGGTCCCGAAGGCGCCGGACGGTCCGGACCGGTCGTTCTTATCGGAGCCGGCCCGGGCGACGAGGGGCTGATCACCATGCGCGGCCTGGAAGCCCTCGGGCAGGCGGACGTCGTCGTCTACGACATGCTGGCCAACCGGGACCTGCTCCGGCATACACGGCCCGGCGCGGAATGCATTGCCGTCGGCCAGCGTGAAGGCGGAGGCCGTGACCAGCAGCGCATCAACGAGATGCTTCTGGAACACGCCCGTCGCGGGTGCCGCGTCGTGCGTCTCAAGGGCGGCGATCCCTACCTGTTCGGGCGCGGCGCCGAGGAGATGGCGTACCTCGGCCTGCACGGCATCGAGTGCGAGGTCATCGCGGGCGTGACGGCCGGCATCGCGGCGCCCATGGCCGCGGGCATCTCGCTGACGCGCCGCGACCTGGCGAGCACCGTGACGTTTCTTACCGGTCACGAGAATGCGGAGAAGTGCGCGCCGAGCGTCGACTACCCGGCGCTCGCCGCGATGATCCGCAGTGGCGGCACCGCGTGCCTCTACATGGGGATGGGCCGGCTCGACGCGATCGCGAAGCGGCTCGTCGAGTGCGGGCTCGATGCAGGCACGCCTGCCGCCGCGATCCAGTGGGGGCATACGCCGCGTCAGCGCAGCGTGCGCGCCGCGCTCGGCACGATCGCGGCGCGGGTCGTGCAGAAAGGGCTGGGGCCACCGTCCATCGTGGTCATCGGCGCGGTCTGCGGTGTCGACGAGCCGTCGATGATGTTCTACGTGCGGCGCGCGCTCTTCGGCCGGTGCGTCCTGGTGACGCGGACGCGCAGCCAGGCGTCGCTGCTCGTGCGGATCCTCGCGGACCTCGGCGCCGAGGTGATCGAAGCGCCGACGATCGAGATTGCGCCGCCGCCGGACCTGGCGCCGGTCGACAAGGCGATCGCGGAGATCGACCGCTTCGACTGGATCCTGCTGACCAGTCCGAACGCGGTCGAAGGGCTGGCGCGCCGCCTGGATCACCTCGAGCGCGACAGCCGCCACCTCGCCAGCGTTCGGATCGGCGCGCTCGGCGACGCGACCGCCGAGGCGCTGCGCGGTCGGCTCGGACTGCGCGCCGACCTGGTGCCCGAGCAATTCGTCGCCGAGGCGCTCGCGGACGCCATCATCGCACGGCGCGAAGCATCGGGACGGAAGTTCCTGTGGCTCCGCGCCGACATCGCCCGCGCGACGTTGCGCGATCGCCTGGTGGAAGCGGGCGGCTACGTGCTCGATCACTCGGTCTACGTCACGCGCCCGGCCGGATCGCTTCCGCAGCGCGCCCTGGCGGCGGTGCGCGAGCGCCGCCTCGACTGGATCACCTTCACCAGCTCGTCGACGGCGAAGTACCTGGTCGAGCTGCTCGGCGCGGAGGCGGAGCTGATTCAGAACGTGAAGACCGCATCCATCGGGCCGATCACGAGCCGGACGATGCGCGGGCTGGGCATGGAGCCGACGGTAGAAGCGTCGCCGTCGAGCATGGAGGGGCTCGTCGAGGCGATGATGCGGTGCGAGGGAGAGAGCCGGGGGTGATGGGTGCGTGACCCGCCGCGGGTCTCCGGCCGATGATGCGTGATGTGATGTGACGCGAGTGCGAACGTGGACGCAGGCCGCCCGCGCCTATGCCGGGCTCGGCATCGCCCCCGTCGCGTCGTCCCCGACCGCCGTGTCGTCGGCCGGATCCGCGGGGCGCGGCTTATTGTCCGATTCGGCTTCGGCCTTGAGCAGGTCGGAGACGGTCGGGCGCGAGAGCTTTTCGCCGCGCATCACCATCTCGACCTCCTGCAGGCTCAGCGTCTCGTACTTCAGCAGCGCCTCGGCGAGATGGATGAGCTCGTCGTGATGCTCTTCGAGAATGGTCTTCGACTCACCGTAGGTGTGGTCGATCAGCTTCTTGATCTCGTCGTCGATGACGCGGGCCGTCTCCTCCGAGTAGACGCGGTCCGGCTGCTCCCAGGGGTTCCTGCCTTCGTCGAAACCGAGCAGCTGGAAGCCGATGCGATCGCTCATGCCCCACTCGGTCACCATGGCGCGGACGATGCCGGAAGCCTGGCGGATGTCCATCGCGGCGCCGCTGGAGATGTCGTCGCAGAATATCTCCTCGGCGATGCGTCCGCCGAAGGTGATGCGAAGCTGGGCGAGCAACTGGTTGCGCGTGTGGATGTGCCGGTCCTTCTCCGGCAGCATGAACGTCACGCCGAGCGCCGGGCCGCGCGGAATGATCGTCACCTTGTGCAGCGGCTCGGCGTCCGGGCTGTAGTAGGTGACGACCGCGTGGCCCGCCTCGTGGTAGGCGATGATCTTTTTCTCGTCCTCTTCGATCTTGTGGCTCTTGCGGGCGCGGCCCCACTTGACCTTGTCGCGGGCTTCCTCGAGATCGTCCTGGTCGACGAACTCCTTGGCCTGCAGCGTCGCGCCGATCGCGGCCTCGTTGATGATCGCGGCGAGATCGGCGCCGGAGAACATCGGGGTCCCGCGGGCGAGCCGCTCGAGATTGACCTCGGGGTTCATCTTCACGCGGCGGGCGTGCACCTTGAGAATCTCGACGCGGCCGCGGATGTCGGGCAGCGGCACGTGAATCTGCCGGTCGAACCGGCCGGGGCGCGTCAGCGCGGGATCGAGCACGTCGGCGCGGTTGGTCGCCGCGATCACGATGACCTGGTCGGATGACTCGAAGCCGTCCATCTCGACGAGGATGGCGTTGAGCGTCTGCTCGCGCTCGTCGTGACCGCCCGACGACATGCCGCTGCCGCGCTTGCGGCCGACGGCGTCGATCTCGTCGAGGAAGATGATGCACGGCGAGGAGTCCTTCGCCTGCTTGAACAGGTCGCGGACGCGCGAGGCGCCGACGCCCACGAACATCTCCACGAAGTCCGAGCCGCTGATCGAGAAGAACGGCACGTCGGCCTCGCCGGCGATGGCCCGGGCCAGCAGGGTCTTGCCGCATCCGGGCGAGCCGATCAGCAGCACGCCGCGGGGCACGCGACCGCCCAGGCGCTGAAACTTCTTCGGATTCTTGAGGAACTCGATGACCTCGCCCAATTCGTCCTTGGCCTCGTTGATCCCGGCCACGTCGTCGAGCGTGACGTTCGAGTGCTCCTTCGTCGTGACCCGGTGACGGGACCGGCCGAAGTTGCCGAGCATCCCCGGGCCGCCGCCGGCCGATCCGATTCTTCGAAACACGAAGAAGTAGAGCAGCATGGCGATGAGGATCAGCGGTCCCCAGGTCACCAGGAACGGCAGCAGGAACGACTCGGCGCTGTCGTTGTCGTAGACCTGTTCGATTTCCTTCAATTCGCGGACGTAGAAGGTGATCTGCTCGGGGTGGATCGCGAAGTAGAACCGCTCCTGCCGCCGGGTCGGGCCTTGCTCGCCGCGCTCGGCGTGGGCGATGCCGGTGATCCGCCGGGACTTGACGATGACGTTCTCGAACTGGCCCTCCCGGGCCTTGTTCATGAACTCGACGGGATCGATCTTCCGCGCCTGGTTCTGCGTGCTGGTCAGCAGCACCACGAGGACGACGGCCAGGCCTGCCAGCAGCAGCCAGCCCATCATCCCCCGCGACATTTTCATGTTGTTCTGGGGCGGACGCTGGGGGCCGCGGCCCTGCGGGTCCGGGCGCTGCGGATTGGGATTGGAGTCTTGGTTCTGCTCGGGCATGTGGATTACCGGGATCGCGAATGCGGGGGCGATTCGCAGGACAGACTGGGGCCAGGGTCCGACCCCATCATCGGCAGTTTGCTACCGGGTATTCTAGCAGGGTTGGTGCCATATGCCCCGCCGCGATTCCTGCCCGCGTGCGGCCACCCGGTCGACTGCGCCGTAAACCCGCTCAATCGTTTCACTTAACGTCGCGCGGCCGGGCCGGGCGAAACGTGATGGGCCCGTCGGACGCTCACCACTGTCCTATCATGGTCGCGACGATGGCGTCGGCGAGGCGCTCGACGGCCTCGCGCTGGCCGATGTGATAGGTCTCCGCCGCCGGTCGCTCGGGGATGTATCGGCCCGCGGCGCTGAACCCGCGACGGTCCTGGATGACCTTGCCGTCATGGGCGTCCTGCCACTCGAAATTGATCGTGATCGTGAACTCCTGCTCCTGGAGAAAGCCGCTCACGCGGCTCCGGGAGAGGCGGGACTGGCTGATCGACGTGATCGTGCCCTTCAAAATCGTATCGGCGCGGGCGCTGGAGACGACCTTGTAGGGCGTCCTCAGCTCGACCTGCTTGACCAGGGCCTCGGTCAAGTCCCGCTCGACGTCGCGGTAGAACGTCCGGTTCTCGAAGATCGGGATCGCGATCGTGCCGGCGTCCTTCTCGTAGAGACGGGCGGGGGCGTACCCGCATCCCGCGAGCGCGGCCACCAGGAAGAGCACAAGCGCGCGGCGCATCGCATCGCCCGCGGTCGGTTGTGGATTCGAGCGGATCATGTGGATTTGTCGGGCGCGGCCGTCTCGGTCCCGGGCTCTGGCGCCGGGGGCGCGGCCTCCGGGTCGAACGGCGCTCCCAGCTTCTCGAGGCGCTCGAGCGACGCGAGCGCGGCGACGGTGCCCTGGTGGTCCTGGATCACCCGCCGGTACATGAAGATCGCGCTGACGCGCTGGCCGATGCGCTCGTACCAACCGGCCTTGATGTACTCCTTGAGGGCGAGCGACTCCTCGATCCGGGACAACAGCGCCTCGGAACCCAGGCGACGGGCGGACACCGGGAACTCGGTCTCGAACATCTTCAGGCGCTGCGCGGCCTCGATCAGCCCCGTCGCGTCGAACTTGGGGCCCTGGAACGTCGCGAGGTTCGACTGGATCAGCCGCAGGATCGCGCGCTCACGGTGACGGCTTCGCGGGTAGTTCTGCAGGAACAGGTCGTACGCCTCGGCGGCGTTCGGCATCTCCGACCGCGTGAAGTAGAACTCGCCGAGCGCCAGGCTGGCCTTTTCCGCGATCGGGCTGCCCGGACTGCGCTCCTGGATGCGAATGTACAGTTCCTCCGCCTCCGCGCTCGCCGGAAGAATGCGGAGGCCGAGCCAGACGCGGCGCATCCCGGCGGCGAAGAGCCGCGCGATCTCGTACTCGCGCTCGAGCGCCGTCTGGAACTCCATCGATTCGGGAAAGACCCGGATGATGTACTCGTAGTCGAACAGCGACTTGAAGTATCGGCGCCGGGCGACGAGCGCGTCGGCGCGGACGAGGTAGGCCTCGACCAGGCGCGGATGGTTGGGGTACTGCTCGATCCAGTTCGTCGCCAGCTTCTCGGCGGATTTTGCGCGGCCTTCCGCGAGCTTGTGCCGCGCCGCCTGCAGTCGGCCCTCGGGCGACGCGGGATCGAAGACCCGCGTCGGCGCCCATTCGCCCTCATCCAGCTCGAATTCCTGTCGCACGGGCTCGTCGTCGGCGGCCGGCGCCGGCGCGGTGGCGGCCGCGACGATCAGGGACACCAGCAACAGAAGACAGGAGGGGGTCGGTCTGGCCATGGGTCCTTCCGCGGCACCGGTTCGAAGCGAGCCTGATGATACGCCCGGGCCGGAAATGGGACAATCGAGGCGCGGGGCGCGCCAACGATGGAAATGAGAATGCCCCCCGAAGGACTTGAACCTTCAACCCGCGGATTAAGAGTCCGCTGCTCTGCCAATTGAGCTAGGGAGGCAACAGGGAAGATCTGGTTGTCGCCGGCCCCGACCGGCGTGCCACAGTATAACCGGGCCGGGAGACCCGGACAACAGGATCGCGGGACCTCCGGCGAACCGCGCGGCGTGACGCAGGATCTGCGGATCACCTGATTCCACGAATTCGTTCTCCGGTTCGGCCAACGAAGCCGGCGCGGCCGCGGCGAACGTGATGCGATCACGTCGGCAAACAGGTCACCTATCTCGCGCACCGCGCCGCTCTTTCCCAATCAGTCCTCGATAGTCCGCGCTACACCGCGCTCGACACCTTCGGGCATTCTGTCAGACCGGTGCAGGTTCGGATCTTCATCGTCGTAGAGAGCCTCGATCAGGCGCTGGACGCGCATGCGGGCGAGGGGCCAGGCAGGACGTAAGATCACCGGTCGTACTGGACGACCAACGCCGCGTCCCCCGCGAACATGACGTTCGGTTAGCGAAAAACGCAGTCGTTCTGCGCCCAAGCGACCATGACCTGACTTGTCGGATGGTGCGGGCCTTGTGTCCTTGATGCTTGTCAATACAAGGCTTATAGTGTCTCAGCTCGCGGCGCCGTTGCATTGCCGGTCGATGGCGTCTATAGTGAGAGGATCTGAGTCGGCAGGGGATTCTGTCCCGCGCCGTAGCACATTTCTTGAAAGGAGATGAACGATGAACACCCGGATGATGCTGTCGGCGGCAGCCCTTCTGGCAGTCGGCCTGGTGGCCGTACCCGCCTCGGCCGACACCTTGTTCCTGGACGGCTTCTCGAACCACACGTCGGGCAACTCGATCAACGGCGTCAACGACTGGATTCAAAGGCCCCTGGGGGGCACCGAAGAGCTGCAGATCAACGATACCGGCAGTTTTCCGGCGCCCGGTATGATCGGCAACTACGTGGACGGGACGATCGGCAGCAGCGACGGCGCTGCGTCCCTGAACGACGCAGGCCTCACCGGCGGCATGGACCCGACCATGGAGTACGTCCTGAGCTGGACCCATCACGCGCTCGACAACACGTCCAACGTGGAGATCGGCTTCAAGAGTGGCACCAGCCCGAATGGACCGAGAATCGTTCTGGATGGCCAGTTCAACGGGAACGGGGGTCGGGTTCTTTGGCGCGGGCCCACCATATCCGACGACACCCAGGGCTGGGTCGGCGATAACACGACACACGTCTTCGAGATCGTCGTGAACTCGTCGTCGGTTCAGATGCTGATCGACGGCCAGGCGACGGGCGGCGGTCCGATGGATGCGGCCACCATGGCGCAGTTCGATGGTATTTTCATTTTCCATGACCACAGCGGTGGCCGCGACGCGGGCTACATCGACAACATCATGCTCACGCCGGAACCCGGGACGCTCGCGCTGCTGGGCCTCGGCGCCCTGGCCGCGCTGCGCCGTCGGCGATTGGCCGTCCTGTAGGCCTTTGCCGAGCGCCTCCGGATGATCCCTGACATGACGGCGAGACACTGACGCATGCCCCCGGCTCACACCGGGGGCATGTTTTCCTGGGACTGCCCGGCGGCACCGGCATCTGTACGAGTACACGTCCAACCGTCCCGGGCACCTGAATTCGGATCTCGATTGGCATACGCGGTATTCCCGGATTGCCGGAATTGGCACAAGCCGGAGCCAGGTCTGGTGGATGGGCCAGCCCATTAGAATCGGCGCCTGCGCGGCCCCATGCGGAGCATGAAGTGGTGCAAGGATCTCTCGACGGCCATACGGCGCTGGTGACAGGGGCCGGCGGCGGGATCGGGCAGGCCATCGTGCAGGCGCTTGGCGGCCACGGTGCCCGGACGGTGCTGGCCGGGCGTCAGCGCGAGAGCCTGGAGCAGGTCCGTGACACCTTTGACGAACCTGCAAGAGCGCGCTGCTCGTTGCTTACCGTCGACTTGTCGAACAGCGACGAGATCGATCGGTTCGTGGACCAGGGCGAACTTGACCGCGTCGACATCCTCGTGAACAACGCGGGAATGATGCTCCCGGCCGGTGCGTTCCTCGAGCGGGACTGGTCCGTCTTCCAGAGCATGGTTGCCGTCAACTTCACGGCGCCTGCTCGTCTCTGTCACGCCCTTGCGCCCCGGATGGTGGATGGGGGTTGGGGGAGAATCATCAATATCGCTTCGATCGCCGGCCTGGGGGGAGCGAAACGAGCCGTGGAATACGGCACATCGAAAGCGGCCCTGGTCGGCCTGACTCGGAACCTGGCCGTCGAGCTGGCGTCGGCCGGCGTGACGGTCAATGCGGTGGCGCCGGGAAAGGTGGAAACGGCCCGCGTCGCGCAGCGAAGCGGCACGCGTGAATATCAAACGCGTCTGCAAAGTGTGCCCACGGGTCGATTCGTCACGCCGCAGGAGGTCGCCGACGTCGTGGCTTTTCTTGCATCCGCCGAAGCGGGCCAGATCACGGGTCAGGTGGTCGCGGTAGACGGCGGCGAGACCGCAGCGGGCCCGTACGCGGCGCGCCTGGCGGAAGCTGACTAGTCTGCGTCATTGACGATATCAACATGGATGTGAGCAAGCTGACCGCGAGGAGCCAGGTATGACACAAGTGACGGACTGGCAGCAGGAGCATGTGGAAACCGGCTCTTATCCGCCGGTGACCTACCTCCTGATTGACGATGCGCACATCCGCCATATGGAGGGCGTGCAGCGCATACTGTGCAAGCCTCAAAAGCATCCTGAACCGGTGCTCAAGGCAGAAAAGCCCTGGGAAGGTGAGGGCGTGTGGATGCACAACGGGTGGCTTTACGACCACGACGAACGGGTCTTCAAGCTGTGGTACCACTGCCACGACCCGAGCTTTTTCGCCGAATATCCGGACCTGGGTTGGAATTATCGTCGCGCCTATGCGGTTTCTGCGGATGCGCAGACCTGGGAAAAGCCGGACCTGGGTGTCGTGGCGTGGGAAGGAAGCACGCGCAACAACCTGGTCGCCTTCCCTCCGGCCGGCGGAGACGGCCCGAACGCCAACGTGTTCAGGAACCCGTGCCACGGCGATTCCAATTGCCGCTACATGTCCCTCAGCTCCGAACGCCATCCCAGAGAGCCGGGCGAAAGGGCCATCACATGGCCGGGTGGGCCGGATGAGCAATCCAACCCCAACGGGCGCGGCTTTTACCTATGCGACTCGCCGGACGGTTTCACCTGGACGCGGCGTCCGCGGATCATCATGAGCCACGCCCTGTGCATGGACGGGCCCACCGTTCACGGATTCGACGCGGACCTGAACGCGTGGATCGTATGGTGGCGTCCGCGTATCCAACTGCCGCGTGGTCCAAAATTCCGAACCATGGGCATCAGCATCGCATCTGACCTCGAGAAGATGCCCTATCCGCAGATGGCGCTGGTGCCCGACGATGGGGATGCACCTGGTACCGAGTTCGACCGTTGCGCGTCGGTCAAGGTATCGGGGGGCTATGTCGCGCTCGTGCGCACGCTGTTTCCCGAGTACAACAACCGCGACCAGGAGAAGAGGGATTTTCGGCACATCCATTGTCAACTGGCCTTCAGCCGGGATGCGCGCACGTGGAGTCGGCCGGCCGGGCGCCAGTCCATGTTGACCGTGGGTGAACCGGGTAGCTGGGACGAGAAGCTCATCACACCGGCAAACCCGATCCAGGTGGGCGACGACATCTACATTCTGTATCAGGCGGGCCAGGGCGAGACACAGCGGGGGATCGGACTGGCCACGCTCAAACGCGATCGCTGGGCCGCGATCGAACCGGTTCACATCCATGGGGTCCTGCGAACGCAGCCGGTTTGCTGGGCGAATCGCCAATTGCGTATCAATGCCGATGCCGCGGGCGGTTCGATTCGTGCCGAGCTTCAGGATGTCAGGGGTACACCCATTGCGGAATTCACGATGGATGATTGCGATCCGTTCACCGGCGACAGCCTCGATCACCCGATGAGCTGGGGCGGAAAGTCTCAGCTTTCGGATGACATCGTCGGCTCCGCGTATCGGGAAGGGACGCCGGGTCGAGTCATGTCGATTCGATTCGACATCGACAGAGCGCGACTGTTCTCGTTCAGTTGCTGACGGTTCCTGATGGGAAAAACGCGCGATGCGCGCCCAGACCAGGGTCAAGTCCTTCGGGGTGCAATCCTGCTGCACGTCACAGTTCGAAGGGGTTCGTCCACGCCCGGTTGCCGCGGCGATCGACGATGGTGATGCGCGCGTATGACCCGCGGAATTTCGAGACGTCCATCTCCGTCTTCGTCAGGTCGCGCGTCGCTTGCGCGTGCGCATACGCGGACAACGAGCCGCGGCCGGAAACGAAAACCGCGCGCACGCCAGAGGTGCGCACCGTCAGTTTTCGCCGGCGCTCGATCTTCACGTCGCGAATCTCGGGGCCCTGGCTGGCGTAGAAGCTGCCGGCATGCAGGGCGGCAAGCAGCGACTTCGGGTCGTGCTTCCGCGCCCGCACCATCACCCAGTTGACGCCCATATCGAGTCGGCCGGGGCTGAAGTGAGCGTCGTCCGTGGCGATCGCGTGGTAGCGGTGACCCTGGCTGAGCAGCCGGTCAAGGTAGCTGGTGCTGTCGCCCTTGCCGTTGTGACGGGCGCAGGTCGTGTTGAAGATCTCGATGGCGTGTGCCGCCTTCAGCGCCAGCACGTCACGGTCGGTCAGGTCGTACCACGCAGGGTGGGCCGCGGCGACGTAGGCGCCGGCGTCGCGCGCCCGTTTCGCGAGCTGAGGTCCGGTCTCGCGCTTGCCGGTCGGCGCGAAGTCGGCCGGAAGGCCCACGGCGAGGATGTGCCACTGATCGCCGAGGCTGGTCTTTGGAGTGTGAAGCTCCGCGCCGAGGATCGTCGTGAAGCCCTTCGTGCGGTACGGCGTCGTGTCGGAGACGGGCCAGCCGTAGTTCTCCAGGAAGTGATCGGTGAGGCTGATGAAACCGTAGCCGCGTCGGCGGTAGTACGCGCAGACCTGCGCGGGACTGCGATGTCCGTCCGAGTTCGTCGAGTGCGTATGGAGATTGCCGCGGAACCAGCGGCCCGGCTTGCTGAATGGGAGTGTCTTCATGCGAACAGCATATCCTTGAAGTGCTCGATCACGCCACACCGGTCCGACGTCCAGGCCCGTAGCTGAAGTCGCCAGACTTCAGAGGCCCGCGGACAAGGCGTAGCGGCTACGAGGCGATCGCGATCCCCATCACCGCGACGGCCACCGCGATCAGCACGCCGTGGATCACGGGCCGCGATCCGCGCTGCAGCACCGAGCCAAGTTGCGTCGAGAGGCCGACCGCGGCGAGGGCGCAGGTCATGATCCACTTGCCGGCCTGGCTGAGCAGTGCGGCGAGGTCGAGGCGCGGTTCGCCGGAGCCCAGCAGCGAGCTTTCCGGCAGGTGCAGCGTCACCTCCGGCAGCAGGCCGAGCGTGCGCGCGAGCGCGAGGCCGACGAAGAGGATCACGAACCACGGCACGAGCCGCGCGTAGCCGACGGGGCGGCCGACATAGGTCGCGTCTCGACGTTGCCGCCGCGCCTGCCAGGCGCCCAGGAGGAACACGCAGGGGCCGAGCATGGCGACGCGCACGAGCTTGACGAGCGTCGCGGTCTCGCCGGCGAGCTGGCCGTCCTGGGCGTGGGCGAACCCCGCGGCGATCACCTGGGGCGTGGCGTGGATCGAAAGGCCGCACCAGGCGCCGTATGCCTCGGCCGGGACCGAGAGCAGGTTGCCGACCAGCGGGAACGCGAGCATCGCGAGCACGCCCAGCAGGTTGATGATCCCGATCGAGTAAGTGACCTCTTCGTCGTCGGCCTCGAGCACGGCCGCGGACGCGACGACGGCCGAGCTGCCGCAGATCGCGGTGCCCATCCCGATCATCAGGCCCATCTTCTCGGGCAGATCGAACCGGCGCGCCAGCCACAGGGCGAGCAGGAGCGTCAGCGCGATCATGAGCGCCGCGCCGACCAGGACCGTGCCGGTGACCGTGAGCAGATGCTTGAAGTCGAGCCCGGCCCCGAGCAGCACGATGCCCACCGGCAGCCAGCGCTTGACCACGACGGTGAGCCCGGTCTTGAGCCGCGCCGCGCCGGGCACGAGATGGCGCAGCAGCATGCCCAGCAGCACTGCGAGCAGCACGGCGCTGATCGGATGCCGCCCGTCTGACGTTGTCAGGGGCGGGAAGGGAAGGGCGTGCAGGGAGTACGCGACGACGGTCAGGATGACGCAGACGGCGATCCCGGGCCACGGGCTCGACGCGGGCAGCATCTTCCCGAGAAGACGCGATTCGAACGCGCGCTCGCCTCGGCTCAGCGGCGACGTCGTGGATTTCAAAGCAGCGCGCCCTGGTCCGGCCGCTGGTCGCGGCGGAAGTGCTCCTGGACGCTGAAGTAGCGGGTGCCGGTGTCGCAGAGCACGGTGACGACGACTTCATCGCGCGACAGCTTCCGCGCCATCTCGATCGCGGCGACGACGTTGGCGCCCGACGAGATGCCGACGAGCACCGCCTCTTCGCGCGCGAGCCGCTCGGACATGTCGAACGCCGCCTGGTCCTCGACGGCGATGACCTCGTCCAGGAGGTCACGGTTGAGGATGGAAGGCACGAACCCGGCGCCGATGCCCTCGATGAGGTGGACGCCGCGCGGCCGTCCGGATAGCACCGCCGAGCGCGCCGGCTCGACGCCGACGAGTTTCACGTCAGGCAGATCGGCCCTGAGCACTTCGCCGACGCCCGTGATCGTGCCGCCCGTGCCGATGCCCGCGACGAAGGCCGTCACGCGACCGCCCGTGTCCTGCAGGATCTCCGGCCCGGTGGTGCGCCGGTGCACCTCGGGATTGGCCGGGTTCTCGAACTGCTTCATCTGGATGCAGTTGCGGTTCTCCGCGACGATCCGGTCGGCGCGCCGCCGCGCGCCTTCCATGTCCTCGCTGCCCGGCGTCAGCACCACCTCGGCCCCGTAGCGCGCGACGAGCGCCCGTCGCTCGAAGCTCATGGTCTCCGGCATGGTCAGAACCAGGCGATGCTCCAGCTGCGCGCAGAGCATCGCGAGGGCGATGCCGGTGTTGCCGCTGGTCGCCTCGACGATGGTGGTTCCCGCTTCGAGTCGCCCCGAGGACCGCGCGTCATCGATCATGCTCAGCGCCGTGCGGTCCTTGACGCTGCCCCCTGGGTTCAGACACTCCATCTTCCCGAGAATCGTGGCCCCGCCGGGGGGTGAAATGCGGCCCAGGCGCAGCATCGGCGTGTTGCCGATGATCCCGCCGATCCGGTCGGTGATCCGGTCGCCCACGACAATCCCTCGAGTGACGATCGCGATGAACGATGCGATCGTCCTGCCTGTATTTCTATCGGTGCGGGGAGCGGCTGTCCGATAATTTGGCAGGGAAGAAGGCGACGTTGCAAAAGGATTCACTCACATCCAGCAAGGATCACGACCATGAATGGATTCGCCCAGAGCATGCTGCTCGCGCAGGAGGGAGCCGGGGCCGCCGGCGCTGTCGGCGCGATCTTCTTCATCGTCTATCTCGCGATCATCGTGCTGATTATCGCGGGGTTCTGGAAGACGTTCGCCAAGGCCGGCAAACCGGGTGGGGCGCGATCATTCCCATCTACAACGTGATCCTGCTGATACAGATCGCGGGCCGGCCGATCTGGTGGATCATTCTTCTGCTCATCCCCCTCGTGAACCTGATCGTGATGATCGTGATCTCGCTCGACGTGGCAAAGAACTTCGGCAAGGGGCCCGGATTCGGAATCGGCCTCTGGCTGCTTGGCTTCATCTTCTACCCCATACTCGGGTTCGGCAGCGCCCAGTACGCGCCCCAGACGGCCGAAGCCTGACGTTTCAGGCCGCGACGTCGAGCTGTCCGCCGACGCCCTTGTCGTCCGCGCTTGCCTCATGCTTCGACTCCCGCGCGGTTTGCGCGCGGCCGCCGACAGCAGGCTTGGCGCTCTTTCGATCCTCGTCCGCCTTTTCTGCGAACTGGGGATGCTGCAATACCGGCGCGGGGGTGGCGTGGGCGAACGATGAGCCGACGGGGTTCATGGGTTTGCCTCCAGCTTTGATGGGTAGCTCTTCCGGCTGAATCAGACGATTCGGATGGCCGCCGGTCAAGGTCCGATCTGCCGGATCCGAGCATCGGGCAGCGGGGGCGATCGCGCCCGACTCGGTTACAATCGGGTCCGATCGCGACATGTCCCGTAAGCCACCGAACATCCTTCTGATCCACTGCGACCAGCATCGGTTCGACTGCGTTGGCGCGAACGGGCATCCCCTGGTGCAGACGCCTCACCTGGACCGCCTGGCGGCCGAAGGCGTGAACTTCACGCACGCATTCACGCCGACCGCCATCTGCTCACCGGCGCGGGCGTCGCTGCTTACCGGCACCTTCCCGTGTCAGCACGGATGCATCGCCATCCCGGGGCACGAGCATTACCGGCCGGCGCGCGGCGATCTTCCGAAGTTCCCCCCGCTGCTTGCCGAACGCGGCTATCGGCTTGGCTACGTGGGGCGCTACCACAATGAGGTCGAGGGCGATCCGACGGATTTCGGGTTTGAGACGTTCATTGCCAACGAGCAGTACGGGGCCTGGCGCGCGGCGCAGGGGCTGGCGCCGCCCCCCGGCGGCGCCTTTCGCGACTTCTTCGGGGTCACCGACGATCATGTGGCGCCGGAGCAGACCGAAATCGCATGGCTTGCCGATCACGTCATCGATCTGCTGAACGGATACGCCGGAAGCGACGACCCGTTCATGCTGCGCTGGGACACTGTCGAGCCGCACCTGCCGTGCGTGTGTCCGGAACCGTACGCGTCGATGTACGACCCGGCATCGATCGCCCCGTGGCCGGGCTTCGACGATCCGCTCGAAGGCAAGCCATGGATCCAGGCGCAGCAGCCGCGCAACTGGGGCGTCGACGGATGGGACTGGGCGCGGTGGGCGCCGACGGTGGCCTATTACCTCGGCGTGATCAGCCTGCTCGACGCCCAGGTCGGTCGCGTGCTCGAAGCGCTGGACCGCCTCGATCTCGCGGAGCGCACGCTCGTCGTCTACACCGCCGACCACGGCGACCTCTGCGGGGGCCACGGCATGGTGGACAAGCACTTCGTCATGTACGACGACGTGCAGCGCGTGCCGCTGATCGCGCGCTGGCCGGCGGGGCTCGAGGCGGGCGGCACGTGCGAAGACATGCTGATCCAGGAGATCGATCTCGCCTCGACCTTCTGTGACGCCGCGGCAGCGCCGGTGCCGTCGACGTTCGAGGGTCGAAGCATCCTCCGCGCGGCCCGCGGCGAGGACACGGCACCGCGCGCCGACGTCTTCGGCGAATGGAGCGGCGGCCAGTTCGGCCTCTACTCCCAGCGCATGGTGCGCGACCGGCGCTGGAAGTACGTCTGGAACTGCACCGACGTCGACGAACTCTACGATCTCGAGACCGATCCCGGGGAGATCCGCAACCTCGCCGGGGACCCGACCCATGCCGAGCAGCTTCAGCGCCTGCGCCTCAGGCTCGTGGCGTGGATGGAAAAGCTCGGCGACGTGAAGCTCAACATCTGGACGCGGCCGTTGCTGGAAGGAAGAGATGTTTACAGTTAATTCTAGAATAAGTTGACAATTGATTGACGATCAGGCGATGAACGGCAGCACCAGCATGCCGAGCAGGTCGTCGACCGGCGTCGCGTCGAGTCGCGTGGCGTCCTGCAGGAGATCGAGCAGCGCCGCGGTGCGTTTGGTGCCATAGTGCGGCGTCATGCTGTCGCGGAACTTCTCGCGTAGCAGGGGAATCGCTTCGGCGCGGCGGCGGCGGTGTCCGAGCGGGTACGCGATCTCGACGCGCGGCGTGTGTGTCCCATTGCGAAAGAAGACCTGGATCGCGTTCGCGATCGACCGCTTGTCGGGATCGAGATAGTCGGCGGAATATTCCGCGCTCTGCTCGACGATCATGCGCTCTCGCAGGGCATCGATTCGGGGATCGCGCGCGACGTCGTCCTGGTAGTCGGCGGCGACGAGGCGACCGTGGAGCAGCGCGACGGCAACCATGTACTGAATGCAGTGATCTCGGTCAGCCGGGTTGTCCAGCGGCCCGTGCTTGCTGATGATCCGCACCGCCGATTCCTGGGTGTGAATCACGATGCGATCGACCTCATCGAGGCGCGGCGCGACCTGCGGGTGGAGCTGAATCGCGGCTTCGACGGCCGTCTGGCCATGGAACTCGGCCGGGAATGACACCTTGAACAGGACGTGACGCATCACGTAGGTGCCGAGCGGCTGGACGAGCTCGAGCGGGACGCCGCGCATCACCACGTCCTGGAACCCCCATTGCGGCGCGGTCAGCGCCGACGGGCAGGCCATCTCGCCCCTGATCGCCATGAGCGCGTGGCGCACGGCCCGGGAAGCGGCATCGCCCGCGGCCCAGCTCTTGCGCCAACCAGTGTTCGGCGCGTGCCGGTATGCGCGCAGGGCGCCGCCATCGAGCCAGGCATTCGACAGGGAGCTGACGATCTCGTCGCGCGCACCGCCCAGCAGCGCGGTCGCGACTGCCGTGCTCGCGATGCGCACGAGGATGACGTGATCGAGGCCGACGCGGTTGAACGCCTGCCCCATGGCGAGCACGCCCTGGATCTCGTGCGCCTGGATCATGCGCCCGAGCACGTCACGCACGCGGACCGTGCGACCATGGGGTGTCCCGGCTCGATTCAGGTGGTCGCCACACGCGAGGATGGCAGCGAGGTTGTCCGATGGGTGGCCCCATTCCTGCGCGAGCCACGTGTCGTTGTAATCGAGCCATCGGACGAGCGTGCCGGTGTTGAACGCGGCCTGGACCGGGTCGAGCTCGAAGTCGGTGCCGGGCACCCGCGCCCCGCCGGGCATGACCGCGCCGGGCACGACCGGCCCGAGCCGCCGGCGGCATTCAGGATCGTCGAGCGCCGCGGCCGCGCAGCCGACGCTGTCCATCAGGCACAGGCGCGCCGTGTCCAGCGCTTCGTCGTCCGGCGCGACATTTCCGGCGACGTACTGCGCGATGTCGACGAGCAGATCGTCGGGGTCGGGGCGCCGGGCGTCGTCGGCAGCGGTCATCGGTCTTCGATCGCCACGAAGGGCCGCGGCTCGGGCCCGATGTATTCGGAGCCGGGCCGGATGAGCCTGTTGTCGGCGCGCTGCTCGATGACGTGGGCCGTCCATCCGGTGACGCGCGACAGCACGAAGATCGGCGTGAACAGCGGCGTGGGGATGCCCATCATGTGGTACGCCGACGCGCTGTAGAAATCGAGGTTGGGAAAGAGCTTCTTCTCGCGCCGCATCACCTGCTCGATCCGTTCGGACACCTCGTAAAGGCGAAGATCGCCCGCCTGTTCGCCGAGGCGCTGCGCCCACTTCTTGATGACGTCCGAGCGCGGGTCGCTGTCCTTGTACACCCGGTGCCCGAAGCCCATGATCAGCTCCTTGCGATCGAGCATGCCCATGAGGCCCTCCTCCGCCGCACCCGGGGCGTCGAAGCGCTCGATGAGCGCCATCGCCGCCTCGTTCGCGCCGCCGTGCAGCGGGCCGCGCAGCGTGCCGATCGCCCCGGTGACGGCGGAGTGCAGGTCCGAAAGCGTCGACGCGCAGATGCGCGCCGTGAACGTCGACGCATTGAACTCGTGCTCTGCGTAGAGCGTCAGCGACACGTCAAGACCGTGACGGTGTGCCGGGTCCGGCTCGCCGTCGTGCAGCAGCCGCAAGAACTGCCCGGCGATCGAATCGTCCTGGGTGCACGGGTCGATCCTGGTGCCGTCCCGGTGGAAACGGTGCCAGTAAAGAAGAATCCCGGGCAGCGCGGCGACGAGCCGGTCGGCGGCGTCCGACTGGTCGGCGAAGCCGGGCGGCGGCGCCTCGGGCTCCAGGCAGCCGAGCATGGAGCAGCCGGTGCGAAGCACGTCCATCGGGTGGGTGTCGACGGGGATCTGCTCGAGCGTCGCGGCGATCGCCGGCGGCAGGCGGCGGAGGGATTCGAGCCTCTTTCGGTACGCGTCAAGCTCGGCGCGATTCGGGAGGTGACCGCGGAGCAGCAGGTGCGCGATCTCCTCGAAGCAGGCGTGCTCGGCCAGGTCCTCAATGGAGTAGCCGCGGTAGTTCAGCCCCTTGCCGGCCTGGCCTACCGTGGCGATGGCAGAGCGGCCCGCGACGACGCCGGCGAGACCTCCGGTCTTCTTCTTCGTGTCAGCGCTGATCCTGGTGCTCCTTGTCCAGTTCGGCGTCCGCGCGGGATTCCGAGGCTTCGTAGTCGAGCAGGTCGTAGAGCTCCGCGCGCGTCTGCATGGCGGTCAGCACGTCGTGCTGGCCGCCGGTGGTGCGGATGGCCTGGTAGACCTGGTCGGCGGCGCGGTTCATCGCGCGAAACGCCGACAAGGGATAGAGCGCGAGCCGCACGCCGGCGTCGCGCAGCTGGTCGAGGGTGAACAGCGGCGTCTTGCCGAACTCGGTGAGGTTCGCCAGCAGGGGCGCTTCGACGGCGTCGGCGAACCGGCGGTACTCGTCCAGCTCGGCCATCGCCTCGGCGAAGATCATGTCGGCGCCCGCGGCGACGTATCGGCGCGCGCGCTCGACGGCGCGGTCGAGGCCCTCGACCGAACAGGCGTCCGTGCGGGCCATGACGACGAACGACGGATCGGTGCGCGCCGCGACGGCCGACGCGATCCGCGCCGCCATCTGCTCGTCGTCGACGAGGCGCTTGCCCGGGCGATGCCCGCATCGCTTCAGCTCGACCTGGTCCTCCAGGTGCAGCCCGGCGGCGCCGGCCTCCTCCAGGCCGCGCACGGTGCCGTCGATGCCGGACGTCGACGCCCATCCGGTGTCGGCGTCCACGAGCAGCGGCAGGTTCGTCGTCCCTGTGATGCGCCGGACGTCGGTCCGCACGTCGTCCAGCGTCGTGACGCCGAGGTCCGGCCGACCCAGCGACGCATTCGCGACGCCAGCGCCCGAGAGGTACAGCGCAAGGAACCCGGCTCGCTCGGCCAACAGCGCGCTGAGCGCGTTGATCGCTCCGACCACCTGGAGGGGCCGTTCGGCCTCGAGCGCCCGGCGGAATCGGGCCCCGGCGGTGCTCATGACTCCTCCCCGGTCGCCTGAGCCACGTTGAGCACGGGCGTGCGCGCGGCGAGGCGCGTCAGGGTGACCTCGACGTGGGGGTGCTCCTGGATGAACGATGCCGGGCAGCGACCGGTGACGGGCCCGAACAGGACGCGTCGCAGGACGCCGGCGTGCCAGTTGCGCATGAAGGTCATGTGAATCTGCCGGCTCAGCAGCAGCTCGTGCATCCCGAGCGTCACGGCGCGACGAGGAAGGACGTCCCAGTTGCCGTCGGTGCCGCCCATGCACATCTGCGTCTGGCTCTCGCGCATGATCGTCACGATCCGGGTCCGGCTTTCGCGGACCTCGCGGTCGTCGCACGGCGCGTCGGGCTCGGGCGGGTCGTTGAAGGCGAAATGACCGGTGATCCCGCAACCGCCGAAGCACAGGTCGGCGCCGCCGTGGGCCTCGATCAGCCCGGTAGACCGTGCCGGGTCGCGGGCATCGGGGACGTGAAGGTTCTTCGGATCAGGGCGGAGCGAGGGCTCGAGGCTCTGGACGAATGTCTGCTCGACGTAGCGCCGGAAGCCGAGCGGGTGGTCGACCGGCAGGGACTCGCCCTTTTCGTCGTCGATGTACTCGTCCATGGTGATCGCGACGAGCGGGGCGCACGAGACGCCCAGTTCGTTACAGCGCTGCGCCCAGTACGTGTAGTCCAGCGGCCCCACTGGCAGGATCATGATGATGGGCCGCCCGGCTTCGCCGGCTTCGCGAATCGCGTCGACGGCGACCCGCGCGATCCGCCGATTCAGGGTTTCGACGTCGTCGACGAGATGGAACGGCCACGAGCAATGCTGCTCGAATCGTTCGAATGGCAGGGCGTAGGGGTTCATGGTGGTGCGTGTCGTCTCGGGGCATTGTATTGGGCGGGTGAGTGGGTGAGTGGGTGAGTGGGTGAGTGGGTGAGTGGGTGAGTGGGTGAGTGGGTGAGTGGGTGAGTG
>NYZC01000402.1 GCA_002686995.1 Phycisphaeraceae bacterium | reverse complement strand
TTCCTCGACGTGGGTACCGCGGACGTCTACACGTTCGAGGTCGACTGGGGCGACACCAACGTGACCACCGACGCGACGGTCATCTACGATCCCGCCACGCGGACGGGTACGGTGACCGCCACGCACGCCTATGCGTCGTCGGGCGCCTACGTCGTCACGGTGCAGATGAAGGACGACGACCGGGGCGTGTCGCAGGTCCTCACCACCAAGGCGCTGATCGGCGACGATCCGTCGGTCAACGTCGTGGACTTCGCCCAGCCCACGTTCCAGCTCAACGAGGACGGCACGGCGGCCGGCGTCGCGATCGAGGTGGTGCGCACCGGCAACACGACCGGAGCCGCCAGCGTCGAGGTGCTGCTGACGGGTCTCAGCGCGACCGGCGCCGATCCGTTCACCGGCGGGCCCGCCGCGCACTTCGAGGACTTCGACGCGACGACGATCACGCTCGACTTCGCCGCCGGCCAGGATCGGGCGACGGTGGTCATCCCGGTCAACGACGATCGCGTCGACGAGGCCGACATCGAGTCGCTGCGGGTCGAGCTGGCCAACCCGATCGGTACGGTCGTCGGCTGCACGCAGCCCGACGCGACGGTCGACATCCTCGACAACGACGTCGCGGGAATCATCATCACCGAATCCGGCCCCGGGACCAACGTCGTGGAGCTGGGCGTCGTCGGCGACACCTACACGGTGCAGCTGGCTACCATTCCCACCGCCGTAGTGACGGTGACGGTCAGCCCCGATGGCCAACTGAACGTCGGCGCCGGCGATGGCATCGCGACGACTCTGAACTTCTTCCCCGACGCCACGGCCCTCGCCCCGCAGACCGTGACCGTCACTGGCGTGGGCGACGGATTCGGCGAGGGCGATCACACCGGTACCATCACGCATACCGCGCAGACCGCGGACGCGAACCTCAGAGCGGGCATCACCTTCATCCCCGGATCCGAGCTGACCGTCGACATCAGTGAAGACTTCTCGCCGCCGCGGGTGATCGAGGTCGCGGTCACCGGTTCGACCTGGCCGACCGACCTGCTCGGAACCGGTCGTCACATCATCCCGGTCGGGTCACAGGAGCAGTTCCTGCCCGTCCCCTACCCCGACATCGATCGCATTCAGCTTCGCCTCGACGACGGCGTCATCATCGACCACACCGACTTCGCGATCACCGGCATCAACCAGGCGTCCTACGACGCCACGTTCTCCTACGATCAGGCGACCTCGACCGCCACCCTGTCGTTTGCAGAACCACTGGGTACCGATCAGCTGCAACTGCGTCTCTCGGACCGCGTGACCGATGGCCCCGGCAATCGGCTGGACGGTGAGTGGGCCGACGGCATCTCGACGATCTCCGGCGACGGCGTCGACGGAGGCGACTTCCTGTTCACCCTCAACGTGCTGCCGGGCGACACGGGAGGGAACTTCACCGTCGGTGTCGATGATCTGGCGATCGTCCTGTCGCATTACGCGCAGACCGTCGCGGTCGGCGACACGACCAAGGGAGACCTCACCGGTCCGCTCGGATATCCCGACGGGTTGGTGGGGAGCAGTGATCTGCAACTGTTGCTGACCGAATTCGGCGCAAGCATCACGGCACCGCGCGTGATCGAGGTCGCGGTCTTCGGCGCAACGTGGCCACTCGACGTGCTCGGAACCGGCCGTTACGTCCTCCCGGTCGGTTCGCAGGATCAGTTCCGGCCGATCCCCTATGCCGACATCGATCGCATTCAGCTTCGCTTCGACCAAGACGTCGTCATCGACGGGGCCGACCTCGAGATCATTGGCGCCAACGCGGGAACTTACGTCGCCGCGCTCTCCTACGATCAGTCCACCGCGACCGCCACCTGGTCGCTCGACGAACCGCTGAGCGTTGAACAGGTGCAATTGCGCCTCTCGGACCGCGTCACCGATCGCGAAGGGAACCCACTGGACGGTGATTGGGTCGACGGCGTCAGTACGATCTCCGGCGACGGCGTCGAAGAAGGTGACTTCCTGTTTCGCCTCAACGTGCTGCCGGGCAACGCCGATGGGGTGGATTTCACCGTCGGCGCCAATGATCTCTCGATCGTCCTGGGCAATCTCGCGCAGACGGTCCCGGCCGGCGACGCGCGCAGCGGGGACCTGACCGGACCGAATGGCCATCCCGACGGGATCGTGGGCGTCGACGATCTGAGCCTGGTGCTGTCTCAATTCACTCGAAACGTCCCGCCACCGGGGCTCAGCGCGCGGTCCGAGGCGGATGACCTGCTGAACGATGTCGGCTCGATCCTGCCGGGGACAAGGACCTCGTCACGGGACACCCTCGATCGCTGGCACGGATGGATGCGCCCCGTCCACGGTCGCCGCAATCCGATCGACGACTTGATGGACAAGATCAGGGATCGTTGAAGCGACGACCCTTCGATCCGAAGGACCGGTGCGTGGCGCGATCCTGCAGCGTGGCAAGCTCGACAGATGGAGGGTGGTCCAGCAGGCGAAATCGCTGGTCAAGTCCACCTGCCGGAAAAGTCGAGCATCGTCCGCTCCGTAGGAGGTTCGAGGGGCCGGGGTCCGGGGATGGTTCAACTCAACCCGTGCGGTATAATAAGCGTCGCCGTCGGGTTCCCCGTCGGGGGCCCACCGCAACGGGTTGAGAGTACCTCTCTAAGCGAATCTCCACCGTGGCTGACGGCTCATCGAGGCTCGCGATGTTTGCGCTGCGCTCGAACTCAAATCCAGGGAGCCCCCATGGCTCTCGCCAGCAGGAGGTCGGGTTCATGAGACTACGTGACGAACCCAAGCGGCACTTCCGACGTCTGCGACTCCGAGAAAACGAGAGGCGGCGGCGCCACCGGAGTCTACGACTGCTCGCCGCGACACCCACGCAGTTCGACCTGCTCGAACCGCGTATCCTCCTGACCACGACGGCATCGTTCGACTCGGCCGCCGGCGTCGTCACGTTCGATTCCGACGAACAGGTCTCGATCACGCTGCGGTCGCAGAACGACCTTTTGGAATGGAGCGACGACGACGGCAGCACGTTCAGCTCCGATCTCCATTCGGCGACGCCGGGCGATCAGCAATTCGATTTCACGACCGCCGCGGGCACGACGCTCGAGATCGTCGATGACGACAACAGCATCCTGGGGATCATTCTCTCGAATCTTTCGACGCTCGGGGGCAGCCTGGTCGTCGACGCCTCCAACATCAGCATTGCCTCCGACGCCACGGTCTCGGCCGAGTCCGCCAGCGCCGACGCCGGCGACGTCACGTTCAAGGCGCCGAACATCGATCTGGAAAGCGGATCGCAGCTCCTGGCGGAGTCGAACGGAACGGACGCCGCGGGCGCCGTCACGCTTGAAGCCATCCAGATTACCAACCAGACTCCAAACGTCAGCTCGCGCATCACGCTCACCGACGCCACGATCCGGGGCGGCAACGTCGACATCGAGGCCCGGGCCGAGGTCGAATCGCTCAGCGGCGTGGATGCCCTGCTGTCTTCGTTCGGCATCGAGGCGGATCTGCTCATCGACGGCCTGACGCTGATCGGCAACGCCATCGACCCCGACGCCACCGCAGAGGTCACGATGAGCGGCGGCGCGATCTTCGCCGACAACCTGTCGATCGACGCCCACGCGGAGACCGACGCCGACGTGACGGTGATCACCGTCTTCATCGGAGTCGGGTACGCGCGGACGACGGCCACGGCCGAGGTCAACATCGGCGACGCTGCGCTCATCGACGTCGCGAACGACGTGTCGATCAACTCGTTCGCCGGCATGATCGACATGACGGTCAACGCCACGCAGTTCTCGGGCGGCCTCACTTCGATCAACATCGAGAAGGTGAACAGCGCCATCGCGATCGGCGTGGCGGAGATCACCGCGAAGACCACGCTGTCGTCCGATTCGACCATCATGGCCGGCGGAAAGGTGGATTTCGTCGCAAGCGGCCTCAAGGACATGGACGTCACGACGACGGCGGCGGCGGGGCGCACCGGTGTGGTCGGCTTCGCGCTGTCGATCAGCGACATCATTTCGAACATCGAAGCCCTGGCCGACGGGACGATCATCGCCGGGGACGATATCTCGATCCTGGCGGACTTCGTGTCGACCCAGAACGACACGACGGCCAACGCCATCGTGGGCGAAGGGAACGTCCAGCAGTCGATCAAGCGCGGCGCGGCCGGCGGCCTGAGCTTCCTGCTCGGCATCCTGGGGCCGCTGGGCTCGCTGATTTCCGGCCCCCTGAGCAACGTCGGCAGGAACAAGACGGACTCGACCTCCAACACGACCGGCCTGTCGGCCGGGATCGCGATCGCGGTGCAGAAGAACACCGTGATCGCCCGCGTGGGCGACGGCGCGAAGGCCGAGTCGACCGGTGGCGACATCCAGATCGTCGCCAGCAGCGCCGATCTTCCCCAGGTCGCGGCCCAGAGCGATGTCGAATCGGACGCCGCCGCGAAGAACACGCGCAAGCGCGGTTTCAGCGCGGCGTTCAGCTACGGATCGTTCACGAACGACGCCGACGCCTACATCGGCCGCGGCGCCGACATCGACGTGTCCGGCGACCTGCTCGTGAACTCCGAGACGCGCGTGCCCTGGGAACAGCAGTGGTGGAAGTGGGACAACCTCGTCCAGTCGATCGTCGACAAGCTCAACTTCAACTTCGGCGTCCAGAACGGCTTGTTCACGTCGTGGGCCGAGGCGTACGCCGCCGGAGCGAAGTTCGCCTTCGGCGGATCGGTGAACATTCTCGAGATCGACAACCACAGTGACGCGTTCATCGACGAAACCGCCGATGTGAGCGTCGGCGGCCAGACCTCCGTGCTCGCGATCAACGAGAACGACACGGTCAACTTCGGTGGACAGTTTCTCTTCATCCTGACCGGCACCCAGTCGTCAGGATCCGGCGTCGGCGGATCGGTCGTGTACGTCGACTACGAGAATCACACGAACGCCCGGATCAAGAGCGACGCGATCGTCGACTCCGGCAGCCTGCTGGTGATGGCCGGCACCGACGAGCGCAACATCTCGATCGTCACCCAGGGCGGCAAGGCCGACGGCGATTTCGCGTTCAACGGCGCCGCCAACGTGCTGCTGATCGATAACTTCACCCGGGCCCAGATCGACGACGGAGCGAGCGTGACCGTTGGGTCGCAATTCGTCGACGTCCCCCGTGACTTCGACACGGTGACCATCGACAGCAACTCGCTGTTCAGCGACGTGCCACAATTCAATCCGCTCGAGATCCTCGACGAGGAAACGGGCGCACAGCGCATCGACGCGTCGCAGAGGACGATCGAGCTGCCGTATGACCACGGGCTCACGACGGGACAGGCGGTGCGCTACCTGGACAACGGCGGGACGGAGATCGGCGGCCTCACCGACGGCGGGCAGTATTACGTCAGAATGATCGACGACAGCACGGTCAAGCTGGCTGCGACGCCCACCGACGCGGCCGCCGGCACGAACCTCATTCCCGTCAGCCTTTCCGGCACCGAAGGCTTCGCCCACACGCTGTACCCGGGCTTCGTGCCCGCCAACGCGATCGCGGCCGACGGCGAGACCGTGATCGACCTCGGCTTCGAGCACGATCTGCTGGCAGGGCAGACGCTCGCCTATTTCAACCCCGAAGGCCAGGCCATCCCCGAGCTGACCGACGGCGAGCTGTATTTCATCAAGGAGGCCGGCGACACGACGGTGACGCTGAGCACGACCGAGGACGGACCGGCCCTGACCCTGACCCCGAGCGCCGCCACGGGCGGCGCGCACTTCCTGGTCAGCGGGACCGCGGTGTCGGACCAGGTCACGACGTCCATCGACAGCTCGACGCTGAAGGTCAGCAACCCGCTGCACGCGCTTGACTCCGACCAGGACGGCAAGGTCGAGACCAGCGACGAGCACATCCGCGCGATCACGGACGACGCCTACCTGACGGACCTGAGCCTGCTCGTGCTGGCCGACGACCATGCCGGTCTGTACAACGGCGTCGGCGGGTTCACCAAGGGTCGAAGCGTCGGCATCGGGATCGCGATCGGCGTCAGCCAGATCGAGCGCGAGACGCTCGCGATGGTCGGCAACATCGAGCGCGGCCTCGGCACGGCGCTCGGCGCCGCGCCGAGCATCGGACTCGACAGCGCCGACGAATTCTTCCTCGGCTACGACCACGGGTTCGCCGACGGCGACGAGGTGACCTACACCTCCGGCGGCGACTTCGACATCGACGGCCTGCTTGACGGCGAGACGTACTTCGCCGAGACCGTCGCGGATTCGGACAGTTCGGGTGACCCGACAATCCGCCTCGGTCGCTCGGCCCTCGAAGCCGCCCGCGACACGTCCACCGTGTTCGCGCCCTCGAACGTCGATTCTGCCGACGACGTCATCGATCTCGGTTACACCCACGGCTTCCAACTTGGCGATCGCATCGTCTATGACAGCGGCGGCGGAGCCGGCGACGCGATCGGCGGGCTCGTCGACGGTGAGGAATACTGGGTCATCCCGGTGTCGGCCACCGAGATCGCACTCGCGCAGTCGCTCAACCTCGCCACGGCCGGCTTCCACACCGTCTTCGACCCCCTCGACACCGTCGACGACTCGGACCAGCTCGTCTTCAGCTACGACCCCGGTTTCGAGACCGGGGACGTGCTCCTGTACGGTCACGGCGGCGCCACCGCCATCGACGATCTCGCCGACGGCCAGCTCGTGTCGATCACGAAGGACGATCCGGACCTGTTCGCCTACACGCTCCAGGACGATATCGGCGACGACATCGCGCTCGACGCGGCATCGTCATCCGGCCGGGTCCACACGTTGCAGCCGACGTTCGACTCGACGACCGACGACGTCGATGCGGCGGCCGACGAGATCGACCTCGGCTTCGTGCACGGGCTCCAGACCGGCGATGCCGTGCGCTACGAATCGCTCGGCACGGGCGAGATCGCCGGCCTGACCGACGGCGATCGGTACTTCGCGGTTCCGACCGGTGCCCAGACACTGGCCCTCGCAGCCTCCGAGAACGACGCCGACCGGGCGCGATGGCGCTTCTTCGAAACCGAAACGGCCATTGCCGATGTGACAGACGGCATCGACACGTCGTCGGTCATCGACTTCTGGCTGCCGCACCCCTATGAGGACAACGACGGGCTCACTTACACGACACAGGCGTACTACGACGACCCGACCGTCGAGACGATCAGCCCCCTGCAGTACATCGACCCGACGAACGGCACCCTGCAGACCCTGGCCGAAGGTCAGACGCTCTACGCAATTCGCGACCTCGCGGTGGACACCGCGGACGTCGAAACTCTCGCCGACGTCACGGTCCACACGGGCCTGCGACTGGCGCTGGCGGAAGACGGTCCGGCGATTCAGCTGCTCACGAACCTCGCCGCGGGCGTCCATGGCTTCCGGATCGACGACGCACGGGTCGACATCGGCCTCGCCGGCGCCGCGGGCGTCCATACCCTCCGCCCCGACGCGCGAACCGATCTCGACGGCGCGACCGGTTCGACCACGACCGACCACTCGGTGCGTCTGTCGCTGGATCCGGACGGCACCTTCCTCGACACCCACGCGATCGGCCTGGCCTTCGATCCGTCCGGCGCGATCGCGGACGACGAGATCGACCTCGGGTTCGATCACGGCTTCGAGACCGGCGACCGGGTGATCTACAGCAACGGTCGCGGCGAGAGCATCGCCGGCCTGGGTCACGGCAACGTCTACTACGTGGTCAGGACCGGCGCCCAGAAGGTGCAGTTGGCCGAATCTCGAGCCAGGGCCACGGCCGCCGATCCCGAGATCATTGAGATCACCGACGACGCGGTGACGGGCGCGACGCACGGCTTCGGCCGCGCGTTCGATCCCCAACCGATCATCGACAGCAACCTCGACACCATCAGCTTCCGCCGTTCCCACGGGTTCCAGGACGGCGACCGGGTCATATACACGCTTCCGGACGAAGACGGCGACGGCACGGCCGACGGCACGGCGATCGGCGGCCTGGAGCCGGATACGGAATACGACGTCGACGCCGTCGACAGCACCACGCTGCGGCTGAAGGACGTCGACACCGGCAACGTGATCGACCTCGACGGCACGGTGGGAGACAGCGGCAACCTGGGCGAGCTGGTCGGCACCGGCGGCGTCGTCGACGTCCTCGGCGACGGACAGATCATCTCGAACAACAATGGTCAGATCATCTCGGTGTCGTTGGCCGGCACGGCCGTATCCGAAACCAAGAGCGCGGGCAACACCTCCGGCACGCAGGAGAACGCAGACGGCGACGACTCCCCCGAGCACAGCTGGGCGGTCTCCGCCTCGATCGCGGTCAACATCGTCGACGACGTCACGAAGGCCTATATCCAGAACACGGATTTCTCGGCGGCCGACCTCGACCTCGGCGCGTTCAACGTGAGCCAGATCGGAACCGGCAGCGGCGCCCTGGCGTTCTCGTCGTCCACGGACGACGCCGTCGGCATCGCCGGCGCCGTCTCGGTCAACGTGATCGACAACGAGACGACGACCTTCATCGAGAACGCGAAGGTGACGATCGATGCCGGCGACCTCGACGTCGAGGCCGAGAACGACACGAGCATCATCGGCGTGGCCCTCGGCCTGTCCGGCGTGTCGGGTGCGTTCTCCCTCGCCGGCTCGGTCGTGGTCAACGTCATCAGCGCCAACGCGCAGGCCCTGATCCGCGACGACGCCGACATCTTCGTCAATGCGGCTCCCGGCGACGATACGACCGGCAATCTGAACCTCCTGGCGACCGACACCAACGCGATCATCGCCGCCGCGGGATCGATCTCCTTCCTGTCCGGGCGCTCGGGCCGATCGACCGGCATCGGCGCCGCCGTCGTCGTCAACGTCATCGACAACACCGCCGGCACGAACGCGATCATCTCGGATTCCGACGTCGACGCCGACGGCGCGATCGTGGTGGACGCGACCCTGGACAACCAGATCGACACCGTGGCCGCCGCGGTCGCCTTCTCCAGCGGGACGCTGAGCCAGAAGACCGTGGCGATCGCGATCAGCGTCAGCGTCAACGTCATCGCCACGCCCACCCGCGCCTCGATCCGCCGGAAGAAGGCCAACGGCGTCAAGGCCGGCCGCGGCGTCAGCATCACCGCCGACGACAACTCGGACATCGTCTCCGTGGCCGGCAACGCGGCCTTCGCCTTCGGCGAGGGCGGCAACGCCAACGGCGTGGCCGTCGGCGTCAACGTGATCGACAACCGGGTCATCGCCAGCACCGTCAATGCGCCCATCACGGCCGAGAGCGGCGACCTGCGCCTGACCGCCGACAGCACGCCGACGATCACGTCCGTCGCCGCCGGCGGCTCGGTCTCCAGCGGGGCGGCGCGCCAGGGATCGTTCTCGATCAACGTCCTCGACAACGAGACGAAGGCGTTCATCTCGGGCACGCAGACGGTGACGGCCGACGGCAACGTCGCCGTCACCGCCGCCGATCGGCTCGACCTGGTCACCATCGCCGGCAGCGTCGTGTTCGCCGGGAAGAGCGGCGGCGGCCCCTTGTCGGCGTTCGGCCTTTCCAACTCGACGATCGTGACCGACAACATCGTCGAGGCGTACATCGGCGACAACGTGACCGTCCAGGCCGGCGCCAACGGCGAGGACATCACGATCTCGATCGCCGAGATCGACGGCGACGGCAACCGGCAGACCGTGGACACCCAGGGCGTCGCCGTGACCGCGCACAGCTCGGACAACATCACGACCGTCGCCGCGGGCGGCACGTTCGCCGGCGAGCCCGCGGCGTTCGCCGGATCGGCGACCGTCACGATCCTGAGCGAGACCACGCGCGCCTACATCGGCGCCGGGGCGCAAATCAACAACCTGGCCATGGGGTCCGAGGACACCGACCAGGACGTCTGGGTCCAGGCGGCCGAGCGCACCGACGTCGACGGCATCGCCGGCGCGGCCTCGGTATCGCTCAAGAGCCGTGGCGTCGGCGCGGGCGTCGACGTCGCCATCATCAACAAGGACACGGAGGCCTACATCGGAGGCGGCGCCGCGGTCGAGGCGACCGACAGCGTTCGGGTCGACGCGTTCAGCGAGGAGGACATCCTCTCGGCGGCGGCCGCCTTCGCCGCCGGAAAGTCGCAAGGCGTCGCCGGCGGCGTCGGCGTCGGCGTCTCCGTCTACACGATCGACACGCGTGCGTACATCGGCGCCCTGGCGAACGTCAGCGCCAACGACAACGTGCGCGTATCCGCCGAAGAGCGCACATTGCTGGAGATCATCAACGGCGCGCTGAGCTTCGGGGTCAACGGCGCGCTCGCCGGCGGCATCGGCGTGCCGATCTTCACCAAGACGACCGAAGCGTACATCGGCGACGGGGCGATGGTCGAAGGGCGCGGCCTCGGCAGCGGCATCACCGTGGACAGCGGCGACTTCCTCGCGTTCACCGGGGACACCAGCCAGAGCGGCATGATCCAGGACACCGACCTGGACAACTCCGACATCCCGGTGCTCGACGATCCGTCGTACGTCAACGACCGCAACGCCACGCCGGACACGATCACGGGCTTCCGCGGCGTCGCGGTGACTGCCGTCAACTCGGACCAGGTCGAGATGTACAACATCGGCGCCGGCGGCTCCGCGGGCAGCGCCGCCATCGCCGTGGCCCTTGGCCTGAACGTCGTCGTCGAAACCACGAGGGCCTACATCGACGACCACGCGCTGGTCAACCAGGACCGCGACGGTGCGGGCGACGGCCAGTCCGTGCTGGTCACCGCGGGCAACGACTTCTTCACCCGCGCGATCGGCGGCGCGCTGGCCGGGTCGGGCAGCAGCGCCGCGACGCCCGGCCTGGAGCTGGCGCTGCTGGAGATGGACACCCAGGCCTGGATCGGCCAGAACGCCCGCGTCAGCGCCAGCGACGACGTGACGGTCACCGCGTTCAACGAGGAGGACATCATCGCCGTCGCCGTCAGCATCGCCGGCGGGGGCACCATCGCGGGCGCCGGCGCGGTCGCGGTGCTGGATCTGGACAACAAGACGCACGCGTACATCGAGGACGGTGACGATTCGAGCTCGGGCGCCACCGTGTTCGCCGGCGGCAACCTCCGCCTCCACGCCGAGGACCGCAGCGACGTCGACCTGATCGCGGGCGGCGCGGCCGGCGGGATCAGCGCCGGCGGAATCGGCATCTCCCTCGGCATCGCGCTGATCGACAAGAGCACGCAGGCCTGGGTCGGCGACCACGCGATCGTCGATGCCAAGGCCGGTGACGGCACGAACACCTTCGCCATCTTCAACGGCGACGAGAGCGGCGGCAACGCCCAGACCTCCGACATCGTCGGCGTCGGCATCTCCGCGTTCAGCGAAGAGGACCTGTTCAACCTGGCGGTCGCGGGCGCGGCGGGGCTGGGATTCGCCGTCGCCGGCTCGGTGACGATCGACCAGTTCAACTCCGACACGAAGGCCTTCACCTCCTCGTCGGCAACGATCAACGTGCGCGACGACACGGACGCCGATCCGGACCAGGACGTCTACGTCACGGCGGTCAACAAGCTATCGGCGACCGCGATCGTCGGCTCGATCGCGGGAACCCTCGGCGGCGGCGTGGGCGCGGGCGTCGACGTCGGCTCGATCGGCAACGAGACCGAAGCCAGGCTCGGCGGCACCGTCAGCGCGCGGCGCGACGTGCGCGTCGCCGCGACCTCGGACCGCGAGATCTTCTCCGTGGGCGTGGCCGGCACCGTCGGCACCGTCGGCCTCAGCGGCGGCATTTCGTTCTGGACCATCGGCCAGGACGTCGACGGCACGTACGTCGTCGACAACCGATCGGCGAACACGCTTTCGAACGATCGCGATTTCAACGATGCCACCGAAGAGTCGGTCAACGATTCGAACGGCACCGACATGGAATACGACTCGTCCGACAGCCCGAACCGCGGGGACAACAGCAACGAGGTCGCCGACAAATCCAACGGCGTGCTCGACGTGTTCAAGTCCTTTACCGATGCGCTGGTCGATTCGACCATGAGCTACACGGAGGCCACGATCGACGGCGGCGCGGACGTCAAGGCCGGCCGGGACGTGGTCGTCAAAGCGAGAGAGGAGTTCTTCTCGACGCAGACGGCCGGCGGCATCGCCCTGACGCTCGTGGGGGCCGGGGCGGGCCTGAGCCAGGTCCTGCACGCGTCAGAGACGAAGGCGCTGATCAAGAGCGGCGCGGAGGTGGATGTCGGCCGGCACCTCACCGTCGACGCCTCGTCGTTCGAGGACATGCGGATCCTCTCCATCGCCGGCTCGGGCGCCATCATCGGCTTCGCCGCGGGGTACGCCGAGGCCAGCGCAATGAGCGACCAGGTCGCGGGGGTCGGCCTCGACGCCAACATCAAGAACGCGCAAACCGTGAGCGTCACGGCCGACCAGGTGCGCCGATTCGATGTGGTGTCCGGAGGCGGCTCCGTCGGGACCATCGCGGCGGGACTGGCCGCGACCCAGGTCACCGCGGGCGGCACCGTTCTGGCCGCCGTCGACGATGGGACCCTCCTGGGCGAAATCGACGAGGACACGCTGCTGGTGACCGATACGGTTGGCCCCGTGGCCGTCAACGCCACCAGCACCGTGGAAGGCATCCAGGGCCAGAGCCAGGCGCGGGCCGAAGCGACGGCCGTGGCCGGAGGCATCTTCCTGGCCGGCGCGGGCGCCTTTTCGCGCATCGTGATCGAACCCGACGTCGTCGCGACCATCGACGTCGGGGCCGAGGTGTATTCCAGCGGCGCCGTCGACGTGACCGCCCGGACCGACATGGACGCGATCGCGGAAACGTTCGGTATCCAGGGCGGGAGCATCACCGTCGGGCTGTCGTCGGCGACCGCCAGGATCGAGCCGCTCGTGAACGCCGTGATCGCCACGGACTCCATCGTGGAGGGGACCGCCATCACGGTCCAAGCACTGCACAACTTCTCGGCCGACGGCAGCGCCATTGGCGGCAAGGCGAAATCCAAGTCGTTCTCCGCGAGCGGATCGCTGGTCGGATTGCTCGGCGCCACCGCCGACGCCCGGTCCTCGGCCACCGTGCGCATCGACGTCAGTGACGATTCGGCCATGACCGCGACGGCCGGCGACATCGTGCTGGAATCGCGTTCGAACAACGACGCGGACTCCGAGGCGAGCGGCCGGGCGTTCGGCATCGTGGGGATCGGCTTCAACAGCGCCACCGCGACCGTCGATACGGACAACCAGATCATCGTACTTTCCCGCGCATCGATCGAAGCCCGGGAAGGCAACATCACCCTGAGTGCCGACTCCACCGAGAACGCCCTTTCCGACTCGACCGCCGGCGACGGCGCCGCGTTCGCGTTCTCGACCACCGAGTCCACGACCGATATCGACAACGTCACGCGCGTCTCCGTGGGCAGCGGCGCCCACATCGAAGCGGAGCAGACCCTGACGCTCGAAACCGACTCGACGACGGTCGCCGACGCCGACGCCGAGGCCGAGAACGTGGGGCTCGAAACGGACACCGACGGCACCGGCACCGTTCGCATCGACATCGTCGTCGACACCGCGATCAGCGGGGCGACGCTGGTCGGCAAGGATGTCGTGATGCGCTCGACCGTCACCTCGGTCGACGCTCGTGCCTTCGGCCGGGGCAACTCCGAGTTCGCGCTCGACACCGATGCCTTCGGCAGCGCCAGCATAAGCTCGAACGTCGCATCCACGATCGGCGTGGGCGGCAGCGCTCGGATCGAAGGTCTTGACTCGGTCACCCTCGTCGCCGAGCAGTTGGAGATGATCACCGAGTCCTTCGCCGATGCCAACGCCGATTCTCTCGGCGGCACCGCCACCGCCTCGAGCACGACGTTGCAGACCACCGACACGTCCGTGACCGCCGGCGGCAGCGCGACGATCATCACCCAGACCCTCGACGTGCAGGCCAACGCCCCCTCGGCCCCCTACGCCTCGGCCGGATCCGCAGCCGACGGCGCCGTGATCGGCGATGAATCGAGCCCGACCATCGACGCGATCCGGCTTCGGCGCGACATCAGCTTCGACGCGACGGTGATCATCGTCTCTCCGAGCCCGGTGCTCGAGGTCGGCTCGAACGACGAAGTCCTGGACGTGAAGATCCTGACCTTCGACGACGGCGGCAGCATTCCCGACGTCGTCGAAGGTACGATCGAGATCGACGACATCATCAACACGTCGTCGGCCGACGGCGCGATCAGCTTCTCGGTGAGCTCCGCGTCGATCGAGGAGGTCTTCGAAAGCAACGAGAGCGACGACCAGCGCGACGAGATCGAATCGACGATCACGGGCATGCCGGCGATCATCCTGCAGACCGGATTCTTCCGGGTGACGATCAAGAACCGGTCGGACTTCGAACTCGTCCTGAACAAGATGGACGTCGTCAACGAGGCGGCCGACCCCGAAGCGGCCGTCTCCGTGTCCGACGCGGACGACGCTTCGATCGATCTGTCCGACGTGACGAAGACGCCCGGGGCGACGCGGATCGAGATCGACAACAGGAAACTCGTGACGTTCGAGGGGGCCATCGAGAACCACCACGGCATCACCGAGGTCGTCAGCCATGACCAGGACATCGTCAGCTCGGGCTCGGGCGTGATCCAGAGCGGCGAGCTGATTCTCAGCGCGCTGGACGGCGAGATCGGTAACGGCTCCACGGATCGGCTGGCGACGAAATCCTCGGACGTGACGCTTTCGACTCGGCTGACGGCGACGGCCCTGAACGACATCCACATCGGCCAGGCGGGCGTACCCGATGAAGACGGCGAGGGGAACCCGATCACCGTGGGCGGTGACATCGGGATCACGTCGATCCGGTCGCTGACCGGCCTGGTCGACCTGCAGGCGAACGGCTCGATCCTCGACGAGAGCACCGAGGACATCGACGCGGACGTGCGCGCCACCCACATCCTGCTCGACAGCCTGGCCGCCGCCATCGGCGACGCCTCGAACAGCCTCGAGGTCGACGCCACCTCGGCGACCGAGGCCATCCGGGCCGACGCGGCGACCGGCCTCTACCTCACGGAGATCGCCGGCGGCCTGAACATCGCCACCGTGTCGGGTGGCGCCGGCATTCGGACCACCGATTCGCCGGGCGACATCGTCCTCGTGGCGCGCGACGACGACGGCGGCGGGGAGCGCCTCGAGCTGCTCGACGGCCAGGCGATCCAGTCGGACGAGGGGTCGATCACTCTGAACATCGGCGACGACGTCAAGCTTCCCGAAGGCGCGAGCCTCGATGCGGGCGCCTCGCTCGCGATCCTCGTCGACCAGGAGCCGTTCGACGTCGGCGTCGGCTCGATCGTCGACCTGCTCGGCACCCTCGGCACCGGCACCGCTGCGGGCGACACGTTCACGATCACCGGCGGCGACGACCCGGACACGATCAACATCACGCACCTGTGCGGTGCGCCGACCTTCGTGCTCACGGGCGCCGACAACGACGAGATCAACATCGCCAGCGCGCTGAACCGTCTCGACCTGATCCTCGATCCCATTCATGTGGACGGCGGCGCGGACGGCATCGACGTGCTGAACCTGAACGCGTCGGGGTTCATGTTCACGCTGGTTCTCGACCTGGCCGCTGATCTCGACGGCGCCGTGCTGCCCCAGGAGCTGCTCGACGCCTTCGCCGCAAGCGCCAAGCCCCTGACCGCCGCGACCCCGACGGCCACGGTGCTGCTGCCGGGCGCCCGCTGGCGCATCAACGACGACCACACGACGTTCCTCGCGATCGTCGAGAACAACGCGATCAACGTCTACGACGAGGGCAACGCCGAGGACACCACCGGCTCGATCGACGCCTCGACGATGACGGGCTTCGAGGCCGTCGTGACCGGGTTCGGCATGGGCACGAACGGCGCCGTGCACCACGCCAACCTCGAGTTCCTGAACCTCGATCTCGGCACCGCCGGCGACACGGTGACGGTCAGCGCCACCGCCGACGCCACCGTGACGACCGTCACCAGCGGCGCCGGTGACGATACGTTCACCGTCGGCGGCGCAGTGAACGTCGGCGTCGGCGACGTCGACGGCACGCTCGTCCTCGACGGGGGATCCGACGACGACGACCTGGAGATCGACGACACGCAGAACGCGTCGGGTCGGACGGGCGCCGCCGGCGGCGTCCTCGAAGAGTTTCGGCTGTCGGGCCTGGGCATGGGCGACGCGACGGAAGGCGTGTTCTTCGGCTCGTTCGAGGACCTGGACCTCAATCTCGGCTCGGGCGCCGACGAATTGACGGTCCAGGGCCTGAACACCGACGCGATCGTGAGGCTCGGTGACGGCGGCGGCACCGTGCGGCTCGGCGCCGGCGATCCCACTGACGGCATCGAGGACGACCTGGCGCGCCTCGCCGCCGATCTCGTGCTGAACGGTTCGGACATGGCGCAGGACGATCTCGTCGTCAACGCGTCGCTGTCGGCAAACATCACCGTCGACATCGGGAGCCTGGACATCGTGGGGGCGCCGGGCGAGGTGACCTTCACCGAATTCGATTCCCTGGACGTCAATCTCGGCACCGCCGGCGACAGGGTCAGGATCGTCGACACGTCGATCATGCTGGACGTCGAGACCGGCGTCGGCGCCGACATCGTGTCCGTCGAAGGGATCTCGGCCATCACGGACATCGACCTGGGCGACGATGCCGACGGCGATCTCGTGACCGTGTTCGGCGCCGACGCGGCGCTCGACATCTCCGGCAGCGGCAACGGCTTCGACGAGGTCTTCGTCGACCAGTCGGCGCGCACCGACGCCATCGAGCCGGGCGCGCTCGGCATCGACCCGCCCACGATCGGCGACCACCCCACCGATCCGGACACCGGCGTGCTCAGCCACGTCACGACCGGCGCGGTCACGTTCAGCGCGATCACGCGCTTCGGGCTCACGCTCGGCTCGGGCAACGATCGTCTGGCCATCGACCTCGGTCACAATCTCTCGACGACCGTCCCGACGATCGTCAACGTCGATGCCGGCGGCGGCAACGACACCGTCAACGTCAGCGATCTCGAAAGCGAGACGATCGTGGCCGGCGGCGACCAGAACGACACCGTCAACGTCGTGATCGACGGCTTCCCGACCGCCGACCAGTTCGCGAACCTCAGCCTCGACGTCGAGAACCTGGTCGTCGACAACACGAAGAAGGCCGGGGCCGACAATACCGACTCCGTGGCCTGGAGCCTGGTCGACGACATCCTCGGGGCCGACGTCGTCGCGGCCAACCTGCCTTCCCCCCTGCCGCCGGTGACGCCGTTCGAGATCATGGACGCCTCCGGCGCCGAGATCGTGCGCATCCTCGGCGGGATCACCGATCTCGACACGCTCGACGTCGGCACCGAGACCTTCAACGAGGTCGACGGGGAGATCGACCGGCCGCTCGAGGACGGCGTCCCGGTCAATCGCGTGACGCTCGAGTACGGCGCGGTCGTCGTCGAGCCCGACGCCGCGGCCACGTTCCGCCAGCCGTAGCTGGCGATCGGCTTCGACGATCTTCGCCAGTCGGCCCAGCTCTTCGAGACCGGCGGCTACCGGATCACCACCGACGGAGGCTTCGCGGTCGATACGTCGTCGGCCCCGTCCGCACTCGGCACCGGGCTGTCGACCGACACGCTCACGCTGACGGAGCTGAACGGCAACGGCATCACGCTGAGTGCCGTCGACTTCCGCGCGACCTCACCCGGGACCGTCGAGTTCGTCGCAACCCGGTTCGACGGCAGCCGGCAGACCGAATCGGTCGCGGTCGCCGACGGCACCGAGACGAAGACCCTCGCGACGCTCAGCGGCGCGTCGTCCATCTCGTGGACGCTGCCCGACGGCGTCTTCATCGAGGCGATCGACGTGTCGCTGACGCGGACCCTGGACTTCGCCAACGTGGTGACGGAACGATCGACCTACAGCGAGGACGGGTTCACGCTGTCCACCGGTGGCCTGATCGCGCCGTCGCTGGGCGGTTTCCGGTTCGTCGACGACGTCGACACGTTCACGCTCACCGCGGCGAGCGGCGGACCCTTCACGCCGCGATCGGTCATGCTGGATGATCCGCAGCGCGATTTCCCGCGCCCGATCACCTTCACCGGAATCGACGTAAACGGTGATCCCGTCGAGCAGACGCTTAACTACGGCACCGCGAACTTTTCGTCGCCTCTGTGGGATGACGTCGTCTCCGTGTCGTGGGACATGCGCCGGGGACAGACCGTCGACACGATCGTGGCGTCGGACGGCACGGATCGACAGATCGACTTCGACGCCCTCGTGAACGGTGCCGCCACCTACGACGAGGACGGGTTCAACGTGGCGACCGACGGCGCACTGAAGTCCCTGGACGGCGGCGCGGCGATCCTGGTGCCCGAGGACATCACGCTGACCTCCGACGACCCCCTGCCGTTCACGCTCACCTCGATTTCGCTGCTCGATCAGGACGTGCTCGGCCCGCAAACTATCACCTTCACCGGCACGAAGTCGGACCTGTCGACGGAAGTCGAACCCATCGCCTTCAACGGCAACCTCGGCTTCGAGACGATTGCGATCTCGCGGATGGTCGACGTGACCTCGGTCTCGTTCAGCCTGTTCGGCGGCACCGCGGCCGACCAGATGACGTTCGCCGGCACCGTCGCGACGAGCCTCACCTTCGAAGCGCTGCCCGCACAGCTCGACACTTATGAAGAGGACGGTCTTTCCATCTCCACGCCGTCGGGCCTGGTCGTGAACGACCTGCAGAGCGCCGCGGCGGGCACGGTGTCGGCGTCAGAGACGATCGAGCTTCGTTCGACGACCGGCCGTGCGATCGCCCTCTACGCCATCGATTTCGGCTCTACGGTACCCGGCACGTACCCGCTCCAGTTCACGTTCACGACCGTCAACGGCTCGGAAGTGATCGAGAACCAGTCCGTGACGATTCCGGACGACGCGCTGTTCGTGACGAAAACGTTCGAGGGGCTCAATCAGATCGCCGACTCGATCAAGTGGACGCTGCCCGACGGCCTGTTCATGGACAACATCGTCGCCGTCGACAGCGCCGACACGACGCTCGAGTTCGACGACGTCGAATTCAGCCAGAATCCGTACGAGGAGCGCGGGTTCATCTTCACGACGGACCACGATGCAGGTTTTGGCGGAGTCGGCGGCGGCATTATTTCACGCCGCGTCGGCACCGTCGACCTGAGGGCGACGGACGGTTCGCCGTTCACGCTCGCTTCGGTCCGGGCGCGGACGCTCGCCGCCAGCAGCCCGCAATGGAAATTCACGGGAACGACGATCAACGGAGGCACCGTCCGCGAAACGGTCACCGTGCCCACCGGCAGCGCCCAGGAGATCACGTTCTCGAACCTGCACGATCTTACGTCGCTCACCTGGGCCGTGCCGGGGCAGATCCTCGTCACGGAACAGATGCTGATCGAGCAGCAGATCCTGAGCAGCGCGCCGGCTTCCGCGATGCCCCAGCCCGCGCCGACCGTGACCGACGACGCGACGGCCGTGTCCCTTCGCTTCGAGACCGGCGACCTGGTCACCTGGACCTACAAGGTCACCAACACCGGCGACGTGCCCTTCGACCTCGCCGACGTCGTCGTGACCGACGACCACGGCACGCCGTTCGACAACAGCGACGACTTCAACCCGACGTTCGACCCGGCCAGCGACGACGGCGGTGACATGATCCTCTCGCCCGGCGAGATGTGGATCTACACCGAGTCGCAGATCGCCCAGGATCTCGGCGGCGGCGCCGGCCCCGTCGGCGGTCTCTCGACGCTCGTGCCCGACGGCACCTACCGCCTGAGCAACCATCCGGACGCCAACGAGGCCCCGCCCGGCTACGGTCTGCGCCTGGACGGACTGGTCGGGGGCGACAGCGCCGACGTCTTCACGTTCAACTTCAACCATCCGCAGTCGGACATGACGATGGTCGTCGACGGTGACATGGTCACGATCTCCGGCGTCGTCTTCGGCGGCCTGGACGTCGGCAACATGTACGACGCCGTGCTCTCGGGCCTGTGGCAGGTCGACGCGACCTACCAGAACGTCGAGCTGGCCGGCGGTGACGACGACCTGCTCGTCGACGACGCCGAATCCGGCACGATGGTCGGCACGATCACGCAGCTGTTCGGCGCCGGCGAGACCTACGACCTCGACCAGTACGCGGGCAGCCATCCGTTCACGCTCCGTCTCGGCGACACCGACGACGACAGCGGCCATCGCGGCTTCGACGGCATCTCGGGCTGGGGCTGGCTCACGCACTCGGGCGGCCACGGCCACCTGAACGCCTCGGACTGGCTCTTCACGGCGCGG
>NYZC01000401.1 GCA_002686995.1 Phycisphaeraceae bacterium | reverse complement strand
GTTGTCGTCCGTGAAGCTCGTCACCGACGAGATGTCCACCTCGCCGCCCGTCCCTGACGCCGAGATCCGCGCCGCGCCGTCGATGGACGTCGCGCTGCCCAGGTTCACTCGACCGCCGTTGATGCCTTCGATGAACAGGTCGTCGCCGAAGTCACCGGGGTTCACGCTGCCCGTGACGGTCGTCACGTTCGGCAGATCCAGGAAGCTGCCCGATCCGTTCGCACGAAGGTGGCGATCGACCGAGCCGCCGTGGGCATAGCTGGTCACCATCGGCAGCGAAAGCGTCACCCCGGAGTTCACGAAGAGGCTCGCGCCGTCGATCGACGCCACGTTCTGCGTGTTTTGGGCCGTCCCGCCGCTGTTCAGCGTCAGCGTGTCAGTGCTCAGATCGGTCAGGCTGCCGAAATCCACGGCCACGCCGTTGATCGTGATCGAGGCGCTGCGGATCGACGTCAGCTGAGCCGTCTCCATCTCCCCGCCCACGGTCAGGTCGATGTGCTCCAGGCTCGTCAGGCCCCCCATCCGGACGCGGGCTTCGCTGCCGGTAGAAATCAGCGAGGACACGTTGAGATTGTCTTCCGTGAAGCTCGTCAACGTGGAGAGGTCCACCTCGCCGCCCGTACCCGACGCCGAGATCCGCGCCGGGCCGTTGATCGTCGTCGCCGCGCCGAGGTTGACGCGACCGCCGTTGAGCCCTTCGATGAACAGGTCCGCGCCGCGGTCGTTCGGGTTCAGGCTGCCCGTGATCCGGGTCACGTCAGGCAGGTCGAGCACGGAACCGGCGCCGTTGGCGCGCAGGAACAGGTCGATGCGACCGCCACCGTGCCGGTAACCGGTGACGCCGGGGAGACTGATCGAACCCCCGTTCTCTGCGAAGAGGCTGCCGCCGTCGATCGCCACCGGGCCCGCTGCCGTGAAGGAAGCCTCGCTGCCGTCGATGCGCAGTCTTCCGCCGGACGTGACGGTCAGGGAATCGTCGGCTCGAGACGCGCCGTGGAGCGTCAGCTGACCGGTCACGCGCAGCGCCTCGCTGGCTTGCAGCGACCGAGCCACCGCATTGGAGCTGTCCACGGTGACCGTGACGTCCGAGAACAGGACGTCGATCAACACGTCGTCGTCCGACCGCGGGACGCGATTCGTGTTCCAGTTGGACGGGTCGTTCCAACTGCCGCTTTGCTCGCCCGCCCAGATCACCGTACCGGCCGCGACGTCGAAGTTCGTGAACGGAAGGGCGAAGGATTCCGCCAGCGGGTTGCCCGCCCGGTCCGACACGCTCGACGCGCCGACCGTCAGCAGGAAATTGCCGGTCGCCAGCGGCAGTTCCGGAAAAACGGACAGCTGCCGTCCCGAAACCCTGGTCTCCACCGAACCGATCGCGACGGGCGCGTCGTCGCCGCCGCCGGGCGCCCCGTCGGCACCGAGAAACGAAAGGGTGATCCCGGACGGTTCGATCAGATCGTCGCTCAGCGGCTCGCTGAAGCCAATGTTGATCGACCGCGTGCCGCCCGTGATGCCGCCGGCGCCCGGAGAAGAACCGATCACTTCCGGCGGCACCATGTCCTCGATGATCTCGAACGTCAGGGCATTCGAGAGCCCGAAGTTGCCGCCCGTGTCGAACGCGGCGGCGGACAGTTCGAACGACCCGCCAGGATCGAGCGGCGCCGTGCCCAGGAAATCGAAGGGAAACGACACGTCCCCCGCCACGATGCTGCCGTCGCTGAGCAGGTCGACGTTTCGGACCTGCGTGTCGTCGGAGGCTTCGATGACGATCGGAACCGACGAGCCCTCGACGATCTGGAAACCGGCGGCCACGGGATCGGCGTCCTCGGCCGGCGTCGAAATCGATATCGTCGGAGCCTGGCCCTGGAAATCGAACTCCTGGTAGTTGACGACGGTCAGGCCCGTGCTGGCGGCGATGTAGGCGATGCCGGCCGAAAGAAACACGCCGTTCGGTCGGCCCGGAAGGAACGCGACGCTCTTGATCTGGTTGTTCGTATCGGCCGGATCCGTCACGTCGCGCACCGAAAGGACGTTGATCCCCGAGGCGGTGCCGACCAGGATGCCCAGCCCCGATCCGTTGGCCGCGATGGCGGTGCCCGGCGCGACGAACGGCGCCACCACGTCCGACCCGCTGATGACGGTGGGGTTGTCCGGATCGGAGACGTCGGCGGTCGAGTAGCTGCCCCGGGAGTACGTCGCGATGGCCGCCGCGTAGGCGATCCCGTTCCCGACGAAAAGCTTGCCGCCGGCATGCGGCAGCGTGACGGCGCCGCGTCGGAACATGTCGAAGGTCGAGATGTCGATGACGCTGAGCACGCGCCCGCGATCCATCGTGTAGAGCATCGTGCCTTCGCGCGCGACGTCGGTCAGGTTGCTCGCGCCGAGATCCAGCGTCTGCACGATCTCGCCCGTCACCAGCTCGATGCTCACGAGCGTCGGCCCCGACGCGACGTAGGCGAGGCCGTCGAACACATCGACGCGCGTGGCGTCGAACGGCAGCGGGATCGTCTGAAGCAGCTGAGGCATCATGAAGTCGGAGACGTCGACGAGGTGAACGCCCTCCGCGCCGCCGGCGACCACCGCCAGGTCGCGTGGCAGGTCGACGGCGACGTCGCCGTTGGTGCCGGGAAGATCCAGTTGACCCAGCACGATCGGGTTGTTCAGCATGCCCACGTCCACCAGGGCCAGCCCGTGATCACCCGTGGCCACGAACGCCGTCAATCGCCGGGCGTTGTTCTCCTGCGAGATCTCCACCACCACTTCCTGCGCTGAACCCTCCAGCTCGAGATCGGCGTGGACGCCCACCCGCGGCGACACCCCCTCGAGCGGGTTCAGGCCCTGCTCGATCTCGGGGCCGTCCATCATGCCGTCCCGGTCCGTATCCGGATCGTTCGGCTTCGTCCCGATGACGAATTCGGCCTGGTCGCTCAGGCCGTCGCCGTCGCCGTCGGGACTGGAATCCGGCCCCAGCACGATCACCGGGAGCGAGAAGCTGACGCCGGAACCGGGCGTCGTGAACTCGCTGAATCCGATCTCTCCCGTGTCCACGTGGTACACATGCTGGCGGAACGTCGAGTTGTTGCCCAATCCCACCGCGCGGGGGCCGAATCCGGGCCCGCCGAGCGGCTCGCCGGGCGAGAGCTCCTTCGAGAACCGATGCGTGAGGAAGCCGGTGTCGAGATCCTCCCAGACGACGAAATGTCGCCCCACCGAGTCCCGCAGGTCCGCGTCGCCGGGATCACCGGCCGAGATCTGCGTGATTTCCAGGCTGTTGATCGCGACCAGGTTGCCCCCGCCTTCGTTCGCCAGGCCCAGCGTGAGCTGGTTGTCGCCGACGGAAACGCGCATCGTCGTGGAAATGAACTCCCCGTGGCGCGTCGTGACGTTCGTTCTCAGCTCGCGCTCGAGGAAGACCCTGGCCGGGCCACGCCCCGCCGCGGCGTCCCCCATCGTCACCGTCACGTCGAAGACACCGGGACCGGTGTCGACCACGAACTGGGCCGCCGTCGTCGACGCGAAGTCGCGCAGCCGGTCCGATTCGACGGGATCGGTCACGCGATCGAACGCCGTCACCACCTGGCCGGGATCCAGCCGCCAGCCGTAGCCGAGCCCGGAATCGTAGAGGTCCGCCGGCGTCAGGGCGATCGCGCCGGCCGCCGTCGGCGATTCGACCGTCCCGAAATCGAACAGCGCCGTCGGCTCGCCATCCGACGTCGCCGTCGTCGCGCCGCGCGCGGTCGATACGCCGCCGCCGCGCGCCGACGATCCGCTGCCGCTGCCGCTGCCGCTGCCGCTGCCGGGACTGCCGCCGTTGCCCGAAGATCACGGGTCAGGGGTGTGCCAGCCCGGCGCCCGCAGGCCCTCTCCCGGGTCGCTGACGAGCATCGATCCGTCCGCGCTGACCGTCCCGTTCGCCGCGAACACCCACTCGCCGGCCGCATGATCGAACGAAAGAATGAGCGACTTCTCGCCGGGCGCGAGCCCTTCGAGGTTGGGGAAGCTGATCGGCACCGGAACGTCGAAGCTCGACGCGCCCGGCGTCTGAACCGAGATGACCAGCGGCGGGGCCAGCATCGGCGGCAGCGGCGCGGGAATCCGATCCGGCGGGACGGGCAAGATCGTCGCTTCGGTCGCGACGTTGCCCTGATCGTCCATCGCCGCGCCCGGCGCGAACGTCGCCGAGAGCAGCTCGAAGGTCGCCGGATCCAGATCGGGAAACATGGCGGCCAACTCCGCCTTCCCCGCGGGACCGAAGCCGACCTCCGTCATTTCGGTCTGCGAAAGCGACTGCATGTCCTCGGAGGCCACCGGCGGCAGGTAGATGTGGAAGGGCTCCCCGTTCATGCTCAACGGCGTCTCCACGCCCGCCACGCTGTGGAACCGCTTGCCCACGTTCGGATAGGACGTGCCTTCCGGCGCGTTCGTCGCGGTGCTGCCGTCGATGTGAATGAAGAACTCGGGAGCGGGCATGTCGACCAGGATGAAAAAGCCGTTCTCGTCGGTGACGACGTTCGCCTCGGGGAAGTCGTCCACCCGGATCGTTGCGCCGATCACCGGACGGTCCGAGCCGTCGGGATTCACGTTGTACGAGTCAAAGACGAATCCGGTCACGTTCGTTCCCGCGATCCGGCGAAGCGGGAGCGTCCGAAAGTCCGCGACGGCCGTCCCTCCCGGGTTCCCGTCACCGTCGGGATCGATCGCCAATCCATCACGGCCCATGATCGAATCGCTGGCCTCCACGACGATCCGCACCTCGGTGCTCGGATCGAACGCATCGTCGGGAAAGAAGGTCATGAACTGTTCGGTGCTCGACACCCTGATGCGGCCGGGCAGCCGGACGCCGTTGGCGATCACGTAGAACGACTCCGCGTCGACCGTCTCGGGGTCGACCGGGCCGTCGAAGCGCACGATCACGTCGCGCGTGACGCTGACCATCTCCTCGCCGTGCAACGGGTCGAACTGCGTGATGCGCACCGGCCGGGCGATCGTGAAGTCGAAGGACCGCGGATCGGACAGCGGGTTGCCGGCGAGATCCGTCACCGACGCGCCGATGTCGAAACGGTAATCCCCGTTCGCCAGGACGTTGCCGAGGTTCACCCGGGCCGTCCGGTCGTTCAACTCTTCGACCGACGGGATCTCGACGCGCTGCCCGTCGTTCGGCCCGCCCACGACGGACAACTCGTAACTCGACGGCGTGAAGTCGATGACCGGCTCGCTGAACACGACGTCGATGTAGTCGGTCGACGTCGACTGCGTGCCGGCCGCGCTGATCATCGCGGTCGGGGGTTCGGAATCCGCGACGACCTCCACGATGGCCGTGGCGATCGACGTGTTGCCCGACGGATCCGTCGCGGTCGCCGAGAACGTGATGGGACCGAGCTCCGATGGCGCGGTGAAGGGAAACTCGAAGGGGGCCTCGGCGTCCGACCCGACTCGGGATCCGTCGACGCTCAGTTCGACCTCGGCCACCCGAGCGTCGTCGGACGCGAAGACGCGAACCGTACGTCTTGCCCCCGCCGCGATGCTTCCGCCGTCCGCGGGGCTCACGAACATGACCATGGGCGCGGCGTCATCCTCGAGCACGGTCAGGTTCACCGTGTCGCCGGCCGAACGGCCCTGAGTGTCGAACACCGTCACGCGGAGGGCGATTTCCCCGGGATCGACGGGCACCTCGAAATCGAACTCGAACGGCGCCTCCCCGTCGATCTCGAGCACGTCCCCGCTGCGCAGCTCGACCCGGTCCACCCCTGCCGGCGCCGCGACCTCCACCGAAACCGGTATCACGGCGCCGGCCAGCACCTCCGCACCGTCTTCAGGGACCAGAATCCCGATCGTCGGCAATTCATCCGACACCAGGTCGATTTCGGTCACATGAACGAACGACTGACCGAAGTCGTTCGTGGCCGTGACCTCGATCTGATTCGCGCCCGGTTCGAGATCCACGTCGAACTGAAACCCGCCGTCGGCGCCGGCCACCGCGTTCTGCGGCGCGACTACGCCGTCGAACGTCTGGACGAGCGTGACCAGCAGCGCCGCATGATTCACGACGGTGCCGTCGATCCGCAGCGCGGGCGCCGCGGCGACCAACGAGCCGTCCGGCAGGACGTCCGGCGCCGGCGTCAGGGCCAACTCGATCAAGAGCGGCTGGACCGTCGTGCTGTCCCCGACGTTGCGCAGCAGGACCAGGTAGTCCGACGACGTGAGGACACCATCGCGATTCGCGTCCGCCGACGTCGAGTACCCCTGTGACCGAAACAGGTCGCGCATCGCCTCGCGATCGCCCAGGTCGACCATTCGGTCGCCGTTGATGTCACCGAGCAGAGCGACGTCGAGATGGAACGCCCCGCTCGTGTCGCCATCGCCGGTCACCTCCAGCGTGAAGAGCCCCGTGCCGAGATCCGCGTGCACCATGCTGCCCGCGGTCTGCCCGACATCGCTCGCGGCGTATCGCGGCATCACGAGGGCGCCGCCGTCATCGCGGATGCGCACCGCAGCAGGATCGAGACCCGAATCCGAGAACACATGGAAGCCCAGAATGCCGGTATCGCGCGTGAAGGAGAAGTCCTGCGGGTCGATGTTGATCGTAAACGCCGCGCTGTCTCCCGGCGCATCGATCTGCCCCTCGAACCGCGCGAACGTGCTCGCGGGAATCGACATGCCGTCGAGCAGCAGGCGCGGCTCGAGCACCTCCAGGGCGACCCGCCGGTTCGCACGGTCGCGCCCGCGCCACCGATCGGCTTCAAACCGATCGTGCACGTCCTGACCGCGTCGGCTCGTCCATCGCCTTCCGAGATTCGATCGATTCCGCATGCTCATGCACTCCTGCTTGATTGCTCGTCCGCACCCATCGCGCGCTTGCTCCGTCCGTACGATCGACGAATCCTCGAATGCCGTTCGCTCGCCGATCTCACCGACAACGCGCATCTCCAGTCCGTATGCCTCTCGCCTTCGATCCACACGATTCACGATTCACTGATTGCGCCAAGCCGCTGCGAAATGATGGCGAACGGTACATGATTAACATAGCAAAAATGCGGCATCTTGTCAACGCTCATATCAAGGAATACCGATGATTCATGATCCGATCGATCCCGAAGGAACGCGGCCGCCAAACGCCTGACGACTCGTGCCCGCAGGGCGAACCGGACGTTTCGATCGACTGCCGACACTGCGCACTGCGTGCCATGCACGCCCGTACACTATTCTGAAACCCAAGCGGGCGACCGGACGTCCGCTTCCCGATCGAGGAGGCCGGGGTCGGACCGATTCGCCGCAATGACGACGCCGCGCAGGACTTCCATACTCGACACGGCGGACCTTCGAGGCCGAGTCGCCGCCGAACTCGGCGATGCGGGGGCGCAATCCATCGGAATCCGACACATTCTGCTCGGCGACGACGCACTGAAACGGCTAAGACCCTGCGTGCAGGAACACGCATCCGGCGCCCGGCGCGCGGTCATCGTCGCTGATGACCGGCCGATGCGTCGGGGCGACGACACGTTGAAGCCGATGGTCACCGGCGCCGTCGCGAGCACCGGGCTCGCCGTGCACACGATCACGCTGAGCCGTGACCTGCACGCCGATGAGGCGACGGCGCGATCGATCGCCGACACGCTCGACGACAAGTCGCTGCTGCTTTCGGTCGGTTCGGGGAACCTTACCGACGTGTGCAAGCACGCGCGCGTGCGATTCCTTGAACGAACCGGTCATCGGGTGCCGCACTTCTGCTGGCCGACCGCCAACTCCGTCAACGCGTACAGCAGCGGCCTGGCGATCCTGATCGTCCAGGGCGTCAAGCGCAGTCTGCCCTCCCTGGCGCCCGACGTCATCCTTTGCGACCTGCCGACGCTGAGATCCGCGCCGCCCGCGATGCAGCGCGCGGGACTCGGCGACATGATGGCGCGGTGCGTCGCCCAGGGCGACTGGTACCTCGCCCATGCGCTCGGCATGGACGACGACTACAGCGACGCGGTCTACCGCCTGCTCGGCGATGCGGAGCAGCAACTGATCGATCACGCGGACGCGATCGGTCGCCAGGCACCGGACGGGACGCGGGTGCTGGCCGAGGCGCTCACCGTGTCCGGGATCGTGCTGTCGGCGGCCGACCAGACCGCGCCACTCTCCGGCTGGGAGCACGTCATCTCGCACTATCTCGATCTCGTCGCCCTGGCCGCCGGCCGGCCGCTGGCCCTGCACGGCGCGCAAGTCGGCGTCGGTTCAATCGTCTCGGCCCGCGCGTACGAAGCGCTGCTCGACCGTGCGGACCCGGCGTCGTGGGATGTCGTTCGCCTGTTTCCCACGGCGGACGCGGCGCGAACGCTGATCGACCGTCACTTCGCACCGCACGATCCAGGCGGTGAGCGGAGAGCCGAGCTGTGGCGCGATTACGAGGCCAAATGGGTGCGCTGGAACGCGCAGCGCGAGCGCTGGCGCGCGTTCTGCGCGGACTGGCATGGCGGCGGGATTCGCGATCACCTGCGACGGCTCGTCCGCCCGGCGCGCGTGGTGGAACAGGCGCTGGCCAATGCTGGCGCGCCGGTATCGTTCGAAGAGCTCGATCCTGCGGTGAACGACACACTTTCAAGGTCGGCTATCGAACACGCGCATCTGGTGCGCCGTCGATTCACGCTGGGCGACCTGCTGGCGTGCGACCCGGCACCCCTGCGCGGGTGATCTACCCCACTGAAAAACGCTTGACTTCGTTGCGGATTCCGGTAAATTGAAAGCACATTCGTCCCGCTGATTCCGCAGCGCAAGCAACCGCAGATTCGTACCTGCAACTGAAAAGAGAACCGATGTTCGTTTCCCGGTACGTCAACCGCGATTCGATGCATCGCGCCCGTTCACGGGCACGACGGGGGATCTGTCGCCGCATCATTTTCTGAGGGTTTACCCGAAGAAAGGAGATGACGATGTCGAAGTCAATGGCACCGCGCGTGGCCGTCGCCATCGCGTTGGCGATCATCGCCGCCCCCAGCGAGGCGGTGATCGTCCTGAACCTCAACGCGAAAGACCATAGCCCCCCAGGCTCATGGAGGTCGACCTGCAGGCAAACGATTCCACCACGCTTTCCGGGAGACTACATCGCTTACGCTCAGCCGAACGGCCCCCTTCGCGCAAGCGTCGCCAGAACGACGTACTACACGACGCATCCCGCGTTCGGCGGCGGTGGGTTCTTCGGTGCGGACACGACGCCCGGCTCCGTGCAGACTCCGACCGGCAACGAACCCCAGTTCGTCCTCAACGGCCCCGATCCCGGTGACTTCTCGGTCGACCTTTGGTTTCGTCGTCGCGGTCCTCGATTCGGGGAAGCCGAATACGTGTTCGGCATGAAGTCGCAGAACCAGGACGAGCAGTTCATCATTTCGCTCTCGCAGGGCGGTGACGACGAGGACAGCATCGACGTCACCATGAAGGACGACGACGGAGCCGCAATCACCCACTTCGACCAGGTTTCACTTCCGGTCCGCCAGTTCACCGATCGATTCGATCACCTTGTCTTCACCTGGGACGACTCGACGTCCTCGATGGACATCTACGTCGACGGCAGCCAGGTCGTCAACGACATCATGTTCCCGGGGGTGAACCTGAACCCTGCTTCGGTGTGGAACGAGACGGTGATCTTCAACCGGTCGGCCGACGATCCCGCCGGTGAACGCCGCTTCAACGGCGACATCGCGCGCATCAGGGTGTTCAATGAAACGAACGACCCCTTCAGGTACCCGACGGACGCGAACGGCAAGTTTCCCGAACCGGGCACGATCGTCCTCGCCGGCACCGGTGCGTCGGCGCTGCTGTCGCGAAGACGCCGTTCGCCGAAACGAGCCCCAGGGAAATGACCATGCAAGGATACCCGACACCCCGACTCATCACCTTCGTCGCGGCCATGGCCCTCGTCACCAGTTCGAGCCAGGCGGTGCTTCTCGTCAACCTGAACGCGGCCGACTCGAGCGCGGAAGGACCGTGGGTCTCGCGATGCCTGTTCCCCAGGGGCGGCTACCCCGTCCCGGGTGCCTATACCGCCTACTGGCAACCCAACGGCCCTCTTCGCTCGACGAATGGCGTAGGGAACGTGAAGTTCTTCACGACTCATGATGCGTTCGGGGGCGACGGGTTCTTCGGCGCCGACACCACGCCCGGCTCGTTGCAGACGCCGACCGGCAACGAGCCGCAGTTCGTGCTCAACGGCCCTGAACCCGGCAACTTCTTCATCGAACTGCGCTTGCGCAGGCGAGGGAGCCGGTTCGGCGATTCCGAGCATGTATTCGGCATGAAATCCGAGAACCAGGCAGAGCAGTTCATCGTGTCCCTTTCCGACGGCGACGACGATCAAGGCGCCATCGACATTCACATGAAGGACGACGACGGGTCGGCCGTGACGCATCTCGACCAGGTTTCCCTGCCGATCCGCGATTTCGAACACCGCTTCGACCAGCTCGCCTTTTCCTGGGACAACGCGGCTTCGCTCATGGATGTGTACTTCAACGGGAACCTGTTCATCGAAGATCTTGCGTTCGCGGGCGTCAACCTCGACCCCGCCTCGGTCTGGAACGAGACAGTCATCTTCAACCGAGCCGCCAACGACGCCACGGGCCAAAGCCGGTTCAACGGCGATTTCGCGCGGATCAGGATCATGGATCATGCGCCTGTCTTCATTACCACGGAAGAATGGGTGCGTGAATCGTATCGACGTCCCCCGAACTTCCGCTACGGTGTTCCCGAGCCTGGGACGCTGCCCCTCGCCACGCTCTGTGCGCTGGTGTTGCTGACGACCCGCGCCCGATCTACAAGACGTTCGTGGACATGACCGTCGACTCCGACTGCCCGCACTGCGGCGAGTCGATCCAGCTTGCCGTCGATCCTTCGGGCGGCGAAAGCCAGGAGTACGTCGAGGACTGCCCGGTCTGCTGCAATCCGAACCTGCTGCACCTGCAATTCGACGAGGAAGGCCGCGCGTCGATCCACGCCGAGGCGTCGTGACGGTCAGGGGCGCCGGCGCATCAGGCACGACCAGCTCATGTGATGCTCGTCAGCATTGCCGAACCGGCACTGCCGCAGCGCCAGGATGACGAAGTTCGCTTCGACGGCGTCCACGACCTGGGCCGCCGTCAGTTGCGGCGGTCCCTTCGCGCCTTCCGGCCGCTTCTCGTCCGCGTTGCCACAGAGCGTGAGCCAGTGGCCATCCGGGGCGAGCGCATCGTGGACGCGCCCTGCGAACACGTCGCGCTGTTTCGGCTCGAACGAGTGAAAGCACCCGCGGTCGAAGATGAGGCCGAATGAACCCTGGAACGATTGGCCGGCGAGGAAGTCTGCCCGTTCAAAGCGCGCCTCGGAAGCCAAGGCCTCGCGCCGCGCCGACGCGAGCTCGATCGCCCGCGGCGCCACGTCGATGCCCAGGGCATCGAAGCCGCGCTGCGCCATCCAGATCGTGTTGATCCCGGTACCGCATCCGACCTCGAGCACGCGGGTGCCGGGGGCGAGGGCCAGATCGTCCACGACGGCCACGAGATCCGGCGACACCGCATCGATGTCCCATGGCATATCGCCGCGCACGTAGCGGTCCTGCCAATACTCGGGCGTGCGGTGAGACGACATGCATCGAGCGTAACCGAAAGTGGCCAGGGGTATCAGCGCCAGAGCCCCGCTACTCGCGACTCGCCGCCCCCGCCATGGCACGGATGTCTTGCGGCGTCGTGCCACAGCAGCCGCCAAGAACGCGGACGCCGAGATCGAACAGGCGCGGCACCCAGGTCGCAAGCGCCTCCGGCCTGGATCGCCCCTGCTCCGCATCCAGCGGTCTTGCCGTCTCCGATCCATTCGGCTGAATCATGACCGGGATATGCTCGGGACGATTCGGCGATTCGAGTATCCGCCCGGCGATCTCCGTGTAGTCCGCCAGGTCGAGCACCCCGCAGTGGGCGCCGACGACGTCCGCGCCGGCATCGACAGCGGCGCGAATCATTTCGTCAATGGTGACGCCTGCGCTGTCGATCTCCGGTGCGACCCGGTGCGTCCGGTAGTCGCCCCGATCCGGATACGACCAGTTGGCGAACACCGGTGTGGCAATGACCGGCCAGTCGGCCACGGACTTCGCCGCTTCGACGGCGAGCACCATCTCGATCGGCTCCCACACGTATTCGATGATCAGCGCATCGGCGCCGGCGTCGTGCATCACCCGTGCCTGTCGCACGAACTCTTCACGCAGCAACGACCGCTCGCCGCCGTGCATTTCGCTCATCTGGCCGATGCTGCCGATGTCAGCCAGCACCCAGGCGTCGTTGCCGCAGGCGCGGCGCGCAATCTGCGTGGCAGCCTCCAGGAGCCGATCACTCTCGCTCGCAGCAGCCGCGAGCGACGAAGCTCTGCCCAGTCGCATGACGTGGTACACCCCCGCCTTGAACGTGTTGGTCAGGATCAGCTCGGCCCCCGCCTCGAGATAATCCCGGTGCACGGCCTCCACGATCTCCGGATGCTCGACGTTCCAGTACCCGGTGCTGAACGACATCTCCCTTTCCGGAATGAGACCGCGCTCGAAGCTCCGCTCCATGAGCTGCGTCTTCATCGCGCCGTCGCAGAGGATGGGAGCACGGGCGATGCGTTCGAGGAGGGGGAGAGGCGGCATGTTATTCGTCAGACCAGGACTGCATTGCCCCATGCAACGCGGAGGTCCTGCGACGTCGCGGGATTTCCCGGAGTTCGAGGCCTTGCAGGAGCTCGGCTCTGCAACGTAACGCGCCTCACCCCTTCAGAAGCTGCGCCGCATTCTCGTAAAGGACCCGTCGCTTGTCCTCATCGCAGATGTCGGCGTAGGCAACGCGCGCCTTCTGCGACGCCGCGAAATAGAGCGGCGAATCGGTACCGAAGACGACGCGATCCGCTCCGAGGACTTCGACGGCGCGCTCGATCAGCCGCGCGATCATTGACTTGATCGAAGAGGTGTCCGTCCAGACGTTGCCCTGTGTCGACTGCCGCACCGCCTCGATCTGGTGGCTGTGCCCACCGTCTTCCGAGTGCCCGATGTGCGCGAGAATCAGCCGGACGCCGGGGTATCGGTTGGCAAACGGGATGAACCGGTGAGGTTCGTTGCCCTCGTTGCCGGTGTGAGTAAGGGTCAGAAGCTTCCGCTCGCCGAGGAACGCGAAAAGCCGATCGCCGTGCTCCTCGACCGACCAGTAGTTCCACCGCGGGTGCAGCTTGACGCCGGCGCACTTCGGGTGATCGATCATCCGGTCGGCCTGCTGCTCCCACCCGGGCAGCTTCGGGGTGATGACGGTGTAATAGAGAAGATCTTCGTGCCGTTCGGCGTCGTCGCGCAGCGCCGCGTTCGCCGCATCGACGTCGACCGAGACGTCAGGCGAAGGATCGAACGCATCGAGCGACGAAGCCACGGTCTGTACGATGCCGCACGCACGGGCGCGGCGCACCAGCACGTCGGCGCCCGCGTTCATCAGCATGGTCTGCTCAGGCGTATACCCGGCCCAGCCGCCGGTGTGGGCGTGTATATCGATTGCGTCCTGCTGCATGAAGTCGTTGCCCGCCATGTTTCGATCTCCTGTGATCAGGCGCCCTGCCACGCCGAGCCGTTGGGAAACTCGTAGGCCACCAGCGAATCCGGCTTCATCGTGATGCTGTACCCGGGCGCCTTCGGAAGCTGGTACCGCCCGTCACGCATCACCACGGGATCGACGAAGTGCTCGTGCAGGTGATCCGAGTACTCGATCATGACCCTGTCGAGTGACGGAGCGATCGCAACGTAGTTGAACGCCGACAGGTGCTGCACGTACTCGCACAGACCGACCCCGCCCGCGTGGGGGCACACGGGAATGCCGAACTTCGCGGCCAGGAGGAGTACGGTGAGCACCTCGTTGACGCCGCCGAGGCGGCAACTGTCGATCTGGCAGAACGACATGGCGCCGGCCTGCATGAACTGCTTGAACACGACCCGGTTGCTGATGACCTCACCGACGGCGACGCCGATCGGTGCGACGCTCTCGGCAATCCGTGCGTGCCCGAGGATGTCGTCCGGGTGCGTCGGCTCCTCGATCCACAGCACGTCGAACGGCGCGAGACGGCGCATGCACTCGATGGTCCGATCGACGCTCCAGACCTGGTTCGCATCGACCATCAGCCGCCCATCGGCGCCGATCTCCGATCGGATGAGGGCGGCCCGGGCCTGCTCGGCCTCGATGTCGACGCCGACCTTCATCTTGAACGCGCTCCATCCTGTCGCCCGGTATTCGCGCACGAGACTTCGCACCTGGTCGTCGCTGTACCCGAGCCACCCGGCGCTCGAGGTGTACGAAGGCATGCCGACGGATCGCAGCTCCTCGGCCCGTGCCGCCTTCCCCGATGCGTGAGAGGCCAGCAGCGCACGAGCCTCGTCGGGCGTCAGGGCATCTTCGACGTAGCTCAACTCGGCGCAGTCGACCAGCTCGTCCGGCGACATGTCCGCAAGGAGCTGCCATAGCGGCTTGCCAGCCTGCTTCGCCCGCAGATCCCAGATCGCGTTGACGATCGCAGCCACGGCGAACTGCAGCACGCCCTTCTCCGGCCCGAGCCAGCGCAGCTGTCCGTCGTTGGCCAGCGCCATCCAGAATTCGTGCATGTTCGCGAAGATGTCCTCGACGGTGCGGCCGATGACGATCTCCCGCAGCGCCTCGATCATCGCGACGCATATCTCGTTGCCGCGCCCGAGCGTAAACGCGATGCCGTCCCCCGCGAGTCCCGAGACCTCCGTCTCGAGCGTCACGTAGGCGCACGAGTAATCCGGATCCTTATGGATTGCGTCGGATCCGTGCAGGCCGGCGGATGTCGGAAAGCGGATGTCGCGTACGGATAACCGGGTGATTCGTGTGCTCACGGCCGCATTCTATCGGTTGCGGAACCACGTCGTGAGGCCAGGTATCATGGCGTTCCGGTCAACCGGGCGTTCATCGGATCGAGGTAGCCGAAATGGATGCACGCACACTGGGACGAACCGGTCTGGACGTCACGGTCCTCGGTTACGGCGCGATGGAGATTCGCGATGCGACCAGGGTATCTGACGATGAAGCCGACCGTCTGCTGAACGCCGTGCTCGACGGGGGCATCAACTTCATCGACACGGCGCCTTGCTACGGCCTCAGCGAGCAGCGCATCGGCCGTTCGATCGCGCACCGGCGCAGCGAATACTTCCTCGCGACCAAGTGCGGCTGCAATGTCCCGCGCGACGATTCTCCCGACGCGCCGCGACACATCTGGACGCGGCAGCGCCTGATGGCCAACATCGAACTGAGCCTGAAACGCCTGCAATGCGACTACGTGGACATCTGGCAACTTCACAATGCGTCCGTGGCGGAGGTGGACGAGGGCGACCTGGTCCGAGCCATGGAGGACGTCACGAAGCAGGGCAAGGTCCGACACGTCTCGATCAGCTCGACGGTGCCCCACATCGCGACCTACGTCGATCGAGGCAGATTCGATACGTACCAGATTCCATACTCGGCCCTGCAGCGCGACGAGGAAGACAGCATCACGCGCGCCGCGCAGTCCGGCGCCGGCACGATCATCCGCGGCGGCGTGGCCAAGGGTGACCCCGGGAACGACACCTGGCGCGACATCTGGCAGATCTGGAACACCGCAAGACTCGACGACCTGCTCGACCCCGGCGAGAACCGCTACGACTTCACCCTGCGCTTCACGATCACCCACCCCCACATGCACACGACGATCGTGGGGACGAAGAGCCTCGATCATCTCGCGGCAAACATCGAAACCGTGGAGCGCAGAGGTGTGCTGTCGGATGAAGTCTACGAGGAAGCGAAGCGGCGACTGGACCGCGTCATGAGATGATTGGCATGGTCCGGAGTCGACGGTGCGAACAGTAGGTATTGATCGTGCGGTTCAAGCAAAGAACGCAGGTAAACTGTCGGTCCCGCCCGCAGACATCGAAATCGCGCGCAAAGAAGGTTGGATTCGGGCAGGCAATGCTACGCCGCCACCCGCTCGTCCGTAATCCGACCTCCCTCCACCTGGTCCTCAAGCAACCGCTGCACCCGCTGCTCGAACGCCTCGATGCCGTCGGTCAGGCATTCGTCGACGCCGACTCGACGCACCAGCCCTTCGATCACATCGACCGGCTCGTAAGCGCAACCACCCTCGGAGGGCTTCATGAGCGAGACCAGTATTCTCGGGCGCGCGTTGAGCAGGTTGAACAGCCGCAGCACGGGGTAGTAGAACCGCACCTTCTCCTCGGACAGGTGCGTCATGAAGGGATTGCCCATGTGCCGCCAGTGCTCACGGATCACGTCGTTCATCCCGAACAGCGTGGAGCCGAACGAATCATGATGAAGCGGGTGCTCGGTCAGCCGCAGCTGGTCAGCCGATTCCATGTACGTGTCGGTGCCTGGCATGAACGCGAGCGGATGCACGAGCGCAAAGTTCGCCCCCGGCTCGAGAAGACCTTCGCGCCCGCCCTGCCGGATTTCCGACTCGAGGTCGGCGAACGGCTTGCCCGCCGCGCATTCAATCGCGAACCTCAGCGTCCGGTTGAGATCCTCGCGTGATTCGGAGAGGAATCCGGCAATGAAGCTGGCGATGAACCTGATGCCCAGCGAATTGAACTTCTGAAGCCGCTCGAGCGCCGACGGGCAGTTGATGGCTTTACGGATGTACTTCTGCGTCTCCCGGTTCGGCGTCTCCAGCCCGATGAACATGAGTCGACATCCCGCCGTCGAGATCAACGCGCCCACGTCGTCCTTGAGCTGGTCCAGCCGCGCGTAGCACCCCCACGGGATACCGATCTCGCGATCGACGAGCGCCTCGCTGAACTCGCGGAGGAACTTGTCCTCGAGGTTGTCCTGCGTGAGGAACGTGAACCCCATCCCCTGACCGGCGAGATACTGCATCTCACCGATGATGTCGTCGACCGGCCGATACCGCACCCGCCGCATCCAGAACTTCGACGGCGCACAATACGAGCACGCATACGGACACCCACGCCCGGGCTCGACCAAGGTAAAACCGGGGTAGATGTACGGGTGCGACGCATTGTGCTCCACGTAATCGCCGATCGACACCAGCGAGTAATCCGGCGAAGGAATCGACGCCTCGGAGTCCATGGACACTCGCGGGTTCTCGACTGTCTCCCCGTCCCGACGAAATACCGCCGACGGCACCGAAGAGAAGTCACCATCTCCCAGGCAGGCGGGAATCAGCTTCGCCAGCGCGGTCTCCCCTTCACCCTTGATGATCACATCGATCTGCGGAAAGTGCGTCACGAGGTCCCGCGCCTGCAACGTCGCACTCACGCCCCCCAGAACCACCCGGCACGACGGTCGAAGTTGCTTGATGACCGCCGCCAGCTTGATGACGACCACCAGGTTCACCCCGTGCGTCGTGAACAGACACGCGCGCGGTTCCTGCGAAAGGAGGTGCGCCGCCGCTTTCTCATAGAAGGACTCGTCATCCGAGAATTGCCCCTGCTTCAGCAGCAGGTCCAGGTCGACGAGGGACCAGTCGACGTCCAGGCCCTCCCGCCGCAGCTGCTTCAAGCACGTGCCCAGGATCAGCAACGGCAGCGGCAGGAACGCCGTGCGTGGGCGATTGACGGAGGTGGGGGCGTTGATAAGGAGGATTCTGGACCGGCCAGCAGGATCAGGCTTCATCTGGGGACTCCCCTGAACAGGACGACTGTCGCCCGCCATATATCTTGAGGTATTGTCGTCTTTATTGCTCCCTGATCATGAGGCGATGAGCGACGGCTCCTGGCGACTTCGAATCTCTGGAGCGAATGGATCAGTAATAAGGATGGTGAAGGCCGCGCAATGCAATGGCGTTGCCCATACGGGCAAATCACGCGCATAAGTGGAGCCGGGGGGAATCGAACAAGGCGACCCCCATGTTGCCACAAACCATTATACAATATAGTCTTACGAGCCATCCAATCTGGCATGTCTCTGCAAATCGGCTACTCCCGGTGTCGCAGCGGCTACCACCCAGTCTTCCGATGTCACGGTCTGTTGAGCAAGTAGATTCCATCTCGATCCGCCCGCCGAGTTCCTTCGCCTCTCTCCCTTTACGGCTCTCTTCCCGGTAAATCTT
>NYZC01000400.1 GCA_002686995.1 Phycisphaeraceae bacterium | reverse complement strand
TGTGGCGATCGCCAACCCGAAGACGCGCGCGATTGCGTCGAGCCGCGTCGTTTGCGACCTGCCCGAAGGGGTGGAAATCGTCGCCGTCAACACGAACCTGCTCTGGAATACGAAGAAGAGCGAGAGAATCCGCCGAGACGGCAAACCATACGCGCGACACCGCATCGAGGTCCGCCCGTCGCGCGACACGATCCCCAAGGGCAAGCTGATGAACTGCTGGTACGCGCGCTACCAGCCGCCCTCGCTCTGGCTGACGACGGATCTGCCGGCCGGCGCCAGGCCGGGCAGGCTCTACGTCCGCCTGGCGTATCGGGAAGGCGATGCCGAGGCGGAGAGCCCCGAGTCGTGGGTGGACATCGCGGTGCTGCCTCCGCTGAAGGCCGACACGCCGAAGATCGTCAGGACGGGTGTGATGGGGCGGGCGCCGTGCGCGATCACGCCCTACGAGAACGACGACTACAAAGACCAGGCGCGGCTGATCGGGACCTACCTGCGACAGATGGGGTTCAATCTCCAGATGTGCGAGATCCACCCGAGCCTGTCGCCGCCAGGGCTCACGCGCTGGACGGAGGGGCGCAACGTCAATCAGATCGACAACAAGGGCTTCCGCCACAACGAGCGCGAACCGGTCGGTGTCGGCAACGGGTTCTTCATTCACCTCGAGCCGGAGAAGCGCGGGGCGATCCCCGCGGAGGTCCAACGGCTGGACGGCGGCGGACAGCGTCAGACCGGCGGCATGATGGCGCCCTGGGCGATCTACCGGCGGCACCCCTGGATCCAGCAGCACGTGCTCGACGTGATCGCACGCAGCGTCGAGCGCGGCGATTACGAGGTGCTCTGGGCCAACTGGGAGCCGCGGATGAGCGAGCAGGATCGCGACTACTCGGATGGCTCGAAACGCGAGTTCGTCAAGTGGTCGAAGCTGCCGGAGGACGAGGTGGAGCGACTGTGGCTGGACGAGCTCATCCGGAAGTACCCGAAGAACTGGTGGCACTTCCGCAACTGGGAGCTGGGCCAGGTCGTTCGGATCTACTCCGACGTCGTCCGCGAGGCCGGCGCGCGCACCGGGCGCGACACGCGCTTTATGATCTGCATGCCGCAGGACATGATGATGATCGACGACAACGTCGAGCCTTACGCATGGCAGGGGCTGCGCTGGGGCGACATGCCCATCATCATGCAGACGTGGAGCTACCACAACACGCCGCGCTCGGATCGGCGCTTTCCGAAGATCGACAAGATGGCCCACTACCTGGTGCGGCGCAGCGGTTGGGTCCGGCGATACGTCGACCAGCAGCTCGGACCCGATCGCCAAGTCCAGCTCGGATGCGTGTACGGCTGGGAGCAGACCGGCGGGCGGGCCGGCTTCTTCGTGCCGGAGGATCTCGCTCTGCGGCATCTCGCCATCGCGATGGCGGGCCTGGACGTCACCATCAACTACGCGGAGTGGACCGTGTGGGACGGCCGCTACGCGACCGAAATGGCGCGGGTGAACACGAGGATCGCGCGGTGGGAGCGGTTCACGCTGATGGGAAAGACGCAGTCGAAGCACGTGCTGGTCCCGGCAAGCCCGTACCCGCAGCAGATCAGCGAGGACGCCACACCGTCCGACCAGCTTATGGACGGCGGCTGGCCGGGCGGCGGATACCTACAGAGCTACGAGTACGAACAGGACGACAAGCGTCTCATCGCCGTGATCAACAACTGGCACTTCGGGGACTGCTTCCTGAAGCTGAAGGCGGACGACCTTGACGAGGGCGGCAAGTACGTGCTGTGGGAGCCGGAGGAGGGTCGCGCGTATGCGAACGCGAAGGGCGACGTGGCGCTGTCCGCCGGCGATCTGGCCGACGGGCTCCTGGTCCACGTCGGATCGACGCGCTGCGGCGCATTTCTTATCGAGCGGTTCGACCGCACGAGAGCCTATGGCAGGATCGTTCAACCGAGAGAGGTGCGTGACGCGATGCTTCGACGCCGTGACGCGCTCGAGGCCGGGGTCAGCAGGAGTGCCGAGTATCAATAACGAACGACCAGGCGTCACTCCCGCAGCCGTGACAGCAGGTCGTTCCCGGCGTGCCTGAACCTCGGGTTCATCCGGTACCAGCGGAACGGCGGCATCGGGAACCTCAGCTCCTCCCAGACCTCGGGCTGCTCCGTGCTGATCAGCCACGCGAGGATGTCTTCGGTGAGCTTCGAACGGTCCTCGCGGTAGTGGGGGTCGTCGTAGACGTTGCGGGTTTCGCCCGGATCCAGTTCGAGGTCGTACATCTCCCCTTTCTTCTCACCGGCGAAGGAAAAGGTCAGCTTGCGGGTCGGCGTCCGCACCGTCTTGAGGAACGGCTCGTCGAAGAAGACCTTCTCCTTGCGGGGCGAGGGGTAGCCGCAGTTCGTGTCGCTGGCCATGAGGACCGAGTGGAAGCTCTCGCCCTGCGCGTGCATCGGGACGTCGAGGCCGAGAAGGCCGCAGATCGTCGGAAAGAAGTCGACGTTGTCGACCATGTTGTAGGACACCTCGCGCCCGAAGCGTCCTTTCCAGTAGAAGAGCATCGGAATGCGATAGAGCGATTCGTACGCGCCCGGCGCGTTCTTGCCGATCTGGCCGTGCTCGCCCGCGAAGTCGCCGTGGTCGGACGTGTAGATGACGATCGTGTTGTCCAGGAGGCCCCGTTCCTCCAGGTGCCGGATGGTGCGGCCGATGTTGTCGTCGACCATGCTGATCAGGCTGTAGTAGTTCGCGAGCGCTTCGCGGACCTTCGGCTCGCCAGCGGCCCCGGCGTGCCACAGGTTCTCGACGCCCCGGCGCCACGAGAAAGGCTTGGTGCGGAAGTGATCGATGTCGTAAGGAGGCAGCTCGATCTCATTCGGGTCGTAGGGGAACGGGTTGTCCTTCGGGACCTTGTATGGATCGTGCGGTGGCTCGTAGGAGCAGTAGATGAACCAGGGCTCGTCGCCCAGGCGGTCGATCATCTTGTTCGTTTCGCGCCCGACCCAGCGCGGTTCGGTGTCCTCGTAGCACATGTCGGTCTGGCCGGTGTAGCACTCGACGATGTCCGGTTCCTCGATGGGCACGCCGCGCGCCTCGAGATCCTCGACGTACCGGTTTCCCCACGGGGACACCTGCGGCACGATGTCTTCGAAGCCGCTCGTGCGCCAGTCACCCATGTGCCACTTCCCGACCGCGCCCGTGCGGTGTCCCGCCTTGTCGCGCAGCAGCGCCGCCAACGACGGCAGGTCGGAGATCCGGTCGTTCGTGTTCGCGTAGATCCCGTGCGTGTGCGGATAGAGTCCGGTCAGGAATGTGATGCGCGACGGCATGCACTCCGCCTTGGTGGTGTACGCCCGCCGAAACTGCACGCCGTTGCGGGCCAGCGTGTCGAGGTTCGGGGTTTTCACGTCCGGGTGATTCTCGTAGCCGACGCACCGGGCGTTGTGCTGGTCCGAAATGATGAAAAGGATGTTGGGGCGCGGGTCAGGCATGTGCGGGTTCGTCCGGTCTCGTGGTCTTAAGGGGCCGAGTCTCTCTTGCCGGCCTGGCTCTCGGTGTTTCCGCTCGCGAGGAAATCACCAAGCGATCTTCCGTGCAGCAGGTTTTCCAGGTCGTCCAGCAGCTCGACGTAAGTGGCCTGCCAGCCCGGATGCTCCCAGTACCAGCCGTCCTCGGCCGATCCCGTCGTGGCTTCGCCGGTCGGCTTGCCGTCGTAGCGTTCTCGGATTTCGTCGATCTCTGTCTGCGTGAGCCGTCCGAGCTTGTAATCGAGGTAGAGCGCGAAGCAGTCCGCGAATATGGCGATGTCGTTGACGTTCTCCTCCAACCGGCGCGTCACCGCATCGTGTCGTTCGGCGCTGATCCTGCCCGCGAGCGATTGCCAGGCGTCGAGCACGTTCCGCATGTGGTCGGCCGCTTCCTGCTTTTCAGCTTTCAACTCGTCGGCGAATGCCTCCGTGAGCTTCACCCGGTTGAACATGAGCTGGTAGCGGCGGTCGCGGCGCAACCGGTCCCGCTCTTGCAGCGGGTACGTGTCCAGCGGCATCTCCATGCCCAGAACGTCCTCGCCCGCTCGATCCATGCCCGGGTGCACCCGGTCCGTCCATACGGCCCACGGTCCGTTCAGCCGCGTGTCGAGGTACTTGAAATGTGGAATGTAACTGTGGCACTGGGTGAGGCCGCCCCGAAGCCAAAGGGCGCCGATGGTCGCGTCATACGTCTGCTTCAGACCGTCCAGGAACTCGACGGCGGCGGGACCGAATTCCAGGGCCAGCCAGTCGCTCAGGATGCGATCGACATCGTCGTACGGGTCCCAGCAGAGCCGGCCGTAGGCGTACCAGTTCGACATGTTCAGCGGATGGTCGAAGTACTCGGGGTGAACGGTAATGTCTGCTTCGAACCCTTCGGTGCGCTTCTCGGCCGCGGCCACGAAGTCCTCGCGCCACGCGGGCGCCAGGGCGCAGGGAAGAAAGTTCATGCCGGACGTGTCGCCGACGACGGACATGAACGTGGCGTATGGCGTCCGACCCTCTTCATTCGTGCCGATCGACCTCCAGATCGGATGCCTGGGATACGTGATGCGCAGCTCCCAGTAGCGGTGGGATGCCAGGATCGTCACGTTGTCCGGGATCTCGTCGCTCCAGCCGCCGAGAAGCCCGCATTCGTCCTCGGCGTTCGACGCCTGGTCGCCGACCGCGAGCCAGAGGATGCGCCCGCCCGCGCTGCGCCACATGTCGCTCACCATCCGGATGGCGGCGAGCATGCGTTCGCGGCCGGAAAGATCTCTGCAGGCCTCGCTGTCCGCGCCGTGCGGCCCCGAGGCGCCTTCGCCGCAACCGCAGACCATCAGGTTGCGCACGCTCGGCATCGAGGTCCGCACGGTTTCGGTGAACCGCTTCCAGCGGCCGACGACCTCGTCGGAGAAGGGGCAAAGCTCCACGGGGTCACCGATCTTGACCTCCGGCACGTACCTCACGGCCAGGCCGACATCGATCCCATACCGGTCGAAGAGCTGCGCGAACGACTCGATCGATGCCGCATGACGAGGCCAGTCCTCGAAGGGGTCGCCGCAGGCCGCAAACGTGGCCCAGAGAATCATGCTGTTGACGCGCATCGCCAGCAGCCGGCGCGCGAGATCCACGTAAGCGGGCTGGCTCTGCGCGGATGTCATCTTCTCCCAGTCGAGGATTCCGCGATGAGGCAGGCACCACACCTGGTCGGAAGGCGACTCCCACGTATCGACCGAACGGATCGGAAAGTGCGGCCCGTCCTCGAATGAACTGATCGTCCGACCGAGGCGCGCCTGCTCGATGCAGTGCTGCACACCGTACAGAACACCGCGGCCGTCGCCGCCGATGATGCGCAGGCTGGAATCCTCGCTCGTTTCGACTCTGAAGTGCTCGTTCTTCAGGGTGGAAGCGTCGACGGAGAGCGTGACGGACGCCGGGTCACCTCCGCGCACGATTGACGGCTCGGATTCGCCTGACTGACCGATCCAGCGGGCCAGTTCTTGCGCCGCCGTTCCGATTCGCGAATCGGTGTCGGTCGGAACGGAAATCGAATCGATCGCTTTGAGCATGTCACCCTACTTCCGATTCGTGTAAAGCGCGTAAAGGCGCGGCGAGTGCAGATCAGGATACTGGCAGCTGCGGCTGGCCAGCTCGGCGGCGACGACGATCTCGCGGCCGGCGAGTTGGCGAACGTCCCTGTTCTTCCACTCCACGTTGCGGCGCAGCCCACTCCGCGTGACGGGCACGCAGTTGCGGAATGAGAACCCGGGAATGACGCGCCCGGACTTGCGGCGCAGCTCGAGTCGAATGGTCCTGGACGCCGTGCAGTTGTCGGCATTGATGGCGATGCCCGGGCGGTCGGGCAGCGTGAGGGGGCGCAGCGTCACCACGCCGCGCCGCGGTCGTTTCTCGTAGTCGACGTTCTGGAAGATGGCCTGGAACCCGAGACGATCCTTCTCGACGTGACCGACGCCCCAGCCGTACCGGTAGTAGCGCGGGTCGGTTCGGGCGTTGCCGCTCTCGCCGCCGAAGTAGTAGAAGAGCGTGTGCGTGGGCGTCTCGACAATGCTGGCCGTCTGGCAGGTGCCGGTGCAGTCCCATTCGCCCATGTTGCCACGGCGAAGGAACGGCCGGAATGGCCACACCTGGCGGTACGCGTACCCGGTCGAACTGACCGCAAGGCCGATGTCGTACGTGTGGGCGTAGCGATCGATGCGCGGCGGGCCGTAGAGATAGCCGTGCAGCGCGAACATCGAGGGGCCCTTCTTCCACGGAACGAGCCGCACGTGCGACTGGACCCAGGCGAAGCTCTCCAGGCTCGTCTTTCCGAGGAATCGCTTCGATACGTTGGTCATGTGCTCCGGCAGGGCGAAGACGGGCTGGTCCAGGCGCCGGGCCCGCTTGCCGTCGTACGTCACCCAGCCGATGAACTTGCGGGTGATGCCGAAGCCCACCATCTGGTTGCCGACGACGTAGCCGCCGTCCAGCGCGCGGAGGATGACGGGGCCTTCGATGCAGTCGTCCACGAGCGTCTGTTCCGCGGGCGGCATCTCCCAGTGAAATCCGTCGCGGCTGCGCCCCAGGCCGCACACGAACCAGCCGAGAGATGGATGGTGGCGCCACGATTCCCACATCCCCGGGTTCTGGGCGCGGGTGGCGGGATTGAGCTGATCGGCGGTGCCGCGCGTGAGGACGACGGTCTTGTAGGGGTACACCTCGTCCAGGGGATCGTGGAACAGGCACTCCTCGGATACGGTGAACCGGGGGTCTGACGTGATGCAGACGACGTTGCGCTCGGCGGCGCCGCCGCGAGCGGATTTGGGAACGGGGCGCGGTCTGAAATGCACTCCGTCATCGCTTTCTCCGTACGCCGCCAGGCAACTGTTGACGGGCTCGCGCGCCAGCCGGCAGGCGAACCACCCACGATACACCCCGCCTTCCCGGACGACGCACTTCGGGTAGCCGTTGAGCAATTCCGGTCTGGCAATATCCTTCCGCTTGACGCCCAGCCGGCCCCCGCCGACCGGGTTGTCGGCGTGCTTGTACGCCTCGGCCCGCACCATGCCGACGCCGTCTTCAGCGTCGATCAGCTCCAGATCGGCCATCAGGTAGGCGTGGTCGTCCCAGATCATCGGTCATCGTCCCTTCGTCGCGGTCGCGATCCGGCCCCGCAGCCCCTTCACTACGCTATCGATGTTCGCGCGGGCCGCATCGGGAAACTTCTCGCGGTCGCATACGTCCAGAATCCACGCCACGTAGGTGGACACGTCCATCTCATCCTCCAGGCGGTTGACGCGCACTGCCTGTTGCACACGGATCAGGAACATGAACGCGACCGCGTCTTCAACGCTCGCGTCGGTGCTCACCACCGTGTCCATATGCAGCTGGGTCGTGCCATCCGGCGCATCATCTTCGACCACCCGGATGCCGCCTTGCTCGAGCCGTTCACGAAGTTTTCCGGTGATTATCGCGACGGTGATCCCTGCGTGCTTCAGCTCCGGCGGTACCGGATTGACGTGCAACGTCACGGTGTCCAGCCGGGCCAGGCTCCGGACGGGGCCGGGCAGCACTTCCTTGTCGGGGAACAATGGCGCCGCCAGCGCGCCGACGGTCAGGCCGAGCATGGCAAGCGTCACGTGGGACACGGTGCAGATTCGGCTGCACGCATTCAGAAACCGGACGGTGCGTCTGCTCTGGATCGCTCGGCGTATCGAAGTCGGCATGGCGGGAGACCTTCTTGCTTGGATTGCGTGCGCGCGGCCTTCGAGTTGCGGCGACCATGAGTATAATCAGTCGAAGGGATTGTCCAGAATGCGGGATTCACGATGATCGCGCGTCAGCGGATTCCGAATCGACGACCGGATCGCGGCTTCACGCTGGTGGAAATGCTGGTCGTCATCTCGATCGTCGCGCTGCTCGTCGCCATGCTGCTGCCGGCAGTCAAGCGGGCGCGGGGGCGTGCGCGGATCGTGGGGTGCAGCAGTCAGCTTCGGCAGCTGGCCGTGACGCTGCACCTCTATGCCGGCGACAACTATGACACCTTCCCCATCTCAGGCTGGGCCAACGGCATGTGGAACGCCCGCCTGATGGTCGGTGGTTACATCCCGCGGGGCGGTGCCGTGATCAACGGTGCGCTCGAAGTGACCAGTGCCCCGGCCGGCGTGCTGCGCTGCCCCGACGAGCCCAGCGAGGGTGAGTACGCTGAAGACCCGACTTACGTGCACACCGCCCTCGGCTGGCCCTGGCTCGGCATGCACTACGGGATCAACCCGCACGTCTCCATCGATCAGAAGTTCGTTTCCCACGAGATAAGCCCCCGGTTCCGGATCGCCCGACTCGCGGATATCCCCATGCCGGTCCTGACCTACCTGCTCATCGACGCTTGCGGCTACCACCCCGCCGGGCGGGAGCACCCGTTCGGCCTGTTCATTCCGAAGCGCCACGACTCGGAGATGGTGTGCGTCGTTTTCATCGACGGCCACACGGACCCGCGACCGTGGGACGACATTCCCCTCGTCAGTGCGGATGTTTTCTGGGACCCGATCGGCGTGGCGCCGTAGCCGGCGGGATCGTGGGATACTACAATGGGTGCGATGCGTCTCCCGCTGGATCCAAGACCTGAGCTTCGCCTTGCGCGGTGGCGCGCGAGAGGTTTTACCCTGATCGAGCTCCTGGTTGTCATCTCGATCATCGCGCTGCTGATCGCCCTGCTGCTGCCGGCGGTCAAGAAAGCGCGGGGCCGGGCGCGCATCGTGCAGTGCAGCAGCCAGCTCAGGCAGCTCGGCATGGCGCTGCGCGCCTATGCGGGTGATTATGATGACTTCCTGC
>NYZC01000399.1 GCA_002686995.1 Phycisphaeraceae bacterium | reverse complement strand
CGGCGCCGACGTCGCGATCGTCGACCTCGACGCGAACAGCGCCGAGTCCGCCGCCGAGCGCATCCGATCGCTCGGCGTCCGCGCGCTTGCCGTTCGCGCCGATGTCACGAGCGCCGACGACGTGACGGCGATGGTCCGCACGGTCTGCGATCAGTGGGGCCGCCTCGACGTCGCGATCAACAACGCCGGCATCGCCAACACGGCGCCGGCCGAGAGCCTCGAAGAGTCCGCCTGGGACGACGTCCTGGACGTCAACCTCAAGGGGGTCTTTCTCTGCTGCCGCGCCGAGGCCGCGGACATGCTGGAAAAGGGGCGCGGATCGATCATCAACGTCGCGTCGATGTCCGCCCGGATCGTCAACCGGCCGCAGCAGCACGCCCACTACAACGCTTCCAAGGCGGCGGTCGTGCAGATGACCCGGACCTGCGCCGCCGAGTGGGCCCTCCGCGGCGTCCGCGCCAACACGCTCAGCCCCGGTCACATGGATACCTCCATGACGGCGGACATGAACGACGAAGCGAAGTCCACCTGGCGCGGCAACACCCCAATGGGGCGCATCGGCGCGCCGGATGATCTCAAGGGCGCCGCGGTCTACCTGGCTTCCGATGCGTCGAGTTACGTGACGGGACACGATCTGGTCGTCGACGGTGGTTACACGATCTGGTGATTCTCAATTCTTGATACCTGATTCGCGATTGGTCTGCTGCGCCCTGGTCATGTTCGCCGCTTTCGGCTGCGAACGGCGAGACGCTCCGCGGCCGTCCGCCGCCCCGGACGCCGCAGCGCCCGATGCGATCCCGGTCGAGCTGGACGTCTTCGTGCCGTCCGCGGATCGCCGCTTCGTCGGCGCCGTCGTGTGCAGCGAATGCCATCGCGAAGAATACGACCTCTGGCGGGGGTCGCACCACGACCTTGCCATGCAGCCGGCCACGCCGGCGACGGTCCTCGGGGATTTCGACGACGCGCGATTCGAGCACCTTGGCGACACCACGACCTTCTTCCGCCAGGGTGACCGGTTCATGGTCAACACCGAAGGGCCTGACGGGCGGAACCACGCCTACGAGATCGCCTACACGTTCGGCGTCGAGCCCCTGCAGCAGTACCTGATCCGGTTTCCCGGCGGCCGATACCAGGCACTCGGCATCTGCTGGGACAACCGGCCCGCGTCGGAGGGCGGTCGGCGCTGGTTCCATCTCTACCACGACGAGAAGATCGAGCACGACGACGTGCTCCACTGGACCGGGCTGAACCAGAACTGGAACTACATGTGCGCGGAATGTCACTCAACGAACCTGCGCCGCAACTATGACCCTGAAGCGGGGAGTTACCGCACGACTTGGACTTCAATCGACGTCTCGTGCGAGTCGTGTCACGGACCGGGAGCGCGTCACGTGACTTGGGCGCGGAGCTACGTGAACAGTGACGTGAACAGTGACGTGAACACGGACGAGGAAGCGGACGACGCGTCAGGCGACATGGGCCTGCTCGTCCGCCTGAAGGGCGCGCCGCCGGGTCGCTGGATGCTGAATCCTGACACGATGCACTACGAGCGCAAGCCACCGCTTGCCTCGCGGGCCCAGCTCGAGGCCTGCGCCCCCTGCCATTCCCGCCGGCACGTCATCAGCGACGGTGATTATCAGGGTAAGCCGCTGCTCGACACGCACCAGCCCGCGATACTTTCCCAGCCGGTCTACGAGGCCGACGGCCAGATCCGGGATGAGGTCTATGTCTACGGCTCTTTCCTTCAGAGCCTGATGTACCGGAAAGGTGTGCGCTGCACTGACTGCCACGAGCCGCACGGCCTCGAGCTGCATGCCACGGGAAACGCGCTCTGTGCGCAGTGCCACCTTTCCGACCGATTCGACACCCCGAAGCATCACTTTCACGAGCCGGGCACACCCGGCGCTCAATGCGTCGAATGCCACATGCCCGCGCGGACGTACATGCAGATCGACCGGCGGCACGACCACAGCTTCCGGGTGCCGCGCCCCGACATGTCGATCGACCTCGGGACGCCGAACGCCTGCAACGACTGCCATCATGACCGTGACGCGCGCTGGGCGAGCGAAGCCATCGCCCGGTGGCATGGCCCGAATCGACGACAGGGGCCGCACTACGGGCACACGCTTCACGCCGGACACGACGGCCTTCCCGGCGCGGACGAGAAGCTCACGGCGCTGGCGGCCAATCGAGAAGCGCCGGGCATCGTCCGCGCCACCGCACTCTCGCTGATCCAGCGCCGCCCTTCCGTCCCGGGTCTCAAGGCCGCCGCGGTCGCGACGCTCGATCGCGATCCGCTCGTGCGCCTTCACGCGGTCCGCGCCCTGGAGCGCATGCCCGATGACTCGAGGATGCGCCTCGCCGGTGACCTGCTCAACGATCCGGTCCGGGCGGTTCGGGTCGAAGCCACGCGCGTCTTCGCCACGGCCCACGCGCACCTGCCCGATGCGCTGCGCCGCACCTTCGACGCGAACCTTCAGGAGTACATCGATGCGCAGATGGCGAGCGCCGAACGCGCCGCGGCGCACCTGAACCTCGGAAACCTTTACCGCGACCTCGGCTGGATCGACCGCGCGGAGAAGGCGTTTACGACCGCGATCACCGCCGAACCGAAGGCGGTCCAGTCCTACATCAACCTCGCGGATCTGTACCAGCGCGCGCAGGGAAGGGAAGCCCGGTGCGCACAGACGCTGAGACGCGCCATCGAAGCGGTGCCGGACTCGGCCGAAGCCCATCACGCCCTGGGGCTCTCGCTGATCCGGCAGAATCGGCGCGACGAGGCATGCGAATCCCTCGAACGAGCGGCCGGGCTTGCCCCGCACGATCCGTACATGAGCTACGTGTACGGCATCGCCCTCGAGTCCAGCGGCGAGCATGCCCGTGCTGTCCGCGTGCTCGAGCAGGCGCACCGCCGACACCCTCGCCACCGCGACCTGCTTACGGCGCTCGTCACGATCAACCGCGACCGCGGCGATCTCGAATCGGCAATTCGGCACGCGGAAGTGCTGGTGGCGCTGGCGCCGAAGGACCAGGCGATCCGCCGTCTGCTCGCGGACCTGAAATCACGTCAGAAGCGTCGCGGCCGATAGGTGACCTCCGACTTTCCGACTTTCCGACAGACCTCTACAATCCGCGCATGAGTGAATCCAGCCACCACTTCCTGATCATCGGCGTCGGGTCCATCGGCGAACGACATCTCCGCAACTTTCTCCGTGTCGATTCCGTCCGTTGCTCGATCGCGGAAACGAACGCCGACACCAGGAGGAAGATCGCCGGCGACTACCCGGTCGAGGCGGACTACGCCGACTATCGCGATGCCGACCTCGCCTCGTTCGACGGCGTCGTCATCTGCATTCCCGCGCATGTTCACGTGCCCGTCGCCACCGACATCGTCCGGGCCGGCACGCACGTCCTCACGGAGAAACCGCTCTCGACCACGCTCGAGGGCATCGACGAGCTCAAACGACTGCGCGATGAGAAGGGCGTCGTCGTTTCCGTCGCCTTCCCGCAGCGAAGCAACGAGACGTTGCGAGAGCTCAAGCGGTATGTCGATGCAGGCAACCTCGGGCGCGTCCGCCTCGTCAACTGGTTCTCAGGGCAGTACTGGCCGGATAAACGAAAGGACTACCCGCCCCAATACGCCCAGAGCCGCTTCACCGGAGGCGGCGTGATCCAGGATCACATGGTGCACTTCGTCAACGTCGTCGAATGGCTGTTCGGCCCGACCGACGCCGTCTGCGCGGCGCAGTGGAACCTCGGGCTCGACGACATCGAGACCGAGGACACCGGCTTCCTCACCATGCGCATGGCCGGCGGGCAGTTCGCGCACCTCGGAACCTGCCTCTGCCAGGCCGACGACGAGTACCGTTTCAAGGTCGTTGCCGAGCACGGCGTGGTGCAGATGATTTCACTCGTCGAGCCCATGGAGATCCACGACGTCCGAACCGGCGCCACCACGCGCGGCGATGCACCAACCACCGACCGTGACGATATCTTCGTGGAGCAGGCGAAGCATTTCATCAGATGCATCGAGGGCCGAGACCAACCGCGCTGCACGGTGGAAGAAGCCGAGCAGACGCTCCGCACGATCCTCGCGGCCCACCGCTCGTCGGACGAGCAGGGCCAGTTCGTGGAGATCGGACAGGTTTGAACCGCGATGCGATAACGCCCATGCAAACCGCCCGCCCCGTCATTCGCGCTCGCCACGGCGTCGTCGTGTCCGGCCACTACCTCGCTACGGCCGCGGGATTGCGCATGCTTCACGCCGGCGGCAATGCGATCGATGCGGCCGCGGCGACCTGCTTCTGCCTGAACCTGCTGGAACCGCAGAGCAACGGCCTGGGAGGCGAAGTGCCCACGCTGATCTACTCGGCGCGCCAGAAGCGGGCATTCGCGGTGAGCGGCATGGGCTGGTCGCCGGCGGCGCTGACGATCGACTGGTTCCGCGAGCACGGGATCGACCTCGTGCCGGGCGACGGTTTCCTTCCAGCTTGTGTGCCCGCGGTCGTGGGCACCTGGGCGGCGGCGCTGTCGCGCTTCGGAACGATGTCTTTCTCGCAGGTGCTCGAGCCGGCCATCGACCTGGCGCGCCACGGCTTTCCGGTCTACGAAGGCCTGCATGAATCGCTGGACCGTAACCGCGAGAAGTACCTCGAGACCTACCCGTCCACGGGCGAGGTCTACTTGCCGGGCGGTGAAGCGCCCCAGGTCGGAACGCTGCTTCGCAATCCGGACTGGGCCGACACCCTTGAAACCATGTGCCGCGCCGAATCCGAGGCCGGTGCCGACCGTGCGTCAGGCATCGACGCGGCGCGGAAGACGTTTTACCAGGGCCCGATCGCCGAGCGGATCGTTTCCTACATCGCCGAGACGCCTGTACCGGACGCCAGTGGCGAATCGCATACCGGCATGCTCTCGCTGGATGACTTCGCCGAATGGCGGGCCGAGATCGAGCCGACGGTCGCGTTTCCGTTCGGCGGCTGCGAAGTGCACAAGTGCTCGACCTGGACGCAGGGCCCGGTGTTCCTGCAGCAGCTTGCCCTGCTCGACGGCTTCGATCTGACATCGATGGGGCATAACTCGACCGAATACATTCACACGTTGATGGAGTGCGCCAAGCTGGCGTTCGCGGACCGCGAGGCGCATTACGGCGACCCGAAGTTCGACAACGTGCCGATGGAGACGCTGCTGAGCGCCGCCTACAACGAGTCGCGGCGGAAGCTCGTCGGCAGCCGCGCTTCAACGGCGATGCGCCCCGGCGACGCCGGCACCGGCCCAGTGGAATACGCGGCTCGCCCCGTCCTCGAGGACCATCACCGCGCCCTGGGCCTCGACCGTGGCTCGGGGGAAAAAGGCGTGCAGGACCTCGGCCTCGGCCACGCCCATATCAGCGACACGACGCATCTCGACGTGATCGACGCCGAGGGCAACATGGTCGCCGCAACGCCCAGCGGCGGCTGGCTGGGATCGTCTCCCGTCGTTCCCGGGCTCGGTTTCCCGATCGGCACGCGCGGACAGATGTTCTACCTGAACCCGGATCGCCCCAACGCGCTCGCTCCGCGCAAACGGCCGCGGGCGACGCTGACGCCTTCGCTGGCGACGATCGACGGCGCGCCGTACATGGCGTTCGGCACACCCGGCGGCGATATGCAGGACCAGGCCACGCTGCAGTTCTTCCTGAACATGATCGTGTTCGGCATGAATGTGCAGGAGGCGCTCGAGGCGCCGACGTGCTACTCGACCCACTTCCCTTCTTCGTTCTATCCGCGTTTGGGATATCCCGGCCAGATGGTCGCGGAACGTCGGATCGACGCCGATGTCCTGCGCGCTCTCGAGCAGCGCGGCCACGAGGTCGTGGTCACGAACCCCTGGGAGATCGGCAAGGTGATGGGCATCCACCGCAACGACGAAGTCATCATGGGCGGCGCGTCGCCCCGCCACGAGATCGCCTACGGCGTGGGCTGGTAACGAGCTGTTCGTGGCTCGCTATCTGCCCCCTGCTACGCGAGTTCGAAGATGACCTCGATCTCCGTCGTGATGTTGCCCGGGAGGGAGCCCATGCCGACGGCGCTGCGGGCGCCGATGCCGTTTTCCGGCCCCCAGACCTCGCCGAAGAGCTCGCTGCAGCCGTTGATGACCTGCGGATGATCCTTGAAGTCCGGCGCGGCGTTGACCATGCCGAGCACCTTCACGACGCGCTTGACGCGATCGAGGCTGCCGAGGTTGGCCTTCAGCGTCGCGAGGATGGCCAGGCCGGTCTGCCGGGCCGACTCCTTGCCGCCCTCGAGGTCGGTCTCGGTGCCGACCCGTCCGGTGGTCATCGATCCGTCGGTCTTGAGGGGGCCGTGACCGGAGACGTAGGCCATGTTGCCCGTCACGACGATCGGCTTGTAGACACCGGCCGGCGCCGGGGCCTCGGGAAGCTCGACACCCAGGTCGTTCAGACGCTGATCTGCACTCACTTTGATGCTCCTCTGTAGTCTTCGTAGTCGTCGTAGTCGTCACAGTCGTCGATGACGCGGCCCAGTCTAGCAGGCGACCCGGGCCGCGTCTCACTGGGGGCGGGCTCCGTCGAAGGCGCTTCGGGGCATACGCCCCAGCCGCTATCATGCCCCTCATGAGCACTCTCGACATCGCATTCGTCGGCTGCGGCGCCATCGCCGAGTACCACCTCGCCGGAGTGAAGGAGCTTGGCGACCGCGCGCGGGTCACGGCGCTCGTCGATCTCAATCGCTCGCGCGCCGAGCAGCTCGCGCAGGAGGCGGACGGTGATCCCGCGATCTACGGCACGCTCGACGAAGCCCTTGCCGCGGGCGGCTTCGACGCCGTCGTCCTGATGCTGCCGCACGATCTGCACGAGCCGTGTTCGATGGCCTGCTTCGACGCAGGGAAGCATCTGCTGCTCGAGAAGCCGCTCGGGCGGACTCTCGAGGAATGCATGCGGATCTGCGATGCGGCTGCGAAGACCGACACCGTCTTCCTTGTCGGCGAGAACACCCCTCACTGGGAAGCCGTCAAGCGCGCCCGCGCCCTGGTCGAAGAGGGCGCGATCGGCGAGATCATCGCTGCCGACAGTTGCTACATCGGATCCTACGACACGACATGGTGGCCGCCGGGAAGCTGGCGGCTCGACAAAGAGCGTACCGGAGGCGGCTTCTCGATCGACGGCGGCACGCACTGGATCCGGCCGCTTCGACACTGGATCGGTCGGGTGTCGCAGGTGATCGCGGCCACGGGCCGCCCCATCGAGATCATGGAAGGCGAGTCGCTCAACAATTCGATCTGGCGCTTCGCGTCCGGCGCTGTCGCCACCTTCCGCGGGCTCATCGTCGACGCTCCGGTCGGGCCGACGACCTGGTATCGCGTGACCGGCACGAAGGGGCAGTTCGCCATCGACACGGACCTGTTCAGCGGCGACGCCGTACTGCAGCTATTCAACCACGAGCATCCCGAGGGCACCGTCGTCACCAGGTCGGGCGGCTACTTCAGCGCGTTCATCCCCCAGATGGCGGACTTCGTCTCGACCGTGCTCGACGGCACCGCTCCGCTCGCCGGCCCCGACGAGGCGATCGGCGACCTCGAGGTGATCTGGGCCATGTACCGCTCGGTCGAATCCGGCCAGTGGGAGGAAGTGCGCGGATGATTCGGTGGCCTCGCCCCCGCCCCGTAGCTGAAGGGGAAAACGAGGTCTGACCCGATCCCGTTCGTTCCGTATCCCCGGACGCTTGCCGAACCGGGCCGTACTCGGCCCGGCTCGGCAACGCAAGTTGCAGCGAAGTCCGTGCCGAACAGAATTGGGTCAGACCGGTCAGATCCCGATTTCGCAGGTCTGGGGGATGGGCGCCGCATCACGCCGGGCGATGCACTCGGATTCGAAGGCCAGCGCAACGCTGTTCGAGGACGAGACCAGTACGAGTACGAGTACGAGGTAGAGGACGATTCGCCTGAAACCGGATCAGAACAGATCAGAAACCGTTTCCGGCGCCGATGCACGCGATGCACAAGATGCACGGCCACCACTTGATCCCATGCACTCTTCCGTGATACAATCCTGTCATCGCGGGTGTAATTCAGTGGTAGAATGCCAGCTTCCCAAGCTGGACGTCGTGGGTTCGAATCCCATCACCCGCTTTCTGCAGGGGTTCGCGTCGGGACGCTTTTCTTCGCATAGTGTCGGCTTTGTCAAGGGGTTGCGGACATCGCTCGAATCCCCATGCGCGGCGCGTTCGTCGAAGGGCGCCGCATCGTCTCGCACTGTTTCGTGGGCCAACTGTCGTCGTTTCGGGCTACCCCCGTCCGGGCCACGATCGGCCGTCGCGTCGCAGGTGCCAGTCGCATCGATGCCCGACAACCGTTCGATCGCGGACGCGGTGTCGGTCAGGCCGAGCACCGTTGGGAAATGTCGATTGAGTGTCTTGGCGTTTAGAATCGCCGGCGGCATGCATCGTCAGCCACTGGAACGACGATGATGGGCGGCCGGCGTGCTCTTGATCGTGGCGGTGGCGGCATCGGCGCCGGCAGCGGAGCTTCCGCGTGCCGTCGGACAATGGCGTCTCGACGGCGATGTCGAGGATGCCAGCGGACGGGGCCACGCGGGCGTCGCCTCCGGTGCGACGTACGTGCCTCGTGGCGACGGCCGGGCCCTGCGCCTGGACCCGGACGACGGCTCCGTGCGGATTGCGGCGCACGCGGATCTGGACATCAGCGGACAGGGCGCCCTGGAGATGTGGTGCCGGCCGCAATCGCGGCACGGGGCATTGTTCAGCTGGGGTCGTGAAGGCGAGGCGGGCAACCGCAGATTCGTCCTGGTTTTCGACACGCGGCTCGACTGGGGCGAGCCCGGCGGCGAGCTGAGGCTCTGGGCGGGTGGCGCGCGCCGATACCAGACCTGGTCCACGGAGCTGCCCGACCTGGCGCTGGATCGATGGACGCACGTGGTCGTCTGCATCGACGGCAAGTCACTGTCCTTCTACTACAACTACGTCGTGCACTATGCCGACGAGGAGACCAGTCGCTGGGTCGCCCACCTGTACCGTCACTACGGCATCGAAGGCTCGACGCGGCCCGCGGCAACCGATCCGTTCGACAGTTCGCACCTGCTGGCCGACGGCGACTTCGCCGACGCCTCCTCCCGATGGCGCCTGCAACCGGCCGCCGCCGACCACATGAAGATCGTCGACGAGATTCACTTCGGTTGGCTTCAGGGGCGCTTCCCCTACACGCCGCGCGGCGACAGCGCCCTGCGCATGGTGCGCTCGGCCGACGGCCCCAATGTCGCGGCGCAGACCCTCCGCAATCTCCGGCCCGGACGTCTTTACGTCGCGCGGATGATCAGCGCGGTGCACGGCGACATGTCGGCCCGGGAACCGCACGTCCTGCGCCTCGACGTCCGGGGCGCCCGGATGTTGCCCGAATCGTCCTTCGCACGACGGTTCGGCAATTCCTACGCGCATTCCTACGGCGACTACGACACGAGCCACCGTGCCTGGATGACCTATCACTGGGTGCTGTTCCGAGCCGAGGCGACGAAGGCGGAGTTGGTCATTTCCGACTGGGCCGACGAGACCCGGCCCGGCGGCCCGATCGGTGAGCCAATCATCCTCAATTTCGTGCAGGTCCACCCCTATTTCGACCTGAGCGGCGAGGGCCCGGCGCACCCCGATCCCTCCGACGCTCACGATTGACGCGACCGACGTCGTCCGTTTCAGCTGACCATATACTCATTATTCGAGGTCACCGACTCGTCCGGCATGTGGGAAACGTCGAACAGTCTCATCACCCGAGTGCTCAGATCGGGGGGGACTTCGTAGCTGGACAGGGAGCAATTCCATCCTGTCCCCGCCTCAGGGACCTCGCCAACCACCTCACCAAGGTCGATGATGACCGACATACAGGCCCAAATCGTGGCCCCGTGCCCGACCAGCAAGACGTCCTCCTTCTGTTCACTCACAATTCGGTCAATAAACGGCTTCACCCGTGCCTGTACCTCCGGTTGCTGCTCAGGACCTGTAAAGAACCACGGATAAGGCATGGTGGCGGACGGCACCACTCTTGAATAACGGCCGTGTATTTGCTCGATGGTCTGGCCCCTCCCATCGGGCAGACCAGGATTCGGGACATATTCCTGGATCGCGATCTCGGGCAGTATCTGTGCATCGATGACGTCTGCCACGACCTGGGCGGTCTGCATTGCTCGGTGATAGGGTGAGCTGTGAATCATGCCCTTGAAGCCCAGCTCGATCAATCGCTCGCCCAGCCACTGAGCCTGTCGAGTCCCGAGTTCAGAGATGTCTTTGTCACCGGGCGGTATCTGCGGGTCGTCGCCCGGCTTGGGAACGTATGGGGCTGGCTGTGCGTGACGGGTCACGTGAATGATCATGGTGCGTACCAAAAGAGAATTGAAGGCATACTTCAGAATTGCGGTTCAGTCATTGACACATGATGTTGGAGTTCTTTCAACGTAGCTCCTGTTTGTAACTGGAGCATTCCCTTCTCAACCCCGACGCTCCCGCGGCGGAGCCGGGAGCTGCTATCACTACATTTCGTTTACGAGTGCAGCACCTGGAAATTCGATTCGAAACGTAAAGCCGTGGCGATCGCGTGCTTTCGTCAACTCTCCTCGAATCCAATGGGCCGTTTCCGCTAGGGGAACTCGACGCAAGTGATGGGGAACGATCACCTCCAGCCCCGCGAAGAAGTCCCGCAAGGCAGGCTCATCCATCGCCATCACCACATCTTCGGCGATGCCGTGATTGTTCAGATAGTTCTGAACGCGATGCGCCCCAAGTTCCTCTGCGATGGAATGGATGTCAGCCCGGGATCGCTGTGCCGTATTGATCCAAAGGCCCCGGGTGCAGTCGCCCTCGAGTCCCAACAAATTTGCAGCATCCGGGTCTTCGGTGTTCATCAGGGCAGTCACCGGCGTATCTCCGGAGAACAGCTGGTCCCCGATCCGAAAGGCCATGTTCGGCAGCCCGTGCGGGAACGTAGCCCAGACGAGGGAATGATCGGCTACTGCCCCCGCCCCAGCAGCCGTGATCAGCTGCAGCTTTCCACTCTCTTCGAGCGCACGACGACCCGGCCGGTCCCCAACCTGACTCCACGCTTCTGCGCCGATGATGACCTCGGTCCCGCCCGCGGCCATCTCCGCAGCCACCTCCATCGTCAAATGGTCCCGGTCGACGTGGGTCACCAGCAGATGGGCAACTCGGTCGAGGCGGCTGCCGTGGCCTCGAAGTGCTGCATCCAGGGACTCACCATGGAAGCCCATGTCGATCAGGATATCCTCGCCTGCGCCCGCGCCATCAACAAGAAGAAAGCCGCTGTGCGAAAGCGGGTTAAGTTGCCGCCATTGCGTCTTCATGTGATCTCGGCTGCGAGCAGAATCGCCGAACTGTGCGCCGTCGACGGCCCGCTGACACCATCTCCAGGGAAGCCTGGCGGGATCGGGGGACGTTGGTCGGTCTCAGCGGTCACTCGTACTCGAACGAAACCGACGGCATGAGCAGGAATCTCGAACTCCAATTCAGCATCGCCGGTCGCCTGCATCCCAAAATCATGCAGCACGATGGCCGGTTCCTCTTTAGACAGTTGTCCGATGATCTCGGCTTGTGCGGGCACTTTGAGCTCGAACGAGAGATTCAGTGTCCGAGCTTCTGACCCGGTCAATGCAGTTTCTCCCTCTCCCGCCTCTCCAATCCTCATGGTTCCTGGATTGAACCAGTGACCGAGAATCGCCCAGGTTCGACCGGTTCTCAAACTCTCGAAGATGGATGCTGCATCGCGACAGCCCTTCGGAACGCCGACGACCGAGCGATTGAAGACCCCCAACGGATAATCGTAAAACTTCACCTGCTTGTGCACGTGAAAGTCAGAACCTGTCAGCAAGGCAAAGGGCCGTCCGGTCTTATATACGAGGTCCGGCGACCCGTCAGGCATACAGCCAGGAAACTCATTCGGATCTGTTGGTGTTCCCGCCTGGTGTCCATTGACTGCCTCAATCCCCACGACGAGAGTGCCAAGGGGATCTGCCGCGATATAACGCGCAATCACTTCGTCTGCCCAATGGCCTTGAAATGGGTGATTGAAAAACATCACTGGCCTCTGCTCTTGCGGCAAAGCGGCGAGCCAGGCAAACGCCCGCTCGATCGCGTCGTCCTCAAGATCGGGCCTCCGATCAAACTGCCGGATAAAGTCTGCGGCGACCTCGGCCTCTTCGGGGAACGGCGGAAAAACGACATTGGCATGGACGCCCTCCGGGGCATTCCATTCGAGTCCGAAGAAGACGGGAATCTTCACCCTCTCGCGGCCTCGTGCGACCATATCGATCTGTTCCGAAAAGATCGGCTTCTGGGCGTGATTGGTCATCGCCAGGAAATCCAGGCGATCGTCGACGCCTTCGAAGTATTCCGCCACGAGAGCATGGTCTTCACAGTGATTGTGAAGGTCTCCCGAGAGCCAATCGTATTCTGGTGGCGTTGATTTCAGATCAGGTGAAGTCAATCAGTTCTCTCTCGAGGTTGGTGAATTGCGGACGTTTAGTCCCTGATCAAGCGCGAGCTCGTGGTCGCCTTCGGCGACCACACGAAAAAATGCCTTCCTTGCAGTAGAATGAGCAATCTTCCTAGGAAAACTCACTCACCGCAAGGAGGCATTCAGATGAGCCTTAGGCTCTGTCTCAAAACTCTGCCTGGCGTCGACCGGCTGCATTGACCCGCCCCGACGAGTAACACCGGGTCCTGGGTTACCTCTTGCTTTCGCTCGGAAACTCGACGAGGTGCTGCTCGGTGGCCTGGAAGGACATGGTTCTGTTCCCGCTGGCGAATTCGCCAGCCCATCATCTCGAACGTTGCGTGGGACAGTGCGACGCGAGGTCATCGCAGCTGCACGATCAGGTCCGCGACCTTGCGACGAAACGCGTCGTAGTCCCCGACCGTTACGTCGGGCAGGGCTCGGACCGCGGCAGCCCCCACGTCGCGGTGCCGGGGGCGGTCGGCCTCGATGGGGATCCTCGCCATCATCGCCTCGACGACACCGTCGGCTTCGTCGGCCAGTTGCTTCGCGCCTCCGTCGCCGCCGCGGCGGGCTCGTTCGATGAGCTTCTCCAACGTCAGCAGGTACCGGTAGTCGTCGACACCTTCGCGCACGGCTTCCCACGAGATGGTGGGGACGGGCCCCATCGGCGAGAGCCCCGCGTACAGGGGCCAGACATCACCCGTGTTGTGAAACACGCCCTTCTCGTCCATCCACGGCCAGTACCTCTTCCCGTCCTTGACGATGGGGGTGGCCGCGTAATGCCAATAGAAGAATCCCCTGGCCCCGGTGCGCCAGGTGTAGAGGCCGTAGTGGAATCGATCCACCTGTGGATGCAGCGCCGGCTGGGCGCAGTTGTAGAGCCAGTAGGGCTTGTCCATCGCGCGCATCCGGTCGAAGACCCGGGCCTCCGCCCCCATGGTCGTGCTGAACAGGCAGACGTCGAGGTGGTGGTAGAGCGTCTCCAGCAGCAGCTCGTCGACGATCTCACCCTGCTCGTTGACCACGACCTCGTGCTTGCCCAGCTCCCGGTCCTTCGCGTACCACTTCTTGTACTCCTGATTCGCGTAGAGGTGGCCCGTGGCGTTGACGGTGCGCACGCCCTCGTCATGGAGCGTTCGAATGACCTGCCGCTTCCACAGCATCATGCGATCGCCCCAGTGCGGGTGGATGCCGCCCACTTCGTCCATGAGGTAGAACAGAAGCTCCGGCCACCCCCTGGCACGGGCGCGGTCGGCGACGACCCGGCATTCCACGGCGTTGGGCGTCCCGCCCGGCCACGGGATGTTCAGGCGCTTCCAGGTGGGCTCGATCCAACTGTAGTCGATCGCGCCGCCGACATAGAGGACTGGAATGTCGCGCCGCAGCAGACCGACCCGCCCCGCCCGCTCCATCATCACGTCCAGACCGACGGGGTACCTCGGGTCGGTCTTCTCAAACTCCAGATTGTGCGCGAAGTCGTAGACGACCTCCTGATCGAATCCGTAGTAGCCGGGATTCGGCGGATTGTCGACATCGATGCCCAGCTCGCGGGCAGCGGCCCCGCTGAGAACGAACTTCGAACCGTCGGCGGCGCGACCGTGCTTGCAGTACATGGTCACGCTGGTCATCCCGTGTTCGACCATGTCGCGGTAGTACTTCTCCATGAAGTCGGCCGTCGCCCATTGGGCCGGGATCTGTCCGTGATCGAAATACATGCCGAAGGCGGCATCGGGTTCAAGAAGCTCGATGTCAAAAACCTCGATCTCGAGCACAAGCTCGTGGGCGCGTGACCCGCCCACGAGGATGTCGATCGTGCCTTTGTACACTCCCGGCCTGGCATCTTCGGGAATCTCGAGAGTGATCCAGAACTGTTCGGAATAGTCGGCGTCGATATCGACCGGCTTCAGTATCGGGGCGATGACCGTGCGAATCGGGGTGTAGTAATTGCCGTACTTGGCCCAGCCGTTGACGACGCCGAAGTCAACAGCGGCGGCGGGAATGCGGACGCCGCCAGGTCCCTCGAGGTCGCCGGCCATCGCGATGGAAAACCGCTTCAGATCCTTCTGGGGACGGACCAGAAACGTCGCGGGCTCGAACTCGCCGGGCGCCGCCGCCATGTCGATCCGATCGCTGATCTGGTCTCGCGTCGGCACGGTGATGGGGAACGAACGCGTCATCCAGTGGGTCTGGAAGACCACGAAGCCGCGGGTCTTCTCCGCGCCGGTGAGCGGCGGCATCGGAACGCCGGCCGACAGATATTGCGGCGACTCGTCGTCGCCTCGAAACGCCTTGACATCGTCCCCCGCCCACTTCCAGGTGTAGAGCGCATGCTCGGTTTCGTGCAGCGGTTCGCCGGCCACGGCCGTCGTCATCATCGCCAGGAGAAAGGCACCTCGTACGCAGATCAAGTGGGCAAGGGCAAACGATGATTGCATGGCCTCATCCTTGGGCAGCGCCCTGAATCGCTCTGAGTGGTTCGACTTGTGAACGATATCGCCTTTCGTCCCGACGAGATCTGTGCCTTTTCGTCCTGGCGAACTTCGCCAACGATCGGGTCCTCCGCCAGTCTGTCAAGGTTAGGCTCTGTCTCAGAACTCTGCCGCGGGCCCAAGACCGAGCGAATCGTCCGTTGGCAAGGAGGCCGAAGCAGGCGATGTCGCGGTGCATCGTCGATG
>NYZC01000398.1 GCA_002686995.1 Phycisphaeraceae bacterium | reverse complement strand
CATCCGTGTCCATCCGTGTCCATCCGTGTCCATCCGTGTCCATCCGTGATTCCTGAACGTTGCGGCTCGACCTCGTTGGGCTCTTGCCGTGTTGCTCCTCGTTAAGGTGGCGGGAAGTCGAAGGTCCAAGATCTGAAGATCGAAAGCGAGACTGTCGATGCCTCACCCTGCTGCCCCAGAAGCACGATCCTTCGACTTTCGACCTTTCGACTTTCCGACTTGCGGGCGAAGCCCAGGTTAGGACGGATCGCGTGAACCCTGCGCTGCTGCTGATCGACCTCCAGGAGGACTTTCTCTCGGCCGCCGGACTGACGCCGGCTCGAGGCGAGGTCGTGCGCGGCGCCGCGCGCCTGCTCCGCGCGTTTCGAGCGCGCGGCGCGCCGGTGATGCACGTCCGCACGACCATCGACGATCCTGGCGATCGCATGCCGCACTGGAAGGCCTCCGGCAGGAACGCGTGCGTCGCCGGCACGCCCGGTCACGATGCGCCGGCCGCGCTCAGCGTCGCGCCCGGCGAGCGGATCATCGACAAGACGCATTTCAGCAGCTTTCAAGGACCGAACCTCGCTGCCGCCCTGCACGAATCGCAGGTCGACACCGTCGTGCTGGCCGGCGTCCACACGCACGGCTGCGTCAGGGCCACCGCGCTCGACGCCTACGAGGCAGGCTTCCGAGTCCTCATCGCCGCCGACGCCGTCGCGAGCTACGACCCGCAGCACGCGGAGATGACCCGACAGTATCTGGACGGTCGCGCGTGCAGATTCATGTCAGCGGACGCGATCAACGGGCGAATCGAGGACAGGAAGATCGATGTCGGCACGTCAGACGTGGACGACGCCGTCGCGATGGCCAGGAAGGCGCTGACGGCATCGAAGCCATCGAAGGCATGGAACCATGACCGCCGCACTGCGTGGTCCGATGCACTGGCGGACCGCATCGAGCGCGCCGGCGACGAGTTGGCGGACCTGATCGTGGACCGGACCGGCAAGCCCGTGTGCGACGCCCAGGGCGAAGTGCGGTTCGCCGTCGACCTCGTTCGACGGGCCGGCGACTGGGCGCGACGTGACGAAGCGTCGGACCTCGAAGCGGGCTGCAGGATCGATCGGGCGCCGCTGGGTGTCGTGGCGGTCATCACACCCTGGAACAACCCTCTCGCCATCGCGCTCGGCAAGATCGTTCCAGCGATCATTTACGGCAACGCCGTCGTGTGGAAGCCTGCGCCCGCCGGCGCCGGGATCGCCGATCGAGCCGCGCCGATCGTGACGACCGGACTGCCGGACGACCTTCTCCGCATCGTGCACGGCGATCATCGGTCCGGCGAAGCCCTCGCGGCGCATCCGGGCGTGGACGGCGTCACGATCACCGGGTCGATGCAGGCGGGCCTCGCGCTGCAACTGATCGCCGGACGACGTTTCGTCCCCTTCCAGGGCGAGCTTGGCGGCAACAATGCCGCGGTCGTCATGCCCGGCGCCGATCTCGACCACGCCGCGAAGCTGATCGCACACGGCGCTTTCGGCTCGGCCGGCCAGCGGTGCACGGCCAACCGGCGAGCAATCGTTCATGCCGAATGCGTGGACGGGTTTATGGAGCACGTGTGCGAGGCGACTCGATCCATGCGGGTCGGCGATCCGCATGATCCGCGGACGCAGGTGGGTCCCGTCATTTCAGAAGCCGCCGGGGCGCGTATCGACGACGCCATCACACGGGCGCGCGACGACGGGCTGACCGTCCTGACGCCGCACGCGGCGGACCTCGACCCGACGCAGCTCAGCGAATACGGCCACTTCGTCGTGCCCGCCATCATTCGCGCCGACGACCCGACGCATGAGATCGTCCGCACTGAGACGTTCGGTCCCGTGCTCGTCGTCCAGGTCGCTCGCGACCTCGACCACGCGATCGAGCTTTGCAACGGCGTTCCACAGGGACTCGCATCCGCGATCTTCACGAACTGCGACGAGCAATGGCGCACGTTCATGGCAGGGGCCGCCTCCGGCCTCGTCAAGCGCAACCAGTCGACCGCCGGAGCCGACGCGTCGGCGCCATTCGGCGGCTGGGGCACGTCAGGGATCGGCCCGGCCGAGCACGGCCCCGCCGACGTCGAGTTCTACACGCGCCGCCGGGCGGTCTACGAGTCGCCGTAGGACAGGTTTTCATCTGCCATCTGCCTGCTTCCCCACCCGGACCGCGGCTGCAAAATCTTCTCCGTCCCGCTCTTGAATCGCGAACTGCGGCGACGACAATAAGATTAAAATGTCTTTATATTGAAGGAGACCGCCATGCAATCCCCACGAAGCGTCTCCGGCGCCACGACCGCGATTGTCGCAACGGCAGGTCTGCTGGTCGTCGCCCCCCCCGATACCGTGTCGGCCCAACCGCTGTTCGACGTTCACGCCGTGCAGGGATGGGACACGTCCGGCGGCGGAACGGCCACGGGCACGAGCAACGGCGTCGGCTGGACGCTCTCACCCACGTTCATCTGGGGCGCCATCACAGTGCTGAACGGCACCTACGGCGGATACGCGGACGGCATCCGGTTCGACCCGCCTTTACCGCAGTCCGACACGCTGCACATCGGCGTGGAGACCTTCGACCTGACCTTCGACGAGACGATCGTCTCCGCGCTCGTCTACATGACCGACAATCCCTCCCCGCCCACCGACGGGCGGATCGACTTCGGCATCACGCCCACGCGCGTCTCCGGCGACGTGAATATTTCGGGCACCACCTTCTGGGCGGGCAGCTCGGACGGCGGCCTCGTGCGGCTCGACAACATTCACAGCAACGTGCTGTCACACACCGTGCCGGGCAGCGGGGGGCTGACGTTCGCGATCGTCGTCACCGTGCCCGAACCCGCCGCGCTTCCGATGCTCGTGGCGAGCGTGTTGACAACCTCCAGATGGGCTGGACATCGCCGTCGAGCGCGGACGTGATCCCATCCTCGATCGGGCGTCCTCGCCCGTCTGATTCGAGGACGAGAACGACGGAAGCGTCACGGCGTCCGTGCAATGCAGAACAGGTGCCTGCTTCCCCGAATGAAGATCTCGCCGTCGACCAGCGCCGGCGTGGCGTCGATGCCCTCGCCCAGGGTGTTCGTCGCGAGCACCCTGAACTGCGGCCCGTCCTCGAGGACGATGACGCGCCCCTCGCGACCGCAGACGTACACCCGTCCGTCTGCGCCCACCGGTGACGCATAGACCATGCCGACGTCCGGGAGCCGCGCGGTCGAATAGTGCGCGGCGCCGGTCACCGCGTCGACGCACGAGATGATTCCGTCGTTGCCCTTCAGGAAATACAGGCGCCCGTCGGAAAGCAGCGGCAACGGCACGTAGGGCGTCCCGCGCCGCGCCGTCCATGCGATCGCAGCCCCCCCTGTCACGTCGCCCCGTGCCTCGTCGAGCTTCACCGCCTGCAGCGCGGCCCCGCGAAAGCCGCTCATCAGGTAGATCAGCCCGTGACCGATCACGGGCGTCGGCACGACGTTCATCGTCATGCCGGAACAGCGCCAGATCTCGTCGCCCGTCGCCAGGTCATACCCGACTGAAGCATCGGTGCCCGCGAGCACCACCTGCGTGCGGTCGCGCACCACCGTGACGATCGGGCTCGTCCAGCTAGTCCGCTCGGAGCGATCCACGCGCCACCTTTGCTCGCCGGTCCGCTTGTCCAATGCGACGATGAACGAATCCCCCTCGTGATCCCAGGGGACGATGAGGGTATCGCCATGCAGCGCGGGCGAGCCGCCTTCGCCGAAGCTCTTGCGCGTGCGCATGTCCCCCAGGTCCTTCTCCCAGACGACGCGGCCGTCCATACCAAGGCAATAGAGGCCGCGCGAACCGAAGAACGCGAAGACGTGCTCGCCGTCGGTGACCGGCGTGCTCGATGCGAAGCTGGCGGTGCGATGGGTCGACTCGTGCGGAACCTCTTTCCGCACCAGGGTGTCCCATTGCACGCGCCCGTCGCGCCGGCCGAGCGCCATGACGCGGAACTCGAAGGGGGCCGACGGCTTCGGCATTCGACGTCGGCGGCCGCCGCGTTTCACCGGGGCCGCCTCCGCGTCGCCGACCGCGGTCAGCACGTAGACGCGATCGCCGAGCACGATCGGCGAAGCGTGACCGTGCCCGGGTATCTCCACCTTCCACCGGACGTTCTCATCCGGCCCCCACGTCATCGGCGGGTTGCAGCCTTCGGCGTAGCCCGTGCCCGCCGGCCCACGCCAGCGAGGCCAGTCCGCGGCAAGCGCCGGATCGAGCACGGCACCGAGCCCGGCGACGAACGCAACGAGTATCAAGGGAACGTGCTTCATTTGCAGATCACCTCTCGATCGCCGTTTCGGCTACAGCCCGAACAGCCGTGCCGCGTTGTTCCAGAAGATATCCTCGACCTGAGCGTCGCTCAGCCGCTCCGACCAGCACGCCCACTTGATCGAGCGCAGGTGCTCGAGCCCGATGAGCGCCGGCTGGATCGACTGGTGCTTCTCGCCCCACACCGGCGTGTCCTCGTACAGCCACAGGAACGTGTCGGCCACGCTGACCGACCGGCCGCGCAAGTGGCTGACCGGCAGATCGGTGCCGTACATCAGCTTGTCGTGGCCGATGATCCTGATGATCGCCTGGTGCGCCATCGGCTCGCAGTTGACGCTCGTGTCGAAGTAGAGGTTGTCCAGGCCCTTGAGCCGCTCGAGACCCTCGAGGTTGTGCGCCGGCTGAAACCCGCGCGCCGAGTGGGCGAGGATCAGCTTCATGCCCGGATACGATTCGCAGTAGCGCCGGATCGTCTCGATATTGCCCGGGTCGGCCACGCCCCGCGAGCGCACCATGTGGAGCGTGATCACCCATCCCTCTTCGTGCGCCATGGCGACGTGCGCTTCGGGCAGGAACGCCTCGATCGGCGACTCCCATGTCGGCGACACGTTCGACATCGTGTGGTAGCACTTCAACCCGTGCAGGCCCAGACGGTTGACCTCGTCGCGCACCCACGAAGGGTCGTCCTCGGGATGGATGAAGAAGATCCCGCGATAGTCCGGATGCGCCGCGACCTGCTCCGCCGCGAACGCGTTGGCCCGTGCGCTGACCTCCCGTCCAGCGAAACCCGGAATGAACATCGCCGCGAGCCGGCGGTCCGGGTGGATGTCCTGCATGAGCTGCACGTACTGCTCGTAGCCGACAACCGGAATCTCGCCGATCGGACCGGACCACTGCGCGACGTCGCGTTCCCAGACGTGACAGTGGGCGTCGTAGACGCGATCCGGCAGGAACGAGGCGATCTCGCGCTCGAAGAACTCGGCGTCGTGGGGCTGCAGGAAGGAAAGGCGCTCGGACATCGGGATTGCTCCTTGGGCGACGATACGCCGCCAACGTGCCGACCATCATAGCTATGCATCGTGGAGCGAAGCACGCGCGACGCTTGAAAGCCCCCCCTTTCCAAGGGGGGGTTGGGGGGTCGCCCGCCCGGCGCCGACGCGATAGGATTCGTCATCTTTCCGGAGATTGACCATGAGATCCACGGCGCGATGGTTCGCTCTTCTGTTGCTGGCTTCGTTCGTGACCGCCTCGTTACGGACCACCGCCGCACCCGTCCTGCCGGGAGGCGGGCCGAAGGTGCCCGATGAGTTGCTGAGCCTGGCCGACGTCAAGGCGATCCGGCTTGATGCAGGCCCGCTGCCGCGACGGCTCCTCGGCATCGGGGCCGACACCGAGGCGTACCGACAGGTGATTCGCAAGGCGCTGAAGGAATCGGGATTCGAGATCAGTGAAGACGAGGACGCACCGATGCTGGTCAGCCGCGTGCTCGTCAACGAGGATCCGGAGCACCCGGGCACGATCGCGATTCAGCACGTGATCGCGCTGCGCCAGCGGGTCGTGGTGGACCGCCTCGACAGGCGCCTCGTCGTGCCGACGGCGAGCGTCTCGATCGTCACCCTGGCTTCGCACGACAACGCAGCGGCGAAGCTGGATAGCGCCGTCCGTCGCAACCTGCGGACGTTTCAACTGATGGTGAATCGCGCCACGAACGCGGGTCGTCACTAGCGGCGCATCGATACGCTAGTCCGTCAATGGGATCCCCCCCCCAACGGGATACCCCCCCCCTTGCGAAGGGGGGCTTTCTGTTGCCCCGTCAAGAAAAGCCCTGCTGTCCGGTACGGACAGCAGGGCTCTTGTGTTTCAGGAAATTGGCTGACGCGTCAGCGACGACGCCGCAGCGCGAGCAGCGCTCCCGCCGACAGCAGGACGACGCTCGCCGGCTCGGGCGTCAGGACGATGTTGTCCCAGCCCTGGAAATTGCTCGTCGAGGAGCGGCCCCAGATCTGGATCGTGTCCGGCTGGAACGGGCCGTCGATGGTCCCGATGTTGATCGTGCCGGAGGATGCCCCGTTGTTCGGGTCCGAAACGTCGAAGTAGCTGAGATCGACGTTCAGCGTGTCGAGGTTGACTTCAAACGTGTAGTGCATCGTCGTGGCGTTCGAATCGGTGATGCCGGTCGAGAAAGTCTGCTCGCCGGGGCCTGGAGCGGCGATCGTGAGATCGTCCTGACCAACGGGGCCATTGTTCTGTCGGTTCACCGAGATGGCGCCGCCATTCACCGAGTCGTGCAGCCAGAGGACCGACATGGTGCCGCTCGTGCCCGAGAACAATGTATAAATCTCGAAATCCAGCGTCAGCGATCCGCTTGTGAACGTCTGGCCGAGCGGCACGCTGTTGCCGAAGAACGTCCCTGCCGTGCTGCCTGCCGCCAGGTTGCCGCTGCCGTTGCCGTCGAGGCCGTACTGATCATCGACGCTGAGGCCGGAGTAGGAGCCGAACAGGGTGAAGGCGCCCCAGGTTTGACCGGTCTGCGACGTGACGCCGGAAACGAGCCCGCCGTCGGCGCCGCCGCTGAAATCCTCCGAGAAGAACTGTGCCGACGCGGACGACGCCAGCGCGGCGACCACGGCGATGACGACAGACAGAGAACGATACCTATTCATGGAGATCTCCTTTCACGGGGAATCGAATGACCAGCTTGACCTTCTCTCCGTTCACCCCAGCGACACGCCGGGGCCCGTTGGGACCACTTACTCTAGCGACCCCAGACCACGTCTTCAAGAAGTGGGCGGCAACTTGCCTATTCTGACTCGACGCGAAAGGGCTTTCCCGCTCGATACCGCGCGAGCCGCTGCCGAATCGCTTTCGCCCGCCCGGGTCCATCGGGCCCGATGAGCCTCAACGCAGCCTCGGCAGCATGGATCGCCTGCGGGAACTGGCGCGCCTCCGCATGAGCGGCTCCCAGCGCGTCCAGGGCCAGCACATCCTTCCTCGCAGACAGCCGGACTGCCCGCTCGGCCAAACGAACCGCCTCCGTCCCGTCCCGGATCTCATCGGACGAATGCGCGGCGAGAAGCCATGCGAGGCTGCTGAGGGTGAGCACGCTGTCCGGGTTCAGCCGAACCGCCTCCTTCAGATGCACGACCGCCTCGGTCTCGCGCCCCGCGTTGGTCAGCAATAGGCCCAGGCGGCGGCGGGCGTCCGCATGCCGGGGAGCCCGCCGCACGACTCTGTCCAGATGGCGGATCGCCTCGCCCGACCGGCCGAGCGACTGCATTGCGATGCCGAGGTTGGCCCGCGCCACGACGAAATCCGGATTAACCTTCAGCGCCCGCTCGAAGTGACCGGCGGCCTCCTCGAAGTCCCGTTGCGAGAGCAGCGCGTTGCCGAGGTTGTTCAGCGTGTTGGCGTCATCCGGCTTCAGCGCGAGCGCACGCCGCAAGTGCGGCACCGCGGCCGCCAGGTTTCCCTGTGCCACGGCGATGCCCGCCAGGTGCTGATGGCCGTCGAAGAACGTCGGCCGGTCGGCGAGCAGCGCCTCGCACAGAACTGTCGCCTCGGCGTACTCGCCGCGCGCGATCAGCTCCGCGATGTGCCGGTTGCGTGCATTCAGACCGACCACGTCCTTCGCATCATCCAGGTCGGGGTTCGCCTCGAGACTGAACTGCGCCGGCCCCGCGCCGCTCGTGTAGCCCAGGGCGCCGAGCCTCTGCGCCGCTTCGGCGCGTCCCGCGACGTCGGCCCCCGCCTGTTTGATGCCCGAGGAGAGCAAGTGCTCCAACTGCTTGTGCAGCAGACGTGCCCGGTCCGGATGAGCGTCGATGAGGTTCTGCTGCTCACCCGGGTCCGCAGCGAGATCGTAGAGTTCGGGTCGCTTCGTGTGGATGTACTTCCAGCGCTCCGACACGACGCCGACCAGCGCGTTCGCGTCGTAGACCAGCGGAGTCACGCTCTCGCAGTAAAGGTGCCGATCCCGCACGACGGCGTCGTCGCCGTCGAAGGCCGGCGAGAGATCAACGCCCTCGATCGGGTGGGGCCGCTCAATGCCCAGCAGGCCGCATACCGTCGGCATGACGTCGATGATCCCGGCCAGGCCCGCCACCACACCGGCTTCGCGTCGACCGGGCAGCTTCCAGATCATGGGAACCCGCAGGGCGCTGCGGTAGACGAAGAAGGAATGCGTCGCTTCGCCGTGCTCGCCCAGCATCTCCCCGTGATCGGCGGTGACGGCAATGAGCGTCGAGTCGTAAAGATCGAGCGCCTTGAGACGTTCGAGCACCTGGCCGATGCAGTGGTCGACGAAGGCAATCTCACCCGTGTAGGGATGTGACTTGAACTGCGATGCGAACGGCTCGGGCGGCACGTAGCCATCGTGGGGATCGAAGTAGTGAACGAAGAGGAAGAATTGTTCCTCCCGGTGCGATTCGATCCAGTCGATGGCCCGGCGCGTGACGTCATCGCCCTTGCGTTCGTTGATGCCGTGCGACGCGTGGCCGGTCCCGATCTCGTCGTCGTACGTCGTGAATCCCTGGCTCAGACCGAACTGGGCATTCAGCACGAACGCCCCGAGGATCGCGCCGGTGACGAAGCCGCGGTCGCGCAAAAGCTCCGCGAGTGTCTCGTGCTCCGGGTCGAGCCTGTAGTTCAGGTTGTCGTGGACACCATGCCGGCAAGGCTCGACTCCGGTCATCATGGAGCAGTGCGCCGGCAGCGTCATCGGGATCGGCGAGACGACGCTGCGGAACAGGATGCCCTCCCGCGCGAGCGCATCGAGGTTCGGCGTCGGATTCGGCAACCCCGGCCCGTCGAATCCGTATGCGCCGAAATGATCGGCCCGGCACGTGTCGATACTGATGAGCACGATGTTCCGGATAGGGGTCGCGGGCTCCGAGCCGCGCGTCGTGAACCACCAGCTCGCAACCACGACGAGCAGCGACGCGCCAAGCAGCCCCCCCACGCGGAGCCGCGCTCGACCGCTCGATCCTTTCCCGGCATCGCCCATCGCGTTCAGGCTACCATGGGCCAACCGAGCCGGGCCGTCTCGGCCCCGTTGCCGCGCAAGAGTCAAGCATGAAGCGCATCGATCACCTGATCTTCCTCGTCCACCCCTGCTGCTACGAAGGGCTCGACGCCGAAGCCATCCGCGCCAACAATTCCCGGCACTATGTCGAGGTCGAGCGGGGGGTGAAGCAGCGCTGGATCGAGGCGCTGGCCGCGCGGCCGCCCGCGACGCTCTTCGTTCAGCTCTACGGCCCGCAGCCGCTGTTCGACGTCGCGGTCGAGCATCTCGGCGCCGATCGGTCCGTCTATCTTCGCGCCCCGTTCCCCGAGGACGAGGACATGCGCGAGTACTACCGCCGACTGATGGCGGTGCTGCACGAGCACGTCGAAACGCACGGTCTCGAGCTGGATCCCGAAACGGTCACGTCGGAGCTCTGGGGTGAGTCCTTCGAGGGCTGCGTCAACGGGTACGGCGGCGCATTCGCCGAGCACCTCGAACTGAACCAGCCACCGCGCATGCGGTTCGAGATGACGGTGCCGGATGCAAGGTTCGTGCACGGATCGATCCGCCACGAGCCGATTCCGATCCCGGGCACCGACGTCGAGGCCTGGCTGTTCGAATGTCACGACCGGACGAGCGCGGCGACGTTCCAGCCGCGCCGCACCGCCGCCTGGCTCGACGAGCGCCGCGTCAAGGTGATGCTCGACGACCGGCGCATCCAGGTGTGCACGAAGCTGGGACACACGATCTGGCCCGAGACACCGTGGCACAAGAACAAGCCCGAGCAGACACTCGAGTACGCGGAGAAGCTCTCCGAGTTCAATGACCGCTATGTTCGCAGCATCGGAATTCCGTACGACGATTTCCGCAAGACGATTGCCGCGGCGGTGGTTGAGGGAACAGGAACCACGGATGGACACGGATGAGCACGGATGGGCGGACGAGTCGAGAGTCGAGGAGTTGAAAAGTCGGAAGGTCCACCCGAGACTTCAATGACCACATCCGCCCCCCTCTCCTTCTCCGATCCGTCGCCCTGGCATCTCGTCAACACTGATTGGGACGAAACCCAGTCCGACACGTTCGTGCTCACGGGCGACCGGTGCGGCACGCCCGGCGCGGCAATGCAGGGCATGCACTACGCGGTCCACCCTGCGCTCTGCTGTGTCGACTGCGCGTTCGAGTTCGAAATCCGGCTGAACCCCCACTCGGACACGGGCGTCGTCTTCCGAGCTCGGGATGCGTCCCATTTCTATCTCCTGCACTTTCCCAACTGCGGCCAGCAGTCGCGGGCCCAGCACTTCTGGGTCGCGCTGTCACGCATGGACGACAGCGGCTACCTGCGTCGCATGCGCATGTCGCTGGTCAACGGCGTGCCGAGCACCAGGAAGGACATCTGGCTGCACGTCCGCGCGCATGTCGAGGGGCCGCGCGTCACCGTGAAGGTCGGTGATTATGGCCATGTCGCGTTCGAGGACGCGACCTACCGCGGCCCCGGCCACGTCGGTGTGTATGCATGGCGCGACGCCGCCCTGCGCGGCCTGCGCGTCGCTACGCCCCGTCAGCTCGATCCGATCTGGGAGCAGGGACCGGTGCAACGTGTGAACTGGACCATCCCCGCGCCGATGGAGGAGCGAGTGTGGCAGCAGCCGATCGACGTCAGGCGATTCCACGACGGCGAGATGGTCATGCAGGCCAACCTGCAGAAGGTGATCACCGCCGGATCGGACGCGGTCGCGTTCCCGTACCTGATGCGGTCGTCCGACCGCGGCCGATCATGGTCGCCGCCGAAGGAGATCGATTTCATGGGCGACGGCAACTCGTGGTCGCCGCCGCGACTGCACCTGACGCCGAACGAGCGCCTGCTGCTCGTGACCCCGGGACGCGATCACAAGAAGGTGTTCGAGTCGACCGACCGCGGCAATACATGGTCGGATGCCGGCACGACGAACCTGCACATCGGCCCGCCGCGCGATCAGCCCGTGCAGGATCTCTCCCCCGCGGGTTTTCTGAACCTGCGCGACGGCTCGATCCTTGCCATCATGCTTTCGAGCGCGCTGATCGAAGCGTCGCAGACGAATCACACCGTCTGGACCTGGGGCAGCGTGCACTGCCAGGCGTTCGCCGCGCGCAGCGAGGACGACGGGCGGACGTGGTCCGAGCCGGTCAACGTCGACGCGTCGTTCCTTGACGCGGACGGCAACGTCGTGACCGGCAACATGGACCTGACAGAAGGCTCGGCGTTCGAAACCGCCGACGGGCGCGTGGTCATGCTGATCCGTCCTGTCTACTCCCCCTGGATGTGGCAGACATGGTCGGACGACGGCGGCCGCTCATGGAGCCCCTGCGTCCGCGGCCCGTTCCCCGGCTACGCGGCGCCGAACATGGTGCGCACGGTCTCGGGCGCCGTCCTCATCGCGCACCGCATGCCCGGCCTTTGCGTCCACTGCTCGCGCGACGACGGGCGCACCTGGGACGAAGGCACGACGATCGACTCCAGCGTCTGGGCGATGGGATCGATGGTCGAGGTCGAGCCCGACGTCGTCCTCTACATCTACTGGGACTCGGACTACAGCCTCATGCGCTCCCAGCGAATCCGCGTGACCCCGTCGGAGATCGAGCCGGGGTGAGGGGGTTCTCTCACCGATCGCCCCGCACCCCCCGAAACATCTCCGCCCTCGGCCAGGTCTCGGGATCCTCGCCCAGCAGTCGATCCAGTCTCGCGTGCGCGGCCTTGATCGCGTCGAGGTAATCGCGCGCGGTCGTGCCGTCCGCACGACCGTAGGGCGACTTGTACGCGATGGGTTCGTCGGTGCCGACGTACGCGAGGATTGCCGTGCCGAGCCACGCCCACCAGCCGTCGGTGTGCAGGGCGCCGACGACGAGGTTGTCGGCGAGCATCTTCGGATCCTGGTACCAGATCATGTGTCCGCAGACGTAGAGCGCCGGCAGTTGCTCGTCGCGCATCCGCTCGAGGTACCCGATCGTGCGTGACTCCGGACCGTGCGTGTACTCGCGTTCCGACCAGACGATCACCGGTCGCTCGGTGGTGGCCAGGCCGAGGGTCAGGCCGCTCATGTAACCGACGAACGGCGCGTAGGCGAAGAGGTAGTCGGGATTGATCGCGCGGCAGCGATCCCGAATCGATCCGAACTGCTTGATCAGCGCCAGGCGCTGCTCCAGCCTGTAGTGATCCCCCGCCTCGTTGCCGGCGATCCAGAGGCCGCGCCGCTCGGGGCGGACGTGCTCGAAATGATGCTTCCAGTCGGTGCTGTATGCTTTCACATATCGGCGGAAGCATGAATCGCAATAGCACGCGCCGGGGTAGCGCGTGCTGTCCGACTCGTACATCTCGGTGTCGAAGGTGAACCCGTCGGCACCAAGTTCGGCGCAACGCACCGCCCACCGTCCCACGTGACGCTCGATGTAGTCCGGCTGCAGCGGGCAGGCCGATCGCTCGTGCTCGACGCCGTTGGGCCCGCGAAACTTCCGGTACGGCTCCTGGTGCGTCGATCCGAACTGCCATTTGGCCAGTAGCGCCAGGCCGTGCTTTGCCGCTTCGGCGAGGTTGCGCTCCATCCTCGGCGCGAGCGCGGGCGACTCCGACCGGTTCTTCGGATCGACACCCGTGTACAGCACCACCGTGTTGAACCCCACGTCGGCCAGAACGGCGGCCTTCGTCTGCGCCGAGTCACCGAACCTGTCATCGAGATCACCGGCGATCCAGATGCCGCGAATGCGCCGCTCCCGCATCGCCTGCCACTTCGGTGACAGCGTGCCCAGCGGCACCGGGTCGAGCTTCAACGGGCGAAGCTCGAGTCGCGGTGCGTCGTCCACCGGCACGTCGAGCGGCCGCCCCCACACCTCGATCTCGCCGATCGACATCAGCGAAGTGACGCCGCCGGTGCCGGAGAGGTACCCCGTCACGCGGACACGGCGACCGGGCGCGTCGAGGCCGGCGACGGGCACGACGTAAGGTTTCGGCGCGTCGTCGGTCGGCCAGTACGCCGGCGCGATCGGATCGACCGGCGAAACCCAGTCGAGGTGATCGGCGCTGGGGCTGACCGAAAGTGTCATCTCGTGCAGGTGCCCGGTCTCGACGCCGCGACCGCCGGGCATCCAGAGGTAGACGGCGTCGATCCGATACGTGTCGCCGAGGTCAAGCTCGGCCGTCAACTCCAGGTGTTTTTGGTGATTGGGGCCGATACGGACGCCCTCGCGCCGGTCGCCGTCGATCAGCGCCTCCGCCGTGCCGCCGGTCACCGGGTAGCTCGCCTCGATCTCGATCTTCGCCGACTTCGCGAGGTTGCGCGCCGCGTCGGGATGGCGCGTCGTCGGGACCTCGACCGTGCTGACGTGCGGCTTCGCGCGAATCAGGCCGCGCCGCGCGTTCTCCGTCGGCCCCTCACCCCAGACCTCGATCTCGGTCACGCCGACGCGCAGATGCGCGCCGCCGATGTAGAAGTTGAGCTCGCGGCACCGGATACCGTCGAACTCGAACGTCGAGCTGGTCGGCGACTCCTCGACGGGGTCGCGCGCCTGATGCACGAAGCGCCGGCCGCGCGACGCCCATTCGCCGCCGTCGACGCGCGTCTTCAGGTTCGTCAGCTCGGGCCGGTAATTCGTATCCTGCGGGTAGGTCACCTTCACCCGTCGCACTGTCGACTCGCCCGGCAGCGTCATCGTGATATCGATCACCTTGCCCGGCTGTTGCCACGTCCACGTCGTGTGCACGATGCTCCGGTCACTCGTATCGCCGTCGATCAGCTCGTCGCCGTCGTCCGTGGGCTCGACAAGGGGCCCGTGCACGATGCCCGCCTTCGTCGCGCGGGCGTTGACGCCCGGTTGGATCTGCCCTGCGTAGACCCAGCCGCCGCCGATGACGGTGTAGGTGGCGTTGCGCGAGAGAAGCCGGTCCCCGGACTCGGCCCCCGCGGAAGTAACGATGTGAAGAAGCAGCAGCAGCGCCGCGACGATGCGCCCGGTGGCGCGGGATGCGTCAGAAGCTGGCAAACTCGTATTCCTCGTTGAAGTAGTGATCGGGTGCCTCGCGGAGCTGGAGAAACTCGCTGTGACCGTCGACGAAGGTGATGTTCATGACGGGAATCAGGTCATCATGGGGGAGCTGGTAGACGGCGTCGAACCACCATACGGGCTCCTGCTCCGCCGCGAGCCAGATGTGCCCGAACTCGATCACCAGCACCATTCTCGAAGCTCGCTCGATGCTGTTGAGCTTCTGGCCCCAGAGGCCCTGCCGGATCGCCGCGAGTCCGAACGGCGTCCCCCCGAAGGTCGCCTCGCCTCGAACGAAAGCCCCGGTGTTGAAGGAATAGGAGGTGCTCCAGACGTCGAACTGGCGGTTTCCCGCGGGTACGAACGAGAGACCCGTCGGCGGCCAGGTATACGGGTAACCGGGGGTCGCACCGTGCTCGCTGGGGCACGAAAACAGCTCGCGGTTTCCATCGCCGTAGATCGTCACCGGCGTCGGCGCGTCGTAATGATCCTCGTCGGTAACGTGGATCAGCCAATGAGCATTGCCCCCGCGTGAATTGTCACCGAACGCGCTCTGGGGGTAGCCCATGTCGCCGGCGAAGAAAGTGTTGTGGTTGTCGGCAATGTACAGCAGGTGCAACAGCGCAATCTGCCGCGCGTTCGACGCGCACTCGACGCGATACGCCGTCTCGCGTGCCTTCTTGATGGCCGGCAGGAGCATCGCGATCAGCAGCGCGATGACGGATATCACCACCAGAAGCTCGATGAGCGTAAAGGCATGGACTCGACGACGCAGCAGGAAAGCGGAATGAAGCATCGTTCCAGATATTTCTATGAGTTGGATTCCCTCAAATCAAGATTTCGCGCCGCGAAGGCGGCCGAGGGGGTCGTGGCTCGGGTTGGGTGTTCGGGCCCGGGGCTCGTGCTACAGGTCGACCCGGGCTGGCGCATGGCGTCGCCGGGTAGCGACGACGCACTGACTTGCGAACACCGTGCCCCGGATCCGCCAGGCCGGACCGTCCCCGGCCCGGAGTGCGACGCAGGACGACAGCAGGCCCCTCAGGGCACGGCGAGTAGATCCGTGAACTCGTAATCGTCGTTCTGGAAGTGATTCGGCCCCGGTTGCAGCAGGACCAGCTCGGTGTGGCCGTCGACGAACGTCAGGTTCGAGATCGGAATCACCGGATCGTGGGGCAGCATGTGGATCGCGTTCGACCACACCGCGCGCTCGTGCGAGACGACCCAGGAGAATGCGCCGAACTCCGAGACGGAGACCATCATGCTCGGCCTCGCGATCTGCTCGATCTTCGTGTCCCAGAGTCCGGGCGTGCCGTTGCCCAACCCGATCGCCGTGTTCGTCTTGTAGGCGCCCGTCCAGGCGCATGCGTTGTAGCAATACGACGTGCTGAGCACCCCGAAAAAACTGAGCTCTTCAGGCACGAAGTGAAGGAATGGCGAAGGCCACGCCTCGGGATGGCCGGGGTGCGGACCGGTCTCGGTCGGACATTTGAACACCTTCTTCCCCCCGGTGCTGTACGCCGTCACCGGCGTCGGCGCGTCGTAGTGCTCCTCGTCCGTGACATGCACCAGCCAGTGGGCATTCCCGTAACGATGGTTGTGACCATAAGCCGTTGCGCCCTCGCCGAGGGTGCTGGTGAAGAAGTATCCGTCGTAGTCCGACGTGTACATGATGTGCATGAGGCCGACTTGGCGCATATTCGCACCACAGGCCACGCGCCGCCCGGTCTCGCGCGCCCTCTTGATCGCAGGCAGGAGCAGCGCGATCAGCAGCGCGATGATGGAGATCACGACCAGAAGCTCGATGAGCGTGAAACCGTGCGCTTCACGGCGCAAATGGAGTGCAGGGCGAAGCATCTGAAGTGATTCTTGCGGGAGGGATCGGCGATGTCAATGCACGTGAGGCCACGCATCCGGGTTTGGGAGCAATTGATTATCGATTGTCGATTAGCTGTTACTTGTTATTTTAGAAACACCGCGAGAGCGCGCGTCCGAAATATCAAGTAACAGCTAATCGACAATCGATAATCAATCGCCCCCATGCCCAATACCCTTCACGCCCACCTATCCACCTTCGACTTCACGCCGCCCATTCACCCCGAGCACGGCGCCTGGGGCACGACGCCCATCAGGTCGTCGTACACCGGGTTCTCTTGCATATCCCCGGGT
>NYZC01000397.1 GCA_002686995.1 Phycisphaeraceae bacterium | reverse complement strand
TGCGCTGGGGGCTCGCTTCGCTCGACCCCAGGCACCCCTTACAGGAAGCCTTGAAGGCCAGGACTTGTGTAGTACAACCAGGGCTTGCGCCGGCTGACGCCCACGGTACGCCACCCGTGCTGTGAGCCGCGGCGTCAGCCCACGGGTCTGATGCGCGGCGACCTGATGCCGGACGCATCGCGATCCTGTACCCCGGCCCGCCTCACCATGCGCTGAAGCCGCCGTCGAGCACCAGGTTGTGCCCGCTCACCCAGGCGGCCGCTTCGCTGGCGAGGTAGACCACGGCGCCCTTGATGTCCTTGCCGTCCTCCCCGATGCGTCCGAGCGGGTGCTGAGGGCGGTACCGCTCGAGAAACGGTTCGGGCTGATTCCGTTCGAACCCCGAGGTGCTGATCGAGTTGACGCGGATTCCGTGCGGACCGAGGTAGCATGCCAGGTCGCGCGTCATGTTGATCACCGCGCCCTTTGCCGCGCTGTAGTCGATCGTCACGCCGACCATGTCGAGCCCGTCGTAGATGCTGCGGTCCTTGCCCATCATGCCCGAGATGGACGCGATGTTGATGATCGTTCCGGTGCCGCGCGGCTTCATGTGGCGGGCGGCCTCACGAGCGCACAGGAACGTGCTCGTCGTGTTCGCCGCGAACGTGTAGTCCCAGTCCTCGCGCGTCCGTTGCTCGAGATGCGCTGAATGCTGGATGTTACCGGCGTTGTTCACGAGGACGTCGAGCTGACCGAAGTCGCTGATGACCCGGCCGATGACGTCGACGACCTGCGCCTCGTCGGTCACTTCGAGCTGATAGGGCCGGACCGTGCGGCCGGTCGACGAGGCCAGCGCCTCGGCGGTCGCCTCGGCCTGGTCGAGATGCCGGCTGGTGATCGCGACGTCGGCGCCGGCCTCGGCCAGGGCCTCAGCCATGTCGCGTCCGAGGTTCCGCGCGCCGCCGGTCACGAGCGCGGTCCGGCCGTTGAGACGAAATAGCTCCATGACGTGATGACCCATGGGGGGGCTCCTGAGGGGGAAGGCGCGCGGGACAATCTACACCAGTAGCGAGTGGTGGGTGACGGATGGCGGGGAGCGGGGAGCGGGGGAATCAGGTCTGGGCGTCGAGGGTGCTCTGGATGCGTGATCGGACGTCCTCGTCGGACAGGCCCTCGATTTCAATCTGTTTGCGCGGGGAGGTGTGGCCGGTTCGGATGCGGATGCGGTCGCGCGGGATGTGCAGGGTGTCGGCGAAGAGCTGAACGACGGCGTCGTTGGCGCGGCCTTTCTCGGGCCGCGCCCGCACCTGGAGCTTGAGCTCGTGCGCGAGCCAGCCGGTGAGCCGGTCACGTTTGCCGCCCGGCGAGACTTTCACATGCAGCACCGCCATGATCGGGGGCGGCGATCATAGCGTCTTGACGGGGGATCTTGCGACGAGGCGATTCGGGTGGTCACCGGGCGGCATTCCCCATTCCCCACCCGGCCGATTTGGGTCATCTGCCCCGAAACGAGCAGCCCGATCGGACCTTCAAAACCGTAAGTTACTGTCGTTCAGGGGCTTGTCTCCGCCCCGCTCCGGCGCGGCACGCCATGTGCAACAAATAGCGCGTGGCAAGTGAGAGAAGCCTGGCCGCTCGCACGTCGAAGCTGAGGATGCGTGCGGACGGCTATCAGGGGTGCGCAACAGTGGCCGGCAAGGTGATGCGCGCATGTGCATTCACCTTGCCGGTTTGCGTTTTACCGCCCGCAAGTTGGACCTTCGACCTTCGACCTTCGACTTTCGACTCTCGACGTTCCGACCTACCCCGGGGTGACGAACGCCCGGATCACCTCCCCGAGGCCGACGTGATGATCGGCCGGCTCGTGCTCGATCGGAGCGAACCTTCGGATCGAGGGCGACGCGTTCAGGTCGGCGGGGCGCTCGGCGCGGGCCAGGCCCAGGGCGCCGTCGCCGGTCAGGGTGATGACCCAGCGGCCCTCGTCGAGGCTCCGGTAGACGGCCTTGCCGATGGCGTTCGGTGACTCGTCCCAGTCGAAATAGGCAAGCCGGGGGTCGACGACCAGTCCATCGCGCGGCGCGGTGCGGTCGTCGTAGACCCGGCGGATCAGCAGGCGGCCGTCGCGGACGATGTAGTCGACGTAGATCTCGTTCTCCGGATCGAACGGCGTGTCGAGTGTCTCGATCGTGCCCGTCACGTTTCGGACGATGATTTTGAGCGAGCCGTCCTGAACGAGAAGCTCGGTGACGGCGGTCTTCTTGACGAGCTCGTTGTAGTCCTTCGCCAGATGGGTGTAGCTGCTGGCTACGGTGTCGAGGCGGTCGCGGTAGACGTCGACCATGAGGCGCGATTCGATCACGCGGAATGCGGCGGCGGCCGCGGCGAGCAGGACGATGACAAGAATGAGGGTGGTAAGGCGCGAGCCCATCGTATTGTTCATCGGCTGCGGCGGATCACGAGTGTGAGAAAAGGGGTTGGGGGCCAATGGAGGGCGCGGCGGTCCGATGCGCATCAGGCCGCCATGCCATTCGACCCGCGGGCTGACACCGCGCGGTTCGCCAGTGGTACGCGCGCAGTACGGCGTATCCTCGGCGTAAGCCGGGGGGTTACCCCGGCTTACTGATGCCGTACTTCTTCACCCGGTACCGCAGGTGATCCCGCGTGATGCCCAGCGCTCGAGCGGCCGCCGACTGGTTCCACCTGTTGTCCGAAAGGGCCTGCAGAATCATCGCCTTCTCGTGGCTCGCCAGCTTGGAAACGCTTTCGCCCGCGGGATCGGCGCTGGACGCCCCGATGATCGGATCGGCCTCCGCGACCTGGCGACCCACCGCAGGCGCGCTCGCCTGCGGCTCCGGAATGCCTGACCGGTTCGCGATCTCCAGCGGCAGGTTCTCCAGCGTCACCTCGCCGCCGCCGGCCAGCAGCGTGCAGCGTTCGATGACGTTGCGCAGCTCCCGGATGTTGCCCGGCCACGGGTACTCCAGCATCGCCGCCATCGCGTCGGGGACGAAACGCGGGCGATCCACGCCCAGGCTCGGCACCACGCTGTCCACGAAGTGGTCCAGGAGCAGGGGCAGATCCTCGATCCGGTCGCGGAGGGCGGGCAGCGGAATGGGAAAGACGTTGATTCGGTAGAACAGGTCGTCGCGGAACTTGCCCTGCTGCATGAGCTGATGCAGGTCGCGGTTGGTCGCGGCGACGATGCGGACGTCGCACACGATCGTCTGCGTGCCGCCGACCCGGACGAACTCCTGCTCCTGGAGCACGCGCAGCAGCTTGACCTGCGTGGTCTCGGCCATCTCGCCCAGTTCGTCGAGAAACAGCGTCCCGCCGTCGGCCAGCTCGAACCGTCCGATCTTGCGGGCGTCCGCGCCGGTGAACGCACCCTTCTCGTGGCCGAACAGCTCGCTTTCCAGCAGCGTCTCCGACAGGGCGGCGCAGTTGACCGCGATCATGGGTTTGTCGCGCCGTTCGGATTGCTCGTGGATCGTTCTGGCGACGAGCTCCTTGCCGGTCCCGGTCTCGCCGGTGATCAGGACCGTCGCGGTCGATGCCGCGACCTTGCCGCAGAGATCCATCACCCGGTTGATCGGATCCGACGCGCCGATAATGCGCGGAGACGGGATGGACTCGCGCAGCGCCTGGTTGTCGCGCGTAATCTGGTCGAACGCCTGGCCCGACCGGACCGCCGCCGCCGCGAGGTTGGCGAAGACCTGGACGAGCTCGAGATCGACGTCGGTGAACGTTTCCCGGTTGCGCGGGTTGATGACCTCGACGACGCCGAGATGCTGATCGAGAAAGAACAGCGGGGCGGCGATCAGCCCCCGCGTCTGCATGTGGGTCTTGGCGTCGACGCCGTCGAAGAAGTTGCGGTTCTTCGTGACATCCGTCACCTGTACGGCGCGCCGCGTGCGCAGCGCCTGTCCGGCGATACCGAGCCGCGCGTCGAACCGCTCACCGACGAGCTCGCGCCCTTTCGGCCCGGTGGCTGCGCGGAACACCAGCTCGTTGCGGTCCGGATCGAGCAGCAGCACGCTGGCGCCTTCCGCGTCGAGCACCGCGGTCGCCTGCGTCGCCACGAGGTCGAGCACCTTGTCCAGGCGCACCTCGCTGTTGATCATCCGGCTGGCCTCGAGCAGGGCCAGCAGGGCGGGTCGACCCACGGAAGGTGAAACCTGTTCAGCCATCGTTCGTTCTTCCGGTCGAAGCCGGAACGGCAGGGCAAAACTCGTCGCGGGCAGCGGCCGGAGGGCGCGAGGTGCGTGCGCGGCGCCACGGTACCGTGGAGATTATACGTCAATTGGCGCACTCTTCGTACCGATGCATCCGATGTCCCCGCTCCCGTCCCCGACTCCGCTCCCAATCTGGCAAGCGCTGCCGCTGTGCGAACGAAAACGAATCGCCGCGGGACGGGGAACGGGAGAGGGGACGGGGACGGGGACGGGAACGGGATCGTTGGCCGGTGTCAGCCGTCGCCGAATCTCAACTAGAATGCCATGATGGCGCGGGATCAGTACCTCGAACCGTATCGGCAGTCGGCCGAAACTCACGGCGCGGACTTCGGCGTCACGCTCTGGGCGAGCATGCGCTCGCAGCAGCGCCGGTTCGAGGTGTTCGCCGAACTGTGTGACATGACCGGCAGGCACGTGCTCGACGCCGGCTGCAGTCGCGGCGATTTCGCGGAGTTCCTCATCGATGCCGGCGTGGGGTTCGAATCATATGTCGGCGTCGACGGTCTGCCATCGGTGATCGAGCATGCACAGCGGCGCGGGCTGTCGCGCTGCACGTTCGTCGCAGGCGATTTCCTTGTCGATCCCGGGCTGCTTGCGGTCAATCAGCCGCAGGTGGTGTGCATCTCGGGCTCGCTGAACACGATGACGGACCGGCAGGCTGCGACGGTGCTGGAGTCGGCCTGGGACGCCTGCGGGGAGACGCTTCTTTTCAATTTCCTCGCGGACATTGCCGGACCTCTTGCGCCGCCGCAGCTGAAGCCTGCGCGCCGAATGGACGCGCTTCGATTCATCAAGTGGGCCGCACGTCGCACGGGGAAGGTGACCTATCGGCAGGATTATCTGCCCCACGGACATGATGGGACGATCATGATGCGAAGGTAGGGTCGTGGGTCTGGGGTCCATTCCCCGGCTTGCGCCGGGGGTCCGCCGGTGTATCGCGACTGGCGAACCGCGCGGCGTCAGCCCGCGGGTCGAATGGCATGGCGGCCTAATGATGCACGGGACCGCCACTCCGCGCCCCGCGCCCTTAGGCTCTGCTCCCTATCACCGCGCCCGCCACGGCGCCGCCGAATCCTGCCGCGAACACCGCGTGGCATCCATCGGGTCGCGCATCAATTTCGCTCGCTTTTGACAGCCTGACGGGTCCGCCCGGTGTTTCGATCGGCTCATCCAGCCAAGGCATCTCCGGCCGCCGCCCCGCCTTCAGGCAAAGACACGCAAGCACCAGCGACACCAGCCCGCCCGCACCAAGCGTATGTCCCAGCGCACCTTTGCTCGCGTACACGTCGACGGGCGGACCATGCGCGAGCACACCCCCATAGATCGCAAGTTCTTCAGGATCGTACTGCGACGTGCCCGTCGCATGCGGGTGAAGCATCGCGATTTCTCGATCCGCCATCATGCGCTTCGCCACATGCGTCAGCGCGGCCACGTTCGGCGTCGCTTCCACGATGCCGGAGGTGCCGCTCGCCGCGGCGGTGTCGAGCAGCTCGATCTGCTCGTTACCGATCGCGGAGACTCGTTCAAGCACCACCGCCACGCCGATCTCGGCAAGCATGAATCCATCCCGCCGCCGATCGAGTGGTCGTCCGCGATACCCGGCTCGCGTCAGGGGTGACAGCACGCCAAGGCGTCGGTAGCTGTGTACGAAGGCCGGCAGCAGGGCCGCTTCGGCGCTGACGACGAGCACGCGGTCGGGGCGGCCGGGCGCTTCTTCGAGCAGGCGCCTTCGACCTTGATGCAGCGCCGTCAGGCCCGACGCGCAGGCCGCAACGTGGAGCTCCATGGCACGAAGACCCGGGAGTCTCTGCTGCAGGTGATACCCGACGTATCCGTGGGGACCGAGCGTGACCGCGCGCATGGCGTCACGCGGGGGAATGGAGACGGGCAGGGCGGCGCCAGGCGGGGCGCCGACCGATTCGAGCCATGCACCGGTCAGCGCGTGCACGGCGCCCTTGCTCATCCCAAGAAGGCAGTGAAC
>NYZC01000396.1 GCA_002686995.1 Phycisphaeraceae bacterium | reverse complement strand
TGTCGCTGTGCATCGTCGATGGAGGCCGACGCCGCCAACGGGCGATGCAGCCGGTCGACGCCAGGCAGAGTTTTGAGACAGAGCCTAATGACTAATAGCTTCATCCCCCGCGCTCCTCGACCCGCTCCACGCGCTGAGCTCCGAACAGCCGATACCTCGTCCCCCGCCAGCGAACCGTGCGCCCCCACATCGCATTGACCATCAGCCCCCAATGCACCGTCATCCACACCGGCGTCACCCAGCGGTCCAGCCACAGCGTCGGACCCAGCCGTCGCACCATCTCCTCTCCGAACGCGTGACGAACGACGCGAACACGGTACGCCGCGCGCGCCTGGTTCGACGCGGCGACGACGAGCACGGCGATGCCCGGCGCCCATCCGGAGGCGCCCGTCGCCAGCGCCGCGACCAGCGAACCCCAGGCGCTGACGAATCCGGCCACCCAGACCGTCATCACGACGACCGCGAGGGTGTAGAGCCCGGGGGCGTACACGCGCGTCGCCAGGTACTGGCGGCGTCCGAAGCTGACCAGCGAGCCGAGCCCGTAGGAAGCTTCCGTGGCGACCAGGCACGACGGCACGAAATAGATGCGCAGCCTCAGGTCGCGGCACATCGAGGAGACGGTGAAGTCGTCCGAGAGGGCCCCCTCCAGGCGTCGGATCAGGTCGCCGCGCCGCGCCGTGCCGACCCGCATCGCCATCGAGCCGCCCCACGCCCGCACCGCCCGCGTGCGCCAGTAGAGGCAGGCGATCGAGCTGTTGATGACGCTGGTCAGGCGCGACCAGAACGGCGATGCGCTCTGCTCGTCGGGCACCAGCCACCGGTAGCCGGTGCTTGCGCCGCGGGCGGACTTGGCCAGCGGGCGCACCAGCTCGTAGAGCCACGCCGGTCCCGGCACGGCATCGCTGTCGGCGAACACCCAGACGTCGTCGTCGGACGCATCGGGCTCCAGTCGGCGCAGGACGTGAAGCTGATTGTGCACCTTCTGCGCGACCGTCGGGCCCGCCAATCCGGCGATGCAGGTCTCCGAGGGGCAGTCCGGGTGGGACGCCAGGTGCTCCTGCACGATCGGCGCGGCGGGATCGTCGGCCGACTCGAACACGAAGATCAGCCGGTAGTTCGGACACTGCTGCGTGCACAGCGAGCGCACGCATTCCGGGAGATCACCGTCGACGCCCCGAATCGGCACGATCACCGTGATGTCGGGCTGGTATTCGGGCCAGCGTTGTCGCGGGATGCGCAGGTGGCGCAGGAACTTGCGGCAGTGCAGCGCCGCGCCGGCGGAGCCGAGCGCCCAGATGCACCACAGGACCCATAGCCCGTACGTCATCGCGGCATGATTCGGACGGGGCGGATCGGTGTCAAGCGAAGGCCCCCGGCCGATGCGGGATCCGGGTGCATGACAGCTGTCGCGGGTCCCTTTTGGAATCGTTCGCAGAGTGGGTGGCTGCGCTCGACCCCAGCCACCCAATCCTCTGAAGCAATCTGAATCATGCCCGCGGGATCCAGGCGACGCGGTTGCCCGCATCTCGCACCTGCATCGACCCCGGAAACGGGTGCTCACCCCCGCACGCGCGCGTCGAGGACCGGCGCCGCGGCGAGGGGCCGGCCGAAGATCGGGCGGCCGTCGACCTTCATCCAGTCTCCGAGCACCGCGGCGTAGACGCTGCGGAAATCGATCGCGTGGACCAGGTCGCCCGAGTCGAGCTCGCTCAGGCTCGGATGCTTCCCGATCACGCCGGGGCGGATCATGGGTCCGAACATGAACATGGGCCCCGCGGTGCCGTGGTCGGTGCCCTGCGACGCGTTCTGCGCCACCCGGCGCCCGAACTCGCTGAAGGCCATGCCGAGCACGCGCTCCGCCTGTCCCATCGCCTTCATCTCGCGGTAGAAGGCGCGCATCGCGGTGGCGAACTCGCGCAGCAGGCGGCCGTGGCGCCCGGGCTGACCCGCGTGGGTGTCGAAGCCGCCGAGCCCGACGTAGTAGACGCGCGTCGGCAGTCCGGCGCGGATCATCGAAGCGACCATCCTGAGCTGATTGGCGAGCTGTCCCCCGGGAAACGACGTGACCGTGCCCCGGCCGATCGCGCCGCGAATCCGGTCCGAGGAGACCTGCGCGTCCAGCGCCGTCCGCATGACGAACGCGGCCTGCGCGTGACCGCGCGCCTCGGGCAGGACGCCCGCGCGGTTGATCCGGTCATATTCCTTACCGAGCTTGTCGTGCAGTTCGGCGCCGGACCAGCGGAAGAGGTTCGCGTCCTCGAACGAGACGGCCCGCACCGTGCGCCCCTGTCCGGCGAGCGGCGCCTCGCGACCGATCGCGATCATCGGCGCGCTGTGGTCGTCCTGCTTCTGGTCGAGCGCGGCGCCGAGCCAGCCGAGCCCCTTGCCGCCCCGGACGTGGCAGGTGTGCCAGATGTCCATGCTCGCGAAGTGGGATCGGTTCGGGTTGGGGTAGCCGACGCCCTGGATCACCGACGCGAGACCGTCGTCGATCATCTCCTTCAGCGGCGCCAGCTCGCGGTGGAGGCCGAGCCCCTGGTCGGCATCAAGCGCGAGGGTGTCCTTTTCGCGCACCCCGATCGCCGGTCGCGCGCGGTAGTACCCGTCGAGCCCGAACGGCACGACGGTGTTGAGCCCGTCATTGCCGCCGGAGAGCTGCACGACCAGCAGGATCCGGTCGTCCGGCACGCCCGGCTTCTGGCGGGTGAGGGGCAGGTCGTCGGGATCGCTGATGGCCAGCGCCGAGCGGTTGAGGAATCCGGGCATCGTCGACACGGTCGACACGACGGTGAGGCCGGACTGGAGAAAACGACGTCGGGTGAAGGGAGTCGTCATGTCAGATTGATCCGAATCATCAAGCGGTTAGTCATCAAGCCAATCGTTATTCGTCATTTCGGACGCGGTTTCCGACCCGATTCCGAAATGACGAATAACGATTGGCTTAATGACTAACAGCCTAACAGCCTAATCCCAATAGACACGGGCCTAGCAAAGTTGGTACTCCGGCATCGACGTGATCAGCGCGAGCAGGCCGACGAGGCGGTCGGCGGTGATCCTCCCGTCGCCGGCGCTCGCGAACTCGATGAGCTGGCGGCGCCGGTCGGTGGCGATTTGGACCGAGAGCAGCGACGAAAGCAGGTGGTCGACCACCGGCTCGGGCGCAGGACGCTCCATGCCGTTCAGGAGGAACATCGGGTCGTAGTTCATCTCCGATCGTTTCCAGTCGTGCTCGTAGGGCAGCTTACCGGTGATCAGGTAGGTCGTCAGGTTCTGGCGCACGAACAGCGTCGAAGTGTTGATCCAGCTTCGCCCGCCGGGCCATCCGGCGACGGAAGGCGGGTCGAAAAGATGCTGGCCCATGGACGCGGCCGCGTCGACGAGCAGGGAGACGTCGCGCACCGGCGTGCGCAGGGCCCGGATGGTGCCGGACACGAGCTGGACGGGGCTCTTGATCCTGGCCCCCATGATCGCGCGATCGTAGAAGTGGCGGCTCAGGAACAGTTTCCTGAGCACGGGCGCCATCTCGTATCGCTGCTCGGCGAGCAGGCGCGCCATGCGTTCGATCACGAGCTCGGCCGGGCGGTCGATCGTTTCGTCGTCGGCGACGAACTGCCGGTACAGCTTCGTGCAGACGAAGCGGGCGCACTGCTTGCGGCCGAGGATGATCCGCACGAAATCGTCGCCGTCGAAATCGCCGGTTCGCCCCAGGATCGTCTTCTCGCCCTCGTCGTGGATCCGGGCGTTGAAGTTGAAGTCGTTGTCGTAGGTCGTGTAGCCCGTCAGCGCGCGGGCGCCCTGCTTGATGTCGCGCTCGGAGTAGTGACCCTCGCCCAGCGTGAACAGCTCCATGAGCTCGCGGGCCAGGTTCTCGTTCGGCTTGCGCTTGCGGTTGGCGTTGTTGTTCAGGAACCGGATCATCGCCGGATCGCGGACGATCTCGAGGGCGAGGTTCCCGAAGTTGCCGCAGGCGTGGCGCCGGAACGTCGCGTTCTGAAGGTACATCAGGTTGCTGTCGCGCACCGTGCGGAAGTTCGAGGCGAAGTGGCTGTGCCAGAGGAGCACGAGCTTCTCCCGCAGCGGCCGGGCGGTGGCGATCAGGCGCGACATCCACCACGTTCGCAGTTGCTGCATCTGGTCGCGGTCGGCCGTGCGTCGGCGCTGGCGCTGGGCGCGGAACTTCGCGATGACGGCCTCGTCGCCTTCGCGGCGCGCGCGTTGCCGCTGCCGGCGCTGATCGCGCGACAGCGGCGCGATGATGTCGGGGTCGACCACGGCCTCGACGTCACCGGTGCCGTCGGGGTCGTCGGAGGTGGCGGCATCGATGAACAGGCGCACCGCCCGCTCGGGCCCCATCTTCTGAAGGGCCGAAATCTGGGCCGGGGTGCCGCCGAAGCCGGCTCGGCCGAGCAGGGGGCGGGCCTCGGCGAACCTGAATCGGCGCGCCGGAATCGGGCTCAATGACGTGTCCATAATGCTCACCGCAAGCGGGTCGGGCGGGTCGCGCCCCGTCAGTTTCAACGCGGCTACTGCTGAATTATTGCACCGATCGAGGCCGGGAGCGCCGGGCGGGCCGGTCACCCCGACAGCGTGCGCAGGACCGGATGAACCTCTCCATCGGCGTCGCCGCCACGATCCGGCCGATTTGCTCCATCGGCAGATCGCCCGCCGTTCGGAATCGGACGCACGACTTGCCCATGTCCAGCTTGAGCCCGGACTTATCGAAGGCGCGGCGCAGCCGCTTCTCGAGCGATGCGTGCTGGTAGACGGCGGTGAGATACAAGGCGCAGTACCGCTTCTGCGCGGCGAGTGCGGCGTACATCAGCGGCTGGCCGTTGTAGGTGTCGGGACAGGCCGACAGGGGCACCTGGTAGCAGATCATGCCCCAGTTCATCGCCTCCTCGTATCCGGCGGGCAGATGCGCGCGGATCATCTTCCTCACCTCGGAGATGACCCGGCGTCGGTCGGGCTCCAGCTCGCGCAGGTAGGCGGTGGGGGTGGAAGCTTTGCTTTGGGCCATGGTGAGGGCGGGCGGGAGCGGGGAATTAAGCTGTTAGTCGTCAAGCCAATCGATATTTGTTCGGATGCGCGCTGCGACCCGAGTCCGAATTGACGAATAACGATTGGCTCAAAGACTAATAGCTTAATGAATTCCTGGGCGTGATCAGGTCGATGCGATCGCTCCCGCCTTGGACACACCTGGGCACGCGGGATAGAATTTCTGCGATTCATGTCGAAGACCGCGCCGACGAGGAGACGAACATGCCGAAGCTGCTGAACGAGGCCGCGATCGAGCAGTACCATCGGGACGGTTACTACTTTCCCGTCAGGATTCTCGACGACGACCGGATCGCCTCCTGTCGCGGCGCGCTCGAGCGCTTCGAGAAGGACCAGGGCTCGCCGATCCACGGCGCCCAGCGAAGCAAGTCGCATCTCCTGTTCAAGTGGGTCGACGACCTCATGCGCGACGAGAAGATCCTCGACGCGGTCGGGGACCTGATCGGCCCGGACCTGCTCTGCTGGAACACGCTGTTCTGGATCAAGGAAGCCGGCAGCCGGAGCTTCGTCTCCTGGCACCAGGACCTGAAATACTGGGGGCTCGACACCAGCGACCTGATCACGGTCTGGCTCGCCCTTTCCCCGGCGACGGTCGAGAGCGGTTGCATGCGGGTGCTGCCAGGCAGTCACGTCGGCGATCTGCTGCCGCACGCGGACGAGTACAACGACAACAACCTGCTGACGCGCGGCCAGGAGATCTCGGTGCAGGTCGACGAGTCGAAGACCGTGCTCATGCCGCTGCAGCCGGGCGAGGTGTCGCTGCACAACGTCCGCCTGGCCCACGCGTCGGGGCCGAACGAGTCCCCCGACCGGCGCATCGGTCTGTCGCTGCACTACATGCCGACCGCCACGAAGCAGATGGTCGGCGAGTGGGACAGCGCGGCGCTCGTCCGGGGCGAGGATCGGTACCGGCATTTCAACATCGCCCCGCGGCCGGAGCGCGACCTCGACCCCGTGACCGTGGCCTTTCACGAGGAGGCGACGAAGGCCGTCCGCGATATCCTCTTCTCCGACGCGACCAGGACCCGCCCGACGCTCTGAGTCGAAGGTCAGGTCGAAGGTCAAAGGTCAAAGGTCAAAGGTCAAAGGTCAAAGGTCAAAGGTCGAAGGTCGAAGGTCGAAGGTCAAAGGTCAAAGGTCAAAGGTCAAAGGTCGGCCGGACATGGTGGGCAACCCCTTGGCTCATTGCGGCGTGGGAGTGAGCTTATAGAATTTTCCGACTTTCCGACTTTCCGACTTTCCGACTTTCCGACTTTCCGACTTTCCGACTTTTGACCTTCGACCTTCGACCTTCCCGACTCTCCATCATGCCTGACAGGATCAAGCTTGCGTTTATCGGTTGCGGCGGCATCACCGCCGCGCACCTCGATCAGGGCCTGAAGCAGTTTCCCGACGTCGCGTTCGTCGGGTGGTGCGATCCGAGCGAGGACCACGCGCAGGCGCGGCGGGCGCAGGTCGGCGGTCACGGGGAGATCTTCAATGATCCGGATCGCATGATCGGCGCGACGCGCCCGGACGCGGTGTACGTCATGCTTCCGCCGTTCGCCCACGGCGAGGCCGAGGAAGCGATGCTCGCCCATCGCCTGCCGTTTTTCATCGAGAAGCCCGTGGACCTCGACCTCGCGCGGGCGGAGCGCACGCTCAAGGCGGTGAAGTCGAAGCGGCTGATCACCGCGGTCGGTTACATGAATCGATACCGGTACGGCGTGCGCCGGGTGCGCGAGATGCTCGCGGACCGGTCCCGCCGGCTCGTGCTGATGCACGGCGGCTGGATCGCGTCGATGTGTCCGGAGAAGTACTTCTGGCTCGTCGAGAAGAAGCAGTCCGGCGGCCAGGTGGTCGAGCAGAGCACGCACACGCTGGATCTCATGCGCCACTTCGGTGGCGACGTCGTCTCGGTGTCGGCGGTGCCGGTGACCGGGCGGCTTCGGCGGCCGCGCTGGTATACGGCCGAGGACGCGAGCCTCGTGACCCTCACCTTTCGCAACGGCGCTGCGGCGACGCTTTACAGCAGTTGGGCGACGCCCCATGGCGACGTTTCGCTCGAGGTGCACGCGACGGACTTCGGCGCCTGCTTTCGGGAGTGGGCGCACCACTGCACGATCCGCCACGGCCGGGAGGAGATCTCGATCGCCGCGGAGCCGGACATCTTCGGGATCGAGGACCGCGCGTTCATCGACGCGGTCCGGACCGGCGACCGGTCGGGCATCGAGGCGGATTACGCCGACGGCGTCGCGACCCTGCGCGTCGCGCTGGCCGCGAACCGGTCAATGAAAACCGGCAGGGTCGTGAAATTCTGATTTCGATTTGGGCGTCACCGGTGCTCCGCGGGCCGGAATAGCCGCGAAGAGCGGCAAAAAGCCACGAAAAGCGGACACATACGATATTGGCCAATAGCGATTGGCTTAATGACTAACAGCTTGATCGGAGTTTTACACTTTTCGAGGTCGCGGCATGCACGTCTCGAATTCTCGGATGATCCGAATCCGCGAACTCGAAAAGTGCGAAACTCGGAGTGATGAACCCTCTACTGATCGATCATGCGCTTGAGCTCGCGGCCGACCTTGCGGCTGAACGGCACGACGTCGACGCGCGGCGCGCCCAGCGATCCTTCGATCTCGACGGCCACGGCGTCCTTCTGAATCGCCGAGAGCCACTCGTCGAACCGGTCGATCACCGGCAGGTCGATGCCCTGCAGCGGGCGCGCCGAGCCCAGCGCCCAGCCCTCGAGCGGGGACTGCTCGCCCTGCGACAGGTCGGCCAGCACCCCGGCGCCGACGATCTCGACCCCCCGGTTGAAATAGGACATTCGATTGATGAGAAGGCGTCGTCCCTCGAGACGGAGCTGCGCGTGTCCGTGTCCCTTCGGCTTGCCGCCGGCGAAGCTGAGCCGCAGCGTGTTGTAGATGGTGCTGAGCACCGGAACGCCGACGAGATCCGAGTCGCGCAGCGACAACGTCGCGGAGCCGTTGACGCGGTCCCGGTCTCCCAGGGGACCCGCGACGGTCGCCTTGCCGCTCAGCCGGCCGGGTGTCGCGGCGGCGTCCGGGTCGATGGCGCGGGCCAGCTGGTCGACGTCGAGGTCCGCCAGCGTCAGGTAGAGGTGCCCGTAGCGCACGTCGCGGCGCGTGATGGCGAACCAGACCGTCGCGGTTCCATCCGCGATCGGAATCTCGGTGTTCCGCAGCAGGGTCCGTCGCGATCCCGCGAAGGCGCTCGTGCTCACCGCGTCGAACGTGAGGCCCCGAAACGCGAGGTCCTGCGGCTTCAGGACGAGATCGCACTGGAACGGCTCGGGCGCGCGGGGGCTCCAGGCCGGACCGAACTTCATCGCACCGGAAACCCGGCCCGTGACCTCCGCGGCCCCGTCCCACCAGGATTGAAGGCCTGACGGTTGCAGTTCTGCCCAGCGGAACTCGCCGGCCGACCGGCGCCAGTCCTTCAGGTCGAAGCGCCCGCTTCCTTCGAAGGTGCCCTCGAGCACCGTCGCCTCGAGCTGTCCCACGTTCAGCGCGTCGTCCTCGAGCTCGCCCTTCCCGTCGAAACGGGCGATCAGCGTGTCGGCCGCGAGCAGGTCGCCGCGCAGGTGCAGCTGCCCGGTCCACTTGCGTTCCGCGAGGTCGGCCTCCAGGTCGACGCCGCCGTCCACGATCGCGTTGACGTCCTGCGCCTCGAATCGAACGGGCCAGCGCTCCCCGGTGAGCTTCGTCCGAAGCGTCCGTCCGTCAGCGAGGTTGTAGAGCACCTTGCCGGTCGCGGTGCCTTCGTCGCGCCGCAGCGTGATCGGGTCGAGACGGAGCACGGCGCCGCGCGTGCGCAGCTGTCCCTCGGCGCGATCGATCGCGAGGGCGCCGGCCCGCAGCGCGTCCACTTGCCAGTCGCCGGTCAGCTTCAGCTGTTTCAGGTCGACGCCCGGCATGCGCGCGTCGATGGTGCCCGTCATGCGGCCGGCGGCCTCCAGTTTCGGGCTCACGAAGGCCATGAGCTGCTCGAGCGTGATGTCGTCGAGCCGCAGCGACAGCTCGTGGCGCCCTTCGGCGTCGCGTCGGCCGCTCAGCGCGCCGCGGCCGTCGAGCAGCTCGAACTCGTCGGTCGAGCATGTCAGCACGCCGTCCGCAAACCGGGCTTCCGTACGCACCTCTACGTCTCTCGCCGGCCGGCGATTGAGGATGATCCGACGGGCGGACAGCTTGCCCACGGCGCTCAGGGCCCGAGCGGCAGGGTTGCCGCTGACCCGGCCTTCCCATGCGACCCGGGCCGCCCAGCGTCGCGGCGTCGCGTCGGCCGGCTCGCCTTCGATCTCCGGAGCGCCGTCCCACGAAAGCTTGATGCGGGCGTCGAGCGGTGCTGACTCACCGGGCCGGTACCGAGCGTCGCCCTGGAGCGTCAGCGTGCCGGCGACGGCCTCGAGCTTGTGTATATCGATGCCCTGGGGACTGCCGTTGATCTCCATCGAACCGTCAGCGCGCCACGCCGGCTCGGCGGCGGGACGCCAGTCCGCGGCGCCGAGCTTCACGTGCCAGGTGCCCGCCTCGATGTCGAGGTGTCCCTCGCCCGTGATGCTGCCGTCCGCGTTGCGCAGCTCGGAGATCTCCCATTGCGGCCACGCGCCTTCGATTCCACATTGAAGATCCTGAACGCTGGCCCACATCACCTCGTCGCGCACCCAGCGCGTCTCCGGGAGCGTCACCCGCCACTGAAGCTGCGATGGCGATGGGCCGGTGCCGACCGCTTCGATCGTGCCGCTGATCTGCTCCGCGCCGCGCTTCGCGTTCAGTCGCGCCGACAACCGGATCCGATCGCGCCGGGGACGGGGGTGGTCCAGCTCGATGCGCACGTGCCCGTCATGCTTCAATGCCGTCTCGTCCGTCGGGCTGTTCCAGGATGCGACGACGTGACCTGCCGCCTCGGACCATGACCAGCTCCCGTCGATGCGCGCCGATGCGCCCGGCGCGTCCACCCGGAGCCGCGCCACGTCGACCCCCTCGGCACCGGCCTGGATTCGACCCGATTGCAGCGTGATCGGCGCCAGCGCCTCCTGCGGCGGCGTCAGCACGAGCCGGTCGGGCGCCACCGACGCCTTTCCGTCGGCAACGGACACCTCCAGCACTCCGGCGGCCCGATACGGACCGGCCTGCGCATGCTCGACGTCGAGACGTCCTGTCATCCCGCTCGGATCGGTCCGACCGGACCAGGTCACCGCGCAGCGCCACGGCGGCCCGATCCGACGTAGCCATTCGATCTCGTGACGTTCGTCGCCCGAGGCTTCGACGCGCAACTCGTGATGCCAGTTGCCGGCCGTCATCACGCGGCCCTCGATTGCGATCGTCGCGCCGAGGTCGCCCTGGAAGGCCCAGGCGCCGTGGCCTTCCGGCGCCCCGTCCAGCGCGAGGGGAATCGTGGTGGCGCCCGCGCCCGTGGGTGCCACGTCGATCCGACCCGACCGGATGATCACGTGCGGCAGGCTGATCGGCTCCGACGTCGTCGTCTCGGGGTCGGCCGGAAAAAGCGATGCGAGGTCCAGGACGTTCCAGTGGCCGGACTCGTCCTGCGTGACGCGGACGTGCAGCTCGTCGGCGCGCAGCGTCTCGATCGTGAAGCCCGAGAACGGGACCGCGAGCAGGCCGGTGTGCTCGATCTCGAGGCGCGCGGCCGTGGCGAACGGCGCCTCGGTCATCGGCAGCCGAATGGAGAGACCGTCGAGGGTCGTGGCGCCGGACCAGCGGATCGACATGTCCTCGATCTGCGCGTCGAGCGCCGCGAAGCGGGCGAGCGCCGCGATCGTCCACTTCCTCGGCAGGTCGCTGCGCAGAACGAGGTGCGCCACCACCGCCAGCAGCACGACGAGCAGGGCGACCGCGACGAGCAAACGGATCGACCAGCGGCGCATGGCTATTCCTGCATCTCGTGCTTGACCGTGGGCACGTTGCCCACCGTCGATGGGCCGAACCCGAAAAACCACGTGTCGTCGCGCCGGGTCTTGCCGACGAATGGCCCGGAGGCCACGACCACCTCGCCCGTGTCGCGCCAGTAGGCCACGTAGGCGATGCTGGCGAAACCGAGCTGCTTCGTGTTCTTGTAGAAGGCGAGCTCGACGGTGAGCGCCGCGTCGACGGACACGCCTTCGGCCGCGGGACGTATCGGGATCGGTGGAAGGCCGATCAGGGTGCCGTAGCGATCGATGCCGACGCCGCGGCTGCGGATTTCCATGACGATCTCGGCCTCCTCGCGCTTCTCGACGAGGGGCACGCCGTTGGTGAGCAGCTTGCCGCGCACCTGGCCGATCACGAACTGCCTGGCCTCCGCCGCGAAGTTGCGATCGTCGACGAACACCCGGTGGCCGCGCAGCGGCTCGAACTCGAGCTGCTCGATCGACCGGGCGGCCGCCTCGGAGAGAAGGAACTGCTCGGTGGCGGTGCGCGGCGGGTCGGTCACCCGGATCGTCGTGCAGGCGCCGTTCAGCAGCGCGGCGGCGGCGATGATGCCGAGCGGCAGCGCGCGGGCGATCCTGACGCGGGCCGGCGGCGGCCCGCTCCGCGTCACGACGGCGGACTCATGCTCCATGCGGCGGGACCTACCCTGGCGGATCCTCGCGAAGGATCCGTCGCCATCGATGCTGTCAATGATGCCTGGCCGGCAAAGGCGCTCAGACGGACGTTGCCGTTTTCGCATCGGAAACGAAATATCGTTTTGCGACACGCTCGCCGACGGACTCCCAGCCGTCGATCGACTTGAGAAGCACCACGATCTTCTTGCTTTCGCAGCCTATGCGTTTGGCGAGGACGCCGGCGGAGAACTTCTGATCCTTCTGCTTGTTGAAGATGTCAACGAGACCCTTGACGAACTTGTCTTTTTCCTCGCGTGTCATGCGGCGGCCGTTCTGTCTCGGGGCTGACGGCGCCGCGATGGACGCGGCGACCGGCGAGTCCTTGAGGTCGATGCCGGCCGACTTCAGCGCGTCGGTAATGGCCTTTTTCCGCTCTTTTTCCGTATGAATCAGGCAGGTCTGGGTCGTCGAGATTTCCGACTCGATCGAGGCCAGCTTTTCCTTCAGGTCGCCGAGCTTCTTGCTCAGGCGCTCTTTCTCGGTATCCAGCTTGTTGACAGCGGTGTCAATGGCCTGTCCGAGAGATTGATTCGTGACCATCCTGTTTCGCTCCAGTTGTGAAGTGGCAAATCTTTATGGACTAGTGTGGACAAGTATCAGGGACAAGCAGGTACCGGCAAGGACCGGCAAGGACAAGTGTAGTGGACAAGTTCAACCACGGCATCGACGACCGAAGACGATAAGTCCTGGGTTCCGTTCTGATCGTCCTGACTGTCGCGAATGTCGCGAATGTCGCGTTGCGCGGCGATTCTTAAACCGCCTTGTCCAGATATGTTATGCCGCCCGGACGGGTTGTCAACTCGGCCTCTCGCGGGCGATTGACGCGGCCGGACCGGGGTCAGTCCGCTTCCTGCGTGACGGCCACCAGCCGGTCGAGCGCCCGCGACGCCGCGCCGGAATCGAGCGCCTCGCCCGCGAGCCCGAGGCCCCCGGCAAGGTCGTCGGCGATGCCGGCCACCACCAGCGCCGCCGCCGCGTTCAGTGCCACGATGTCCCGCGCCGGGCCCTTCTCGCCGGCGAGGACGCCGCGGATGACGGCCGCGCTGGAATCGGGGCCGTCGACCTGCAGCGCGGCCGGATCGGCGCGCCCGAGACCGAGATCCTCGGGCTCGATCTCGAACCGGCGGATGCGCCCGCCGTCCAGGTGGTGCACGGTCGAGGTGCCGCCCGTCGACAGCTCGTCGAGCGGATGATCGCCCATGCGCCCGTGGACCACCATCGCGGCCTGCGCGCCGAGGTTCGCGAGCACGTCGGCGATCGGCTCGGTGAGGGCGGGGTCGAACACGCCCATGACCTGCCGCGCGGCGCCCGCTGGATTGGTCAGTGGCCCGAGCACGTTGAAGATCGTGCGGAAGCCGAGATCGAGGCGAATCGGCATGGCGTGCTTCATCGCGGGGTGGTGCCGCGGCGCGAAGCAGAAGCAGATGCCGGCCTCGTCGAGACAGCGCGTCAGGGCGGGGCCGCTCGTCTCGAGGCTCACGCCGAGTGCCTCGAGCACCTGCGACGAGCCCGACTGGCTGGTGATCGACCGGTTGCCGTGCTTGGCGACGGCGATGCCCTGGGGGCGCCCCGCCGCCGCGGCGACGAGCGCGGCGGCCGTCGAGATGTTGAACGTGCCCGAGTGGTCGCCGCCCGTGCCGCAGGTGTCGATGACGGTCAAGCCCGCCGGCACCTCGACCGCGGTCGCCATGCGCCGCATCACCTGCGCTGCGCCGGTGATCTCGTCGACCGTCGGTCCGCGCTGCTGCAGCATGGCGAGCATGGCGCCCACCTGCGCCGGCGTCGCTTCGCCGGTCATGATCAGATCGAACGCCTCGGCGGCCTGGTCGATGCTGAGCGTGCCGCCGGTGATGATGTGGCCGAGCAGTTCTTTCATGGCGTGGGGTCTCTGTCGTGTCTCGAGCCCGGGTTCCGGGGCCAGGCTTCCGGACGCGTCGATTCGATCCGGGACCCGAATCCCGCTTCACAGCAGCTCGCTGAACACCCAGAGCACGAGCGCCGCGAGAATCATGAAGCCGATGATCTGGATCGAGAGCATCGACGCCTGCTTCGGCAGCCGGGAGAGGTCTTCCAGCTTGATCGTCTTGTATACGACGGAGATCACGACGACGAGCGGAAGCAGCAGCGCCAGCCAGATGTCGTCGACCGGCAGCGGATGCAGGATCGGGATGTAGCCGATGGCGGGAAGCAGCCCGTTCATGTTTCGGTCACCGTCGCGCCTCGGGCCGCGGTCGCGCCGGATGCGTCGGGCGGGCGCCGATAGACCAGGTCGATCATCGTCAGCAGGTTGAGCAGGCCGGCGAGCGCGGTGTAGAGGATGCCCTGCTCGCGGACGCGCCCGAAGCTCGGACGGAAAGCCGCGTCCGGATCGGGATCGATCGAGTCGATGCTGCGCGACCGGAAGTGCACGAGCACCGACGGCAGGGTCAGGGCCTGGCCCACGAACCACGCCGGGTGCTTCTCGTAACTGATGACGCCGATCCCGCCGATCAGCAGCCCGGCGAGCCACACCCCGCCGATGCTGACCGCGAGAATCGCGCCGCGCTGGCGCTCGCCGATCCACCAGTGCCCGAGGCCGGGCAGGACCCAGCCCAGCACGGGGGGGCCGAAGTTCCACTGGCCGACGTCCTGCCTGGGCAAACCAGTCTCCGATGTCGCTCGATGACGTTCGGCGGGGCGGTTTCCCCTGCCTTGAAAAGTTCGGATCCGGACCATTGACAAATCCGGACTGCCAGATAGCTTAACCGCCAGATTGCCATCGGCCAACATGAGCACCGAAAGGCACCGATGCGTTCTGGTCTGGAGATTCATCACCATGGATGAGCATGCCACATCGGTATCGAGATGGTTCGAGGACGACCGGTACGAACGGCGGGGCTGGGTGGGGCGGATTCTCGCCGCGGACGACGACGACGACATGGATGACGACCTGGATGACGACTTCGATGACGATGACGATGACGACGACCTGTTCGACGACGACGACGATGACGATCTTTATGACGACGATGACGATGACGAGGATGACGACGACGACGACCTGTTCGACAACGACGAGGACGACTAGTCGTCAGTCCGCGCAGGTGACGGGCTGAGCGCCGCCGACTACGTTCAGGTTCCCGGGCAGTTCCCGGGCAGTTCCCGGCAGTTCGCGGGATTGCATTCAAATCCGACCAATGCAGACGCCCGATATGGCCGATGAGGTCATTGCGGGTCACCATTGCGCCCGTACAGGAGAGAAGGCGATGCCCGATATTCCCGACGAGAACAATCGCCGCGCCACCGGTGGCGACCGCCGCCAGTCGGTGACCGACCGGCGTCCCTGTCCGACCGGTCTCGAGCGACGACGCGGTCCCGGACGGCGACGCAGCGACTTCATGCGCAGCGCCGAAGAAGGCGAGATGAGCCAGGAGCAGTTCCTGTTCGTCAAGGCCATCGACAGCTACAAGCGCGCCAACGACCGGCCCTATCCGACCTGGACGGAAGTGCTGGAGGTGATCCGCAAGCTCGGCTATCGCAAGACCTGCCCGATGCAGATCAATCTCGACGGCTGCGAGGACTGGCAGGAAGCGCCCGACGCGCCGCTCGCCGCGGTCGAGTCCTGAGGCGCGCATTGATGGTGGCGAACCGCGCGGCGTAAGCCCGCGGGTCAGACTTGCACCCATTCTCCAATGAACGGCAAGTTCGGCGCGGGCCGGGCAACTCGCCTGCATGAGACCGTCATGGCATTCGACCCGCGGGCTTACGCCGCGCGGTTCGCCGGCGCATTGCTGCATCAGACGATTCCTCAACCGTCGGACTCTTGCGTATCATCGCGTGATGCCCGAGGGACTTGACTACCGCATCGCGGTCCTCTGTTACCTGTTCGATCGTGACGGGCGCATTCTTCTTCTGCATCGTCGCAAGCCGCCCAATCTCGATCTCTACTCGCCGATCGGTGGCAAGCTCGACCTGGTGTCGGGCGAGAGCCCGACCGGCTGCGCCGTGCGCGAGATCGAGGAGGAGGCGGGCCTGCGCGTGACGCCGGCCGACCTGCATCTCACGGGGATCGTCTCCGAAGCGGGATTCGAGGCCGAAGCGCACTGGCTGATGTTTCTCTACGAGGTCGTCGGCCCGGTCAACGTGCCCGAGGGCGTCTTTCGTGAGGGCGCGCTCGAGTGGCATCCGCCCGCGGCCCTTGACGTGCTGGACATCCCCGGGACCGATCGCGAGGTGATCTGGCCGCTGTTCTGGCGCTACCGGCGCCGCTTCTTCATGGCGCACATCGACTGTCGCGGCGAAACGCTGCAATGGGACCTGGAGCAGCCGGCCGGGGACGCCGCGCCGTCGAAGGTCTGAAGTCGCCGGACTTCAGCACGATGGGTCCGTTCTCAACTCGGTTGGCGCAGGCGACGCACGAGTTCGACGCCCCTCTCGATCGCGCAGCAATCAGGAATGCTCAGAGCCCTTCGTTCGCGATGACGCGAATGCTCGCCGGGGCGGTCGGGCAGATCGATTCGCACACGCCGCAGCCGGTGCAGCCGTCGCGCACGGCCAGCTTGCCGTCCACGATCTCGAGCGCTTCGGTGCCGATGGGGCAGTGATCTGCGCAGAGGCGGCAGTCCTCGTCGTCAGGGTGGCCGCGCAAGCAGCGCGCCACGTCGATCTCGGCGCGACCCATTGCGATCTGATTCGCCGCCACCGGCTGCAACGCGCCGCTCGGACAGGCGTGCATGCACTCGAGGTCGTCGCAGATCACGCACGGGGCCGCGCGGGCGACGATGTGAGGTCTTCCTTCGGCGACTTGCGGATCGATACGGATCGCGTCGGCCGGGCAGGCCGTCACGCACGCGGCGCACTGGCGGCAGGTGTCGAGCAGGTGCTGGCGTGACGGCGAGCCGGGCGGACGCAGGCGTGCCGCCGGGCCGTCCGCCCCGGACGAAAGATGCGCCGAGGCCGAGTCGGCGATCCGCCGCGCGGCCTGCTCGGCGCGTTCGATGCCGTTGCGGACCAGCCGGCGGAAAAACTCCCGGCGATCGACCGGGTTCGGAGGCGGCGGTGGCGTGGTTTCGGCCAGAACTGGTTCTCCGGTCCAAGTGGCCGTATTCTAAGGCGGTGACTTCGAAGCATGGGCCGCCGCCTCACCAGGACGGATGAACGCCGTCTGCGTCCGCCCGCAGAGCCCGCAGAGGTACAACCGCAATGTCGAACCGAACGATTCCCCGCTGGACCCTCCTGATCCTGGCCGCTGCGGCAAGCATGCTGGGGGCGTGCAGCGCCGACAAGCACGTGGTCCGCAGCACCGTCTTCAAGCCGGCCTCCGTCGCCATCCGCGACCTGGTCAGCAAGGAGATCATCTGGTCCTACGACGTGCCCGTGCAGCACAAGCTGCATCTCAACTTCAATCGCAGCGGCGAGTACGTGCCGATCACCTACGCGGACCGTCCCGCCGAGGTGATGATCTGGTCGCTGTACGACGAGATCAGCGGCCGGAAGGTCGCGAAGGGCGTCGAACGGATGCCGGGCGTGCCGATCATCATGGAGCGGTCCTACCGCAAGGGGCCCGAATTGCCGCCGGTGTACGAGTCGACACCGGTCGACGCCGGCATCGGCGAGGATTTCACGGTGACCGAGGCACCCGTCGAGGGCGGCGAGATCGCCGAGCCGGACGGCGGCGAAATGGCGATCGAGGCGGAATCCGCGGCCGGGGACGCATCGGAGGCGGCTGACGTGCCGATGATGGAGGAGTCGGCCGACGACGTCGCGGCGGAGGCCGAGGACGAGATCGAGCCGGTGATCGAGGAGGTCCAGGACGCGGCGGACGCGGCCGGGACCGTGACCGACGAGGCGCCGGTCGGCGCCGACGACGTCGAGCCGGCGGTCGAGATCGCGCCGATGGAAGAGGTGGTCAAGTAGACGGTCCTGGATCGAGATCGAACCGTACCCGGCCCGCGATGGAGAACCACGGGCGATGCGTTGGCGCGCGCCGCCCTTTAGTCGCGGTGCTCGTCGTGCCCGTCGCGCTCGCCGCGCTGGCCCGTCCCGCGCCGGCCCAGCGTGAGATCGAGCTGCTTCCGGTGGATCAGGGCATCGAGGACCTCGATCCGCTGGCGCGGAGCATGCGGCGGGTCCAGGTCGGGCTTCGAATCCAGGGCGAGCAGACGGGGCTCTATCGGGCGCACGGGGCCCCGGACCTTGGCATCTACGGACCGCGGTACTACCGGATTGGACAAGGGTTCAGCGCCCGGGTGGATCGGCTCGATTACCTCGTCCTGCGCGACGGGACGTTGCAGCCGAACGCAAGCCCGGAGCAGGATGGCGCGTTCCTGGAGTTCATCTCCGCGAACACCGTCTTCGAGGTCAGGCCGAGGCGGGTCTCCGGGGCGTCACGAGCCTCCGAGACGGCGCCGAAACTCCTGGAGGGCATGGTTGACGGCCGGATCGACGGTCGCATCGACGGCCGGATCGATGGCCGCATCAACGGCCGGATCGACGGCGCCGTGAAACCTCGCGTCCGTCGTCGCATCGGCGCGGACGATCGGTACGGGCATTCGGACGATCGCATGCATTCAGGGACGCCGGGCTCCTTGATTACGCCGGCATCACCTCGAGATTATCGATCAGGCGGGTTTCGTCGACCCGACCCGCCACCAGCAGCGTCACGCCGCCGGTCACCTGAAGGTCGATGATGTCCAGGGGCGCCAGCGTGAGCCGGTGCCGCACCGCAGCGTAATCCACATCGATCCGATGGGCGCGCATCACCTGCTCCATCGACGATTCGATGCGCGCCGGATCGGTCTCGCCCGCCGAGTCGATGAGCATCCTCGCCTCGTTCAGCGCCTTGTAGAGCCCGCACGCGCGGCGCCGCTGCGCCGGGTCGAGGTAGTCGTTGCGCGTCGACAGCGCGAGCCCGTCCTCGTCGCGCACGGTCTCGCACGCGACGATGCCGATCGGTAGTCGCAGGTCCGCGACGAGCGCCTGGACGACCCGAAGCTGCTGGTAGTCCTTCGCCCCCATGCACAGCCAGTCGGGCCGCGTGATCAGCAGCAGCTTCAGCACGACCGTGCACACGCCGTTGAAGTGGCCGGGACGGCACGCGCCCTCGAGCGTGCCGGTCAGCGACGGCACGTCGACCTCGCAGCTCGGCACCTCGGGCGCGTAGATCTCGTCCGCTTCGGGACAGAAGACGCCGGTGACCTGCGCCGACGCGCACATCTCGAGGTCCGCGTCGAGGCGCCGGGGGTACTCGCGAAAATCCTCGCCGGGCCCGAACTGCGTCGGGTTGACGAAGATCGTGACGAGGACGTCGTCGCTGATCGTGCGCGCCCGCTCGAGCAGCGACAGGTGCCCGGCGTGCAGGGCCCCGAGCGTGGGGACCATGGCCACCTCGTTCATCGTGCGACGATGCTGTTCGAACTCCGCGATGTTGGCGGCCACCCACATGACGAGCCTCTCATCCGTCGGGGAAGCGGTAGGCTTCGCCCGTCAGCTTTCGATACAGGTCCACGGTGCGATCGACCAGGCGCGCGGCGAGGTGGTGCCGTCGGACCCAGTCGCGGGCCGACTCCGTGAGCCGCCGGGCGGCGGGGCCGTCGTGGCGCCGGATCATCTCGAGCCAGGTGCTGACGTCCGACTTCGCGGTGACCCATGCGGTCTCGCCGTCGATCAGGTAGTCGAGCCATGGATCCTCGCGCGCCATGACGGGAATGCCGCACGCCATCGCCTGGAGCGTCATGCTGCGGGCGCGCCCCAGCGCCTGGGGCTGGATCAGAAGGTGGGCGCCGATGAGCAGGCGCCGGTGATCGGTGTTGCTGGGGATCATGCTCGCCTGGTGCAGCAGGCCGTACTGCTGGACGGCCTGCCAGAGATCGCGCGTGTCGCGCCCGGGGCAATCCAGAAACAGCAGGGCGTCGGGCTCGTCGGCGACGAACACGGCCAGCGCCTCCAGCAGCGCGCGCACGTCGTCGTCGAAGGTGCCGTCGCCGGTGATGACGATACAGAGGCTGCGGTCGCCGGGGGCCACGTTGGGCGCGGGCGGAACCTGCGCGCCGGGCGCGACCAGCTCGACGGGCACCGACTCCGGGACCATCGGCTGCGCCGCTTCCGCGAGCACCGTCGTGGCGGCGGCGAAGCCGGCACGCATACCGGAGAGCTGCCGGCGCAGCGGGACGAGCCGATCGAGGTCCGCGGCGGACGCCAGGTTGAGCACGACGGGCACCTGCAGCTTCCGCGCGATCTTCAGGGCGCCGGACCAGACACGACCGTCGAGGGCGTGGAGCACCCCGACCTGCAGCTCGTCCAGCGCCGGGACGAGCCCGGCCAGCTGGTGTCGCCGCAGCAGGTCGTGGCGTCGGTCCTGCCAGGTCAGGCGTGCCCCGAACGCGCTGGTCACGCTCTCACCGGTCCCTTCCGGCACGACCTGGGCGACGCGCACCTGCTCGCCCAGCAGGCCGACGACGAGAAACCGGAACATCCCCAATTCGTCAGCCAGCCATGCGTTGTCGGCGATCAGGGCGGTGTGCATTCGTTTCTGATTTTAGAAATATGGATTGCGATTGGCGATCGGGCACGGATTTCGCTGTGCGTTCATCGGGATGGTCGCACCGAGCCGGGCCGTCTCGGCCCGGAGGGCGTTGCCGACACCGGGCCGGAGACGGCCCGGTTCGGCAATGCCCGTAGAATCGGCGGTGCCATGGAAGCCTGGACGACGCGGCGACTGCTCGCCTGGACCACCACGCACTTCGAGCGCCATGGCCTCGATTCACCGCGTCTCGCGGCGGAGATGCTGCTCGCGCACGTGCTGGACGTGCCGCGGCTGAACCTCTACATGGACGCGGACCGGCCCGCCAGCGACGGTGAACGGGCGTCGTTTCGCGCGCTGGTGCAGCGCGCGAGCGACCACGAGCCGGTCGACTACCTCACCGGCCGCGCGCCGTTCTTTTCCATGACGCTGGACGTGACGCCCGCCGTCCTGATTCCGCGACCGAGCACGGAAACGCTCGTCGAGCACGTCGTGCAGCATGCGCGGCGCACCGAGGGGTTCGCCGAGCCGCTCGTGCTCGAGATCGGCACGGGCAGCGGCGCGATCGCGATCGCGCTGGCGCGGCACGTCCCGGGCTGCCGGGTCGTCGCGACGGACATCAGCCCCGAAGCGCTCGAGGTGGCCCGGGCCAATGCCCGGTCGCAGGGGGTCGACGACCGGATCGAGTTCGTCGAAGGCGACCTGTTCGAGCCGTTCGCGTCCGATCGGCGATGCCGCTACCTCGTGAGCAATCCGCCGTATATCAGCGACGCGCAGTGGGCCGACGTCGCCCCGAACGTGCGCGACCATGAGCCGGCGCTGGCGCTGCGCGCGGGCGCCGACGGCCTGTCGATGGTCCGCCGCATCGTCGCCGGCGCGCCGGCGCGACTCGACCGGCCCGGCCAGCTGGTCGTCGAGATCGCGGACGTCCAGCGCGACGCGGCGCTGGCACTGGTCGCGGAGGACGACTCGTTGGCGCCGGTCGGCGTCCTGGACGATCACGAGGGACTTGCCCGCGTGCTGGTCGCGGACACACGGTGAGCAAGGGCCGGGTGTCAAGGGAAAGGATCAGCAGGCCCGCACCGACTGCGCGTTCGGAGGCCGCGAAACAGCCGTCTCGGAACCGTGGTGGTTGACCCCTGGCATTTGAAGCGGTGGTCTCAGCGCATCACCCAGGTCTTGCGCCGGAGCCGGATGGGCTGCACCTGCGGACGGGTGTCGCTGCCCGGCGTGTGGTAGACCATCATCAGGGTCTTGCGCAGGACGACCTCCTTGCCGTCGAGCGGGTGGCGGATCATGCGCGTCTCGCCGCTGAGGCCGGCGACGAAGAGCTTCATCCGGTCGACGTCGCTCTCGAAGACCGGCCAGATCGCGACGCTCTCGCGCGCGTGATCCTCGCCGATGAGCATGCGCCCGGCCATCCGGATCGGGTTCTCGAGCAGCGGGTTGCCTAGCTGCTTGCGGATAGACAGGAACACGCTCGCGCGGACGCCCCGGCCGGCGGTGATGATGTCGCCCTGATCGGTGGCGATCGTGATGTCGGGCACGAAGAACTGCTCGGTGTCGGTCCGGTTGGTCACCTTGTACTGCATGAACCAGTACCAGCGCGCCTTGCCGTCGAGACCGCGTACGGCGATCGTCCTCGGCGTCTGCACCTCCACGTCCAGCTCCCAGGACTGCCGGACGAGCGAGGGCTGCGGGAACGCGGCGGCGGAGCCGGCGAGACCGAGCAGCGCCGCCGTGATCGAGACGAATGCGATCAGCCGCATGGGAAGAGTCCTGTCCAGGTCGCGATCCTGTGGTTCCGGCTCCCGTCCGGATCGACCCATCATCATAAACCCGGGCGGAAGCGGGTACAAGCACGTGAGCGGGTTCCGGGTTTCGGGGTGCGAATCGAGCGTACGTCCTGCTTCTGGATCTTGTGCGCGTGCCACCCGCGGACTTACGCCGCGCGGTACGTCGGTCGTGGGCGCGCATGTAGCGCAAGCAGTTGGCGTACCGTGGGCGTCAGCCCTCGGGTCTGATGCGCGGCAACCTGGTGCCGGATGCACCTCAATCCCCGGATCCCGGAGCCCGAGACCCGGATCCCGGATCCCGGTAAAATCGCCTCCCAGCGTGGTGGATCAATCGGTCAGTCCGGGACACACGGACGATGACCTGGCTATTTCCAGGGCGTCGTCCGCGCAGATGCGCGACGGCTTGTCGCTGCTGATCACCGGCGCCGTCGACGGCAATCCTTCGGCCGTCGAGACGTTCGTGAAGTTCGCGCGCGACCACGACTTCGCGCTGGACGATCTCTGGATCGCGGAGCACCGGGGCCGGCCCTGCGCGGCCACGCTCATCATTCCGAATGCCGGCCGGACCGGCATGCTGTTTCTCTCGCCGCTGGCGGATCGCGACGCGCGGACGGCGGCGTCCGGACTGCTGCGGACCGTCCGCGCGGCACAGGATCCGGATCGCATACGCCTGATCCAGGCCCTGTTCGATCCGCATCAGCGCCCTGAGATCGCGGTCATGCAGGACGCCGGCTTCACGAGCCTTGCCGAGCTGATGTACCTGCAGCGAGGCCTGATCACCGGCGACCGCCCGCTCGAACTGGACGGGGCCTGCCAGTGCACGACGTGGTCGGAGGCAGCGCGGGACCTGTTCGCCGACGCCATCCTCGCCAGCTACGAGGACACGCTCGACTGCCCGGGCCTGCTCGGCGTGCGCCGCATCGACGACATCCTCGCCGGTCACATGGCCACCGGGGTCTTTCACCCGGATCTATGGATCGTGCTGCACCGGGATCGCGAGCCCGTGGCGGTCATGCTCATCAACGGCGTGCCGGGGCAGCCGGTGATGGAGTTGGTCTACCTCGGTGTGAGCCGCGCCTGGCGGCGCCGCGCCCTGGCGCACAACCTGATGGAGCACGGCCTCAGCGCGGCGTCGCGTCACGGCGCGCAGCGCATGATTCTGGCCGTCGACCGCGCCAACAAGCCCGCCCGACGGCTCTACCGCAACCTGCGTTTCACGTCGACCGCGTGCAAGCAGGCGATGATTCACATCGTCGGTTCGGCGCCGGCGCCGACTGCGCGCGCGGACGCTTCCTTTTAAGGTCAAAGAAAGTATGGGGTTGTCACGATATGTGCCGATCGTGCAAGTTTTCCACAAATTCTCCTGATCGCGCAAACGAGCCGTGGATAAAAAAAAGTTCCGCGATCCAAAGCCTTGTTGTTTCAGGGTGTGTAACGTCGGGGGACCTGTGATCACGGACGAGGTGGTTGAAGCCGACGCGCGGGCCCATTATTCTTCGTCTTCGGCGACTTCAAGGGCCGCTGCGACGGCCTTCCGCGAATCGGAACTTCAAGGGAATTCCCGTGGAACTCAATTTGAAGCCTTCGTCTGACGCGGCACGAATCGGAAAACTTTTTTGGGCCATAACCGGGTCGATCACGGCCGCCGAGCGGCCGACAGGGTGATCACTGGGCGCTGACCGGCGCTGTCGGATGTCCTCCAGCGTCTCCGTCGTTCGATCAAGATTCGTTCTTAATTCGTTAGAGACATTGATGGTGAGTACTGTCACAGCTACAGGTTCTGTCATTGCGCGCGTTGCCGATCGACTGGCCGAGGCCGTCGGGCAGCAGCGCTACAACATGTGGTTCGACCAGTCGGCGCGTTTCGACTACGACGAGCGCAAGCGGTGCCTGCGCGTGCGCGTGCCCAACCGATTCGTGGCCGACTGGATCGGCCGTCACTTCGTGCGCCACCTGCGCGACGCGGTCGCGCACGCGCTCGGCGACGACGTGCAGTTCGACGTCGCCGTGGACGCAGGCGTGTTCGACGGCGCCTCGACCGACGCGGCACCGATCCAGCCCGAGCCGGCGCCGGCCCGGGCCGTCGCGGCAACCCGCCGCCTGCGGCACCGGCTGGAGCAATTCATCGTCGGGCCGGGCAACGAGCTGGCCTTTACCGCGGCGTGCCAGTTCGTCGAGGAGCCGTCCGACCCCACCCACACCCTGTTCATCCACGGTGGGTGCGGGCTGGGCAAGACGCACCTGCTGCAGGGGATCTGCCGACGCGCTGCCGAGCTGCGGCCCGACGTGCGGGTGCACTACACGACCGCGGAGCAGTTCACCAACGAGTTCCTTTCGAACATGCGGGCCAACCGCACGGACCGGTTTCGGCGCCGGATACGCGGCCTCGATCTGCTCGCGGTCGACGACGTGCACTTCCTGGCCGGCAAGCAGGCGACACAGCAGGAGTTCCTCCACAGCTTCGACGAGATGGACCTCGGCGGGGCACGGGTGGTCCTGGCCAGCGACAGCCATCCCAAGCTGATCCACAAGCTCAGCGAGGCGCTGGTGAGCCGCTGCCTGCGCGGCATGGTCGTTCAGGTCGATCCGCCGGACACTACGACGCGGATCAGAATCGTCCGTGCGCTGGCGCGCCAGCGCGGTCTGTCCCTGGTGGACGGCGTCATCACGGCGCTCGCCAACCGTCACCAGGATTCCGTCCGTGAGATCGAGGGCGCCCTGACGAAGCTGCATGCGCTGGCACGGCTGGCGGGCGAGCGCCGTGCCGACGGCGGGGCGGAGGCCGTGGCGGTCGCGCCCGCGCCGACGTCCTCGACCCCATCGACCGTCGGGCACGCGCCGGAGTGCGGCGATCCGATCGGCCATGCCCTGCTGCACCGCCTCGTCGAGGCCGAGCAGCGCGACCGCCCTTCGCCGCGCGTCAACGTTCGCATGATTCTCGAGAAGGTCTCCGACTTGCTCGAGGTCTCGCGCGAGCAGATCATGAGCCAGGGCCGCAGCCGTCGCGTGGTGCTTGCCCGGACCGTCGTCATCTACCTGGCGCGGCAGATGACCGCGATGAGCTATCCCGAGATCGCGGCCGCGCTGGGCCGCTCGAACCATTCGTCGATGATCTCGGCGGTCCGGCGCGTCGAGGCCCGTCGGGACGAGACGGTGCGCGTCGCGCTGGCGGACGGCATCAGGCAGGTGACGCTGGGCCAGCTCATCGAACGAGCCGAGGCCGCGCTGCGGAGTTGAGCCGATGGCCAGTTCGAACATCCTGATCCTGCTCGACACGGACGAGCAGGCCAACAGCTTCGATCGCGTCGTGGCGGTCGACGCCGGGGTCGATCAGCTTTTCGCCTACAGCCGGGTGACGCTGGAACAGGTGCAGTCGCTGGTGCACGGCGCGATCTTCACCCGTGCCCCCGATGAGCTTCGTCACACCGCCATGTTCATCTGCGGCAGCGACGTCGATCTCGGCGAGCAGGTGCTCGCGCGCGTGAGGTCGTCGTTTCTCGGGTCGCTCAGCGTGTCGGTGATGCTCGACGCCAACGGCGCGAACACGACGGCGGCGGCCGCGGTGATCGCGGCGGGCCGTCACCTCGAGTTCGATCACTGCTCGGCGCTCGTGCTCGCCGGCACGGGCCCCGTCGGACAGCGGGCGGCGCGCCTCCTGGCCCGGCAGGGCGCTTCGATCCGGCTCGCGAGCCGGTCCGACCAGCGCGCTTCGGCGAGCGCCGACCGGATCAACGCCGCCGTGAAGCCGCCGCAGGAGGTCGTCCCGTGCGTGATCACGGACGAGGACGCGCTGCGACGCGGCCTCGAGGGCGTGGACGTGGTGATCGCGGCCGGGAAGGCGGGCGTCGAGCTGCTGCCGGCGTCCGTGATGAACGAGGTCACGGACCTCAAGGTCGCGATTGATCTGAACGCGGTGCCGCCGCTGGGCATCGAAGCGATCGGCGTGACGGACAAGGCACGCGACATCGGCGCCGTCAAGGCCTACGGCGCGATCGGCGTCGGCGGCACCAAGATGAAGATTCACCGCGCCGCGGTCGCCAGCCTGTTCGAGTCGAACGACCGCGTGCTCGACGCCGAGGAAATCTACGCGCTGGGCGGCTCGATCTGACGCGCCCGGGGGCGGTCGCCGCGCCAGTGACCGATGCCGCCGTGCGGCACCTGGAGATCACGAAAGGGCCGCTCGTCCTCGTCCTTCGTCCTCGATCGCCAGCGTGCGATCGATCGACGTTGAGGACGACGGACGACGCCGGGACGAACGGAGATCGGTCGTCAATCCGTGTTCATCGGTGTCCATCCGTGAGTCCTTCAGCTTCGCGAATCTCGTTGCCAGCGCGCCAGGTTCATTTTCGGGGCAGTGACAGTTTGCAGTACGCAAGGCCGGGAATCCGGATGCTCGTCGCGGCGCTTGCCCTCTGGGTGGCGGGCTGTGGGCCGACCCTTTCTCCGGAGGAGCGCAAGCAGGCGCTCAAGGTGATCGACCGCGTCAAGACGCAGGTCGCGCGCCGCAACTACAACGGCGCGCTCAGGCTGTTCGACGAGACGGCGCAGAAGAACATTCGCAACGTCGGCGGAAAGGGCACGCCCATCGAGGGCTTCTTCAGGGCGCTGCGCCCGATGCTGGAGCGGCGCGACCGGGTCGAGATCAGCCGCGGCGTGGTCTGGGTCACCTACCTGCACGGCAAGGAGGACGAGAAGCTTCTGGTCGCGGTCACCAAGACCGCTGAGAAGGGATGGCTCATCACGAGGATGCGCGGTAACGATTGGAGTATTTGAGGGTTTAGGCTCTGTGGGCTCTGTCTCAAAACTCTGCCTGGCGTCGACCGGCTGCATCGCCCGTTGGCGGCGTCGGCCTCCATCGACGATGCACAGCGACATCGCCT